>NZ_JAPDFL010000002.1 GCF_025949695.1 Pararhodobacter zhoushanensis | reverse complement strand
TATATTGCAGCAACGCGACATCCTCTGGCACCACGGGTGCGGCAGGCGCGGAAGGCACCGCAATGGCGATGAACGCCGCGTGATCCTGCGCCGGGGCTGATACGATATGGGGCGCTCCGGCCAATGCGACAGGATCGTCGCACAGCACAAGCTCAAGACCGGGCCGGGCCTGCACCACCGCCGCGGCATTGGCGCAAAACGGTTCGGCGGACAGCGTGACCAGCAGGCGCGCGCCGCTGTCGGCGATCTTGTGGATCAGCGCGGGGGGCGGGTCCAGCGGGCTCAGATGGGTGACGGCGGCCCCGGCAGCCCAGATGCCGAACAGCCAGGCGGGGTGCCATGGACAATTGGGCAGATACAGCGCCACGACATCGCCGCGCCCGATCCCCCGCGCTGTCAGCGCCGCCGCGATCCGAGACACCTGCAGCGCCATCTGATCGTAACGGGTAATCTCGCCGTAATATTCCAGCATCGGCAGATCAGCATGGGCGCGGGTCGCCTGCGCGAAAATCGCGGACATTGTCGTGACGGGGGGCGCGTAGTCGGGTGCCACGCCCTCTGGCAGAAAGCGACGCCACGGGTAACGCGTATCGAAGTCCATCAGCCACATCTCCGGTCGGTAAAGGGCGCTTCGCAAAGGACAGGGAACGCCGTCACGACTGATTCCCTCCGCCGATGATTTGATCTTAGGGTATGTTTTTCCTGAGGGAACATCACCCTGCCTCCGACGCTGCGCCGACAGGCCTTTGCGATCGTGTCTTGCGCTATTCTATGCCAATTCGCTTGTCAGTTCGCCCGTATTCATCCTCTCTCACGATGACCCTGCGTGTCTCCGCTTGGGCGCAGGCAAAGGAAAGCAAGGACGACCGCGCTGCCTTCCCCTTCTGTCGTGCATCTGGTTTGTTCACCCCCCTGAAAGCCCGCTACGCCAGACCCAAGCGCCCGGCGCCTTGCCCGAGGCACAGCGCCCCGTTATCCTTTGCCTGTGATCGGCGCGGCCGAACCCGCTCGTCTGCCCTTGCTTCAAGGACCCTCCATGCCCGAGGCAAAGACCCTTTGCTATCAATCCATCGCCCGCTCCGTTTTGGACCATGGTGTCGACACTATGTTCGGACTGATGGGCGATGCCAATCTGTTCATGGTCGACGCTTTCGTCCGCGACGGGGGCGGCACCTTTGTGCCCGCCGCCTATGAGGGCAGCAGTGTCCTGATGGCGCTGGCCTACAGCCATGTTTCCGGCTCGGTTGGCGTGGCCACGGTCACCCATGGCCCGGCGCTGACCAATTGCGTCACGGCCCTGACCGAAGGCGCGCGCGGACATATTCCGATGGTGCTTCTGGCGGGCGATACCGCCGTGATGAACCCGCAGAACCTGCAAAGCATCGACCAGCGTGAAGTGGTCAAGGTCACCGGCGCCGGATTCGAGCAGGTCCGCGCGCCGCAGACCGCCGCGTATGACGTCGCGCACGCCTTCTACCGCGCGCGGGTAGAGAAGCGGCCCATCGTGGTGAACATGCCCGCCGATTTCATGTGGCAAGAGGTCGAGCACACCAAGACCGTCTTCCCGACCTTTACCGCCCCCGCGATGGTCCCGGCGGGCGATGATCTGGACGAGGCCGTGGGGATGATCGCCTCGGCCCGCCGCCCGGTGATTCTGGCCGGTGGCGGCGCGGTCGACGCGCGGGAGGCGCTGATCCGGCTCGCGGACCGGCTTGAGGCCCCGCTGGCCACGTCGCTCAAGGCCAAGGGCCTGTTCAACGATCATCCTTATACTATGGACATCTTCGGCACGCTCTCGACCCCCGCCGCCTATGACCTGATCGCCAAGGCCGATTGCATCGTGTGCTTCGGCACCTCGCTGCACCATTTCACCACCGACAGGGGCAAGCTGCTCAAGGGCAAGCGCGTGGTGCAGGTCAACGACTCGCTGACCGAAGTTGCCAAGAACTTCCACCCCGATGTCGCGCTGGTCGCCGATGCCGCGCTGACAGCCGACAATATCCTGTACTGGCTGGACGAGGCCGAGATCCCGCCGTCGGGCTTCACGCGCGAGCTGGACCGCGCGACGCTGACGGCCCACACCCCGCCCCGCAGCAGCACCAAACCGGGCTTTGCCAATTACATCGCCGCGCTGGAGCAACTGGAAGCGGCGCTACCCAAACAGCGTATCCTGACCACCGACGGCGGGCGCTTCATGACCGAAGTCTGGTGCCGGATCTCAGCCCCCGATCCGCGCAGCTTTCTGGTCACGGCGAATTTCGGCTCGATCGGGCTGGGGTTGCAGGAAGCCATCGGCGCAGGACTGGCCGACCGTTCACGTCCGGTGGTGCTGTTTACCGGCGACGGCGGGTTCATGATGGGCGGGATCAACGAGTTCAACACGGCGGTGCGGCTCAAGCAGGATCTGATCGTCATCGTCGCCAACGACAGCGCCTATGGGGCCGAGCATATCCAGTTCATCGACCGCAACATGGACCCGGCACTGACAGAATTCGAATGGCCCTCTTTCGCGGCGGTGGCGACGGCGCTGGGGGGACAGGGGCTGCGTGTCGACTCGGAGGAGACACTCGCGGCAGCGCTCGCCGCGATCCCGAACCGTGACCGACCGCTGCTGATCGAGCTCAAGCTCGATCCGACAGATGTGCCACGGATGCGGATCTGAGTGCGGCTTAAAGCGGGGCGGACCTGTCCGGCCCGCGCAGGCTGCGCGCGGCGCGGCGCAGGATGTCAAGCATCCGCGCCCTTTCGGCGTCATCCGCCAGCGCCGCCCCGGCAACCGAGGTGCCGATGACCGCCGTCGTATGCGCGTGGTTCCCGACAGCAACCGCCAGCGCGGTGACGCCCGTTTCGAATTCGCCCCGCACGATGGCGTAACCCTGATCCGCAGCCGCGTTGATCCTGGCATCAAGGGACGCGGGATCGATGTCGGTTGCATCCGTGTAGCGGATATGCGGACGCGTGCGCAAAACCCGCTCACGATCCGCGCGCGGACTGCACGCCAGCAGCATGCGACCGATTGCCGTGGGCAGAAGCGGGATCGTGCTGCCAACGACAAATCCGATGGACAACCGCGCGCCCGGTGTGGCCGATTGCGCCACATAAAGCGCCCGGTCACGGTCGCGCACCGCCATTGAAATCTCGCCGCCCAGTTCCTGTGCGAAGGCGGTCAGCACGGGCTGGATCGCCCGGCCGAAATCATTAGCCATCAGGTAGCCCCCCGCCGGGGCCAGAATGCGCGGTGTCAGATGCAGGTCATGGCCGCTCTGAACCAGATACCCGGACTCAACCAGTGTCAGACACAGCCGGCGCACCGTGGCGCGGTCCATGCCGGTGGCCTTGCTGATGCCCGCCATGGTCAGGCCCCGTGCACCGCCCTCGAAGCATTCGAGCACGCGCAGACCTTTCGCAAAGGTCGAAGCGCCCTTCTTTTCGTCGGTATCGCTCATAGGAACAGCTCCCCGCGGGGTCAGACAGGCTGGCCCTCGCATTCTTGTTGACGCAAGGCTGGGCGCGCGCGTAGTTTATATAACGCACGAATGTTCAAATAACGCACAAACCCGGCGTCGTCCAGCGCTTTCTAATCCTGACAGGAGAATCCCATGTCCCAAGCCGCCGACCTAGCCCCCACCGATTGGGTTGTCGTCGCGCACGCGCAGGACATGGCTGCCAAGCGCCCGGTGGTGCCCGTAAACGCCTTTGGCCAGCGGCTGGTACTGTTTCGCGACAACGACGGCGAACTGGGCTTGATCGGGCGCCATTGCCCCCATCGCGGCGCGGATCTGTGCTTTGGCCGGCGCGAGGATAACGGCCTGCGCTGTCCCTTTCACGGCTGGCACTTCGACCGCACGGGACAATGCACCGAACAACCCGCCGAGCCCGCGGATTCCACCATGTTCAAGACCATCCGCCTGCCCAGTTTTCCGGTGATCGAAGCGGGCGGCGCGATCTATGCGTGGTTTGGCGAAGGCGCGCCGCCGCCCGCGCCTGTAACCGCCGCTTCTGACGCCTGACCCCGCCCCGAAAGGACGCCACGATGATCTCGCAAAAGCTGAACGACCAGATCACCCGGATCGGCCCCGACACCCCGGCGGGCGCGGTTCACCGGATGTACTGGCAACCCGCCGCGCTGGTGGACGAGCTGACCGGCGGCGAGCCGCGCCTGCCGGTCAACCTGCTGGGCGAACGCTTGGTGCTGCTGCGCCGGGGGGATGGCTATATCCTCGCCACCCGGCGCAGCAGCCCCGATGAGCCCCCGGCGCACCACCCGGCGCGGGATGATATCTGCGTGGTCGAGGGCGGCCCGGTTTATCCCGTCGTCGAGAAGAAGGGCGTGTTCTTCGCCTATCTGGGCACCGGCGAGCCGCCTGCCTTCCCCAATTTCGACTGTTTCCGCGCGCCCGACAGCCATGTCTTTGCCTTCAAGGGCCTGTGGGAATGCAACTGGCTGCAGGCGCTGGAGATCGGCATCGACCCCTCGCATGCCTCGTTCCTGCACCGCTTTCTTGAGGATGAAGACCCCGCCGAAAGCTACGGCAAGCAGTTCCGCGACAAGGCGGCGCATACCGACATGCCGATGACCCAGCTTTTGCGCGAGTACCCGCGCCCGGATCTCGAGGTCGAGGAAACCGACTACGGCCTGAAGATCACCGCGCTGCGCCATATGGCGCATGACCTGACGCATGTGCGGGTGACCAACCAGATCTTCCCCTCGGCCATCTGCATCCCGATGTCGCGCGAGATGATCATCACCCAGTGGCACGTGCCCGTCGATGACGAGACCTGCTACTGGTTCACCATGTTCACCAGCTTCCGCCAACCGGTGAACAAGGAACTGATGCGCGCGCAGCGGCTCAAAGAACACCGGCTGCCGGATTACGCCCCCCTCAAGAACCGCACGAACGCCTATCACTTTGACCCCGACGAGCAGGAAACCCAGACCTACACGGGCATGGGACCGGACATCAACGTCCATGACCAATGGGCGGTTGAGGGGCTGGGGGCAATTCAGGACCGCACGCGCGAGCATCTGGGGCGCGGCGATGCCGCCATCGTGCGCTACCGGCTGATGCTGCGCCGCGCGATCAAGGCGCTGGAGACGGGGCAGCCAGAGAAACTGCCGATGCAGGACCGCAGCTTGACGCCGCAGATCGTCGGTCCGCTGTCGAATGATGCCATCGGCGACACCGGCAACTGGCTGGCGGCCAGCCGTCAGATGGATACGGAGCGCCGCGCGGGCTGCCCGTGGGATGCCACGGTTTGACACCGGCCCCGCCCGGCGATGCGCGGCCGTTTCAGGATATTCTGGACGGCTACTTCACCCTGCGCGAGTCCCTCCGGCAGATGGCCGCACGGCAGGGCTTCGACGGGGTGACGCTGACGCTGACCCATGCGCCGGTGATGGATGTCCGGGGTCTGGCGGCGGATGAGCCCGTCCCGCTGCACCTGCGCGACGGCCACGCCGGGCTGATCGACACGCTGGTGGTAACCGCGCTGTTTGGCGGTGAGAGCGTGCTTTTGGTCGGCGCAGGCGACTGGCGCTGGTTCGACGACCGCGCCGATCCCGCGCTGCCCGCCGATGTGCGACTGGGCGAACCGGCGTTCGTGCGGGGTGTGGGCTGGTCGGGGGTTGAACGGGCCGAACAGACATCCAGCAAGTTCCGCGCCTTCCTTGCGTAACCTGTCCTCGACCAACAGCCCCGTTGCACGGGTCCGTTCCTTGTTTATCACTATCACCCACACGGGCACCCACGCGGGGCCTTCATGGCCCCCGCCACCGACCGAACCCAAGAGAGCGCCGCATGACTGACCCCACCGCCCTGGCCGACGGAACGCTTGCCCGGCAGGGGTTTCTGAACCCCGACGCTCTGGACCGCGCCGCCGAGATCCTCGCCCGCGTCAAGGCCGCAGGGATCGAGACGGTTCGCGTGCTGTTTTCCGACGCCCACGGCATTTTGCGCGGCAAGACGGTGGTGGCCGATATGCTGCCCTCGGTCTTCCGCTCGGGCCTGCGCGCGCCCTCGACGCTTCTCCTCAAGGACACCTCGGGCCGGACGGTTTTTCCGGTCTGGTCCGGGGAAGGCGGGCAAGGCGCGGGTGCGGGGGATATGTGGCTGATCCCGGTGCCCGCGACCTTCCGCGAATTGTCGTGGTCGCCCGGCTCGGCGTGGCTGTTCTGCGATCTGGCACAGGTAGATGGCACGCCGATTTCCTACGCGCCCCGGCAAGTGCTGAAAGGCGCGCTCGACCGGCTGGCGGCGCACGGCTGGGGGCTGACGGTGGGGTTGGAGGTTGAATTCAACCTGTTCGAAGTGACCAATCCGCATCTTGAGCATACCGACAGCGGCCTGCCGGGCACCCCGCCCGACACCCGCCTGCTCGCCCCCGGCTATCAGTTTCTGGCGGACACCACCTATGACCGGATGGAGCCGGTTCTGGACGAGTTGCGCCGTGCTGCGCAGTCGCTTGGCATGCCGCTGACCTCGGTCGAGATCGAGATGGGGCCGGGGCAGGTGGAATTCGTCTTTGGACCCGCCGATGCGATGACCCACGCTGATAACATGATCATGCTGCGCGCGATGGCCAAACAGGTCGCCGCCCGGCGCGGGTTGCACGCCAGCTTCATGTGCCGTCCCCGGATCGAGGGCGGGGCCTCGGCCGGTTGGCATCTGCACCAGTCGCTGACCAATCTTGCCGACGGGCGAAACCTGTTCATGCCCGCCGGAGGGCACGACATCACCCCCGAGGCGTCACGCTGGATCGCCGGGCTGCTGGCGCATGCCGAGGCGTCGTGCATCCTGACCACCCCCACGGTGAACGGTTACAAACGCTACCAGCCGTTCCAGATGGCCCCCGACCGCATCCAGTGGGGCCGCGATAACCGGGGCGCGATGGTGCGCGCGCTGATGGTGGCTGGTGACCGCGCCAGCCGGTTGGAGAACCGCGTCGCCGAACCGGGCGCGAACCCGTATTACGTGTTTGCGGCACAGATCCTCTCGGGGCTGGCAGGGATCGAGGGCAAGCTGACCCCGCCGCCCGCGTCCGACACGCCCTATGCGGCAGATGTGCGCGCTTTGCCCCGCTCGATGGACGCAGCGCTGAGCGCGTTTGAGGCGAGCACGCTCTACCGCGACGCCATCGGGCAGGATTTCGTCGACTACATCGCGACCCTCAAGCGCGCGGAATGGGCACGCTATGCCGCGACGGTCTCGGAGTGGGAGCAGCGCGAGTATTTCGGGCTGCTCTGACCGCGCCCTGTCGGTCGGTTGTCGCGACTCAGTGGCCGACGATCTGCCCGGCCTCGGCCTGCCGGATGAGCAACGCAAGCCGGTTGCGGGCGTGTTCCAGAATCGGGCCGCTGACCCGTTCGGGGAAACCGGCGGGCAGCGCGTTCGCCACGCGCTCAACGGCGGGCAACCCGGCAGCGACGATCGTGGCAAAAGCCTGACGCCGGGTATCGGATGCGACGCGCGCGCGCAGGGCCGTCTGGTCAAAATGGCGGGGCTGGATCTGGTCCAGACGGTAGTGGTTGCGCCGTCCCACCGACATCGCAAGGCGCAGTTCCTTGTGTCGGAACGTCTTGCTGGCCATGGCCGGTGCGGCGCTCAGAATGTCGTAGAGCGGGGTCATCCGAAAACCCCCGGCCCCAGAAAAACCGAGTAATTCTTGGCGTGACCGTCAATCGCCCCCAGAATCCAGTTCACGATCTGCGCTGTGAAGAACAGCTGCTGATCCGCCGCCCGCTCAACCGACCCTTCAAGCAGACGCAACCCGTCTTGCAGGGTCGGTCCGCCGTGTTCTTGATATTTCTGGCCTGAACTCAACCCCAGCGCTTGCAGAAAGTCCTCTTGCGGCAGGCGCACGATGCCCCCACCTGCCCGCGGTGCGCGGTCAAAGCGGGTCACGATCAGCACGGTCTGATCCTCGAACGTCGCCATGCGCGCTTCATTCACCGGCAGGCCCAGTGCTGCGGCCAGTTGCAGGCACAGCCATTCGTTTTCGACGCTGTCGGTCATGTCGATCCCGTGCGACACAAGGCCCATGCGCCGCTTGAAGATATGCGTCGTGGGCGTCAGCCCTTCAGGCTTTTGCCAAACCCCGTCGCGCCACAGAAAGGCGGTCTTTTCCTGCGCCCCGGCCAGCGAGATGCGGAATGTATCGTCGGCGTGCAGGCCCAGCGGAGCCGTCGCCAGATCGCGGATGGTGGCGGCAATCTGCGCGTCGCTCTGGCGGGTTGACTCCAGTTTGAACGGATCGCCCGGGTCGTCGCCCTGCGGCAGGAACTGCATCGCGCCGATGCAGTCACGCCCGATCACAGCCAGCAGATCATGCGGCCGGTCGCTGCGGGCCTGCGTGCGCTCGGCGATGCGGCGGCGCAGATCGGTGTTGTCGGGCAAGAGGTTCTCGAACACGGCATTGACCGCCGCGCCGCTTTGAACACCCGCGCGCAACGGCAGCTGACGCGAAAGGGCAAAGGCAAACTGCCAGTCCAGCCAACCGGCATCATAGGCAAAGCTGACGCCGCCGGACGGGGTGAAGCGGTACTCCCCGGCCAGCCTGCCATTCAGGCGAACATCCAGCCGCCGGACAACCGTCGGGCGCCCCATCAGAAGATATCCGTAACCGACGGGACCGGCGCAACCGTGCCCTTGTTGCCCAGCACAAGATCAAGATCGAGCGCCGAAATCAGCGCAAAAAGGGTGGACACCTTGGGTTCATGCGTGCCGTTCTCGATCCGCGAGACATGCTTTGCCGCCAATCCGGCACGTTGGCCGAGTTGTTCTTGGGTCAGGCCCAGCTCCCTGCGTCGGCTGCGCAGCATCTGGCTCAGCCCGGTTGCGTCGCGAAGGGTTTGGGTCTGCATGGCGCACCTCAAAGGTGATGTCTTCGTAGATTTTCGGAAATAACCCAAAAACATCACCAAAGCAAGATATCCCAAACGCGTCCCCTGTGCACGCACCGTCGCCCGAATGATCTTCAGCGCGAATAAGAAATGCTTATACAAGTGATTTATCCCATTCATTTGACATATGCCAAGCCCCGCTCCTAGGGTGCCGCGAGCCGGGAGGACCGCGATGTCATTGAGTGAACACGCCACCAGCGCGATGGATGCGCCACGCGACACCGTTTTGACGGTGCAAGAAGCGAGTGTGCGTTATGGCGCAACCACGGTCCTCAAGGATCTGTCGCTGTCGCTGAACCGGGGCGAGTTTGTCTGCGTGATTGGCCCCTCGGGCAGCGGCAAGACCACGCTGCTGCGCTTGCTGGCCGGGCTGTTGACGCCGGTAAGCGGCTCGGTCGATTTCCGCGGCCAGCCGCATCGCGCACCCTCGCGTGACATCGCCATCGTGTTTCAGGACTATACCAACGCCCTGCTGCCGTGGCGCGATGCCGAGGGCAACGTGTCGCTGGCGCTGGAAGCGGCAGGTGTGCCGCGTGCCGAGCGCCGCGATCAGATCCACGCCTTGCTGCGCACCGTCGGGCTGGTTGGCAGCGAAGGGAAATTCCCCGCCGAAATGTCCGGCGGCATGCAGCAACGCCTGCAGATCGCCCGCTGTCTGGCGCAAAAGCCCGACGTTCTGCTGATGGACGAGCCCTTTGGCGCGCTGGATGCCATGACCCGGCAAAAGCTGCAGGACGAACTGCTGGGGATCGTCGCTGAAAGCCAGGTGACGGCGTTCTTTGTGACGCATGATCTGGAAGAGGCGATCTATCTGGGCGACCGGATCATCGCGCTGGAGCCCAATCCGGGCCGCGTGAGCCAGATCTTTGACGTGCCGCTGCCCAAGCCGCGCAACCAGCTGACCACGCGCGAGATGCCGGAATTCCTGCGCCTGCGCCGGCAGCTCTTTGACTTCATCGAACGATACGAACAATGACGGCACTCAAAGGACTGGCCCTGCCGATTGGCCTGTTGATTGTGTGGCAGATCGCGGCGATGGCCACGGGCCTGCAAAGCGACACGCTGGCCGCGCCGGACGGCATTCTGTCCGCTTTGGTGGCCGGGCTGACCAGCGCGCCGTTCTGGGTTGATACCGGCGATACGCTGGCGGCGGGCGGCATGGGTCTGGCACTGGGGTTCTCGGTGGGCGCAGGCGCGGGCATCCTGTTTGCGCTGGTGCCGCCGGTGTCGCGCATCCTGCGCGTGACGGTCGAGCTGCTGCGCCCGCTGCCCTCGATTGCCATCGTGCCGATCGCGCTGCTGATCTTTGGCTTTGGCTATCAGCTTGAGGTCGCCATCGTTGCCTTCGCCACCTGCTTTCCGGTGCTGGTGCTGACCGAAAGCGCCGTGCGTCAGGTCGAACCCCGCCTGTCCGAAGTTGCCCGTGCGCTGGGGCTGACGGCCTGGGCGCGGATCACCAAGATCGTGCTGCCCGCCGTGCTTCCCCGCCTTTTCGTTGCGCTGCGCCTTGCCGCCGGGATCGCGCTGATCGTGGCGATTACCGTCGAGATTGCCGCCAACCCGATTGGCCTTGGTTCACGGCTGTTGCGCGCCGCCTCGTCGCTCCGGCCCGAGGATATGTTCGCGACGCTGTTCTGGATCGCCTTTCTGGGCTGGGCGCTGAACTGGGGCATGTTGCGGCTGCAAAGCTGGCTGTTCCCCGCCATGAGCAGGAGCAAGCGATGACCCTTTTGCACCGCAGCCTGTGGTTTCTGGCCTCGCTTGCCCTGCTGGTCGGGCTGATCTGGGGGTGGCAGATCCTCGCCGATGCGCGCGTCCTGCCGCGTGCGTTCTTCCCCGGTCCCGACCTGACATGGCGCGCGCTCAAACGTGGCGTCGCCAATGGCTCGCTGCTGTCCGACACGCTGACCACCCTGCGCCGCATGGCGCTGGGGTGGGCGCTGGCCTCGCTGATCGGCGTGGCGCTGGGGGCTTTCGTCGGCACCTCGGCCTGGGCGCGGGTCTGGATCGCGCCCATGTTCGAGGCGCTGCGCCCGCTGCCGGCCTCGGCCATCGCGCCGGTGGCAATGCTGTTTCTGGGTCTGACCGACACGATGATCCTGACGCTGATCGCCTTTGGCGCGCTGTGGCCGATGCTGCTGACCACGGTGCACGGGTTCTCCAACATCCACGTCCGTCGCCGCGAGGTCGCCACTTCGCTGGGTCTGAGCCGCAGCGCCTTTATCACCAAGATCGCGCTGCCGGGCGCATTGCCTGACATCATGGGCGGGTTGCGGCTGGGTCTGACGATTGCGCTGATTCTGGTGGTTGTGGGCGAGATGGTCACGGTGCAGGGCGGGCTGGGCGCGCGCATCCTGCTGGCCGCGCGGGCCTTCAACGCCCCCGAAATCTTTGCCGGGATCGCCGTCTTGGGCGTGATCGGCCTGCTGACCAACGCTGTTCTGTCGCTGGTCGAAACCTATGCGCTGCGCTGGCAGCGTCGCTGAACGCAACCCAATGTCGGGAGGACATGGAATGAAACGCAGAACCCTTATGCTGGCCAGCGCGGCTGTCGCGCTCATGGCGCTACCGCTGCAGGCGCAAGAGCGCACGCACGTCACCCTGCTGTATACCGCAACCACGGGCTTCATGACCGCCTGGGTTGCCGCCGATCAGGGCTTTTTCGCCAACCACGGCGTCGATGTCGATCTGCAGATGGCGCAGAACGGTTCGGTGATCGTGGCGGGTGTGGTGTCGGGTTCGGCTGAAGTCGGTCTGCCCACGCCGACCGTGGCCTTCCAGGCCATCGAGAACGGGCTTGATCTGCGCGCCTTCGCCTCGACCAACATCTTCCCCGAAACCGCCAACGCGGGTGTCGTTGTCGGTGCGGACAGCGGGATCGAAACCGCGGCGGATCTGGTCGGCAAGACGGTCGGCGTGCCG
Organism: Pararhodobacter zhoushanensis; assembly: GCF_025949695.1. Taxonomy (NCBI): domain Bacteria; kingdom Pseudomonadati; phylum Pseudomonadota; class Alphaproteobacteria; order Rhodobacterales; family Paracoccaceae; genus Pararhodobacter; species Pararhodobacter zhoushanensis. The sequence continues at coordinate 218,353 of NZ_JAPDFL010000002.1, read as the reverse complement.
GGTGTCGGGGGGTTGCTGGACGTCACGATGCGCCAGTGGCTCAGCACGAACGGCGTCGACCTGTCGCAGGTGAACATCGTCGAAATCGGCCTGCCGCAAACCGGCGACGCGATCCGCGCCGGGCAGGTTGATGCCGTGGCCAGCGTCGATCCCTTTTCCAGCCGGGCGGTGGATTCGGGTGTCGGGCGTCTGATCGGCAACTATTTCGACGTGATCCCTGACGGCTCGGCCGCCGGTATCTTCGTCACCACCGCCGACTGGGCTGCCGAAAACGCCGAGGCCATCGAAGGCATGCAACGGGCGCTGATCGAGGCTGCCGACTTCATCCGCGAGCACGAAGCGGAAGCCCGCGAGAGCATCGCGCGTTACACCACCCTGCCGCCGCCCGTCGTGGCGAATGTGCCGCTGCCCAACCTTGGCGGCGCGCTGGACCCGCAGGTCAGCCTTGGTTTCTGGAACGACCTCGCGGTGCGTCAGGGTCTGATCTACGAGCCCATCGACCTTGAGACCTTCGTTATCCCCTTCCCGGCTGAGTAAACCGGCGACATAACCACCTCACGATATCGGCGGGGCCCTGCCCCGCCGATTTGCGACACCGGGAGAGAACCATGAAATTCGCCACCCTTGCCAATGGCACGCCCGACGGGCGCCTTCACCTTGTCAGCCGCGACCTGACGCGCGCCATCCCTGCCGAGGCAGCGGCGACGCTTCAGGCGCTTATCGAAGACTGGGACAATCTGGCCCCTTCGCTTCAAGCCCAATACGACGCGCTGAACACTGGCGGCGGCGTGGCGTTTGATCCGGCAAGCGCGCTGGCGCCGCTGCCGCGCGCGTGGCAATGGCTGGATGGGTCGGCCTATGCAAGCCACGGCGAGTTGATGGCCAAGGTCTTTGGCATCGACAACCACGCCGACAAGACCCGGCCGCTGATGTATCAGGGCCTGTCGGACCAGTTTCTGGCCCCGACGGCGGATGTCGCGCTGCCCACGGAAGACGATGGCATTGATTTCGAAGGTGAATTCGGTGTGATCTGTGACGCGGTGCCGATGGGCACTGACACGGCTCAGGCCGCTGGCCATATCCGTCTGGTCGTGCAGATCAACGACTGGTCGCTGCGCACCGTCGCCCCGATAGAGATGCGCACCGGCTTTGGCTGGGTTCAGGCCAAGCCTGCGTGCTCGATGGCCCCCGTCGCCGTGACCCCGGACGAGCTGGGCGCAAGCTGGCGCGATGCGCGGGTGGATCTGCCGCTGATCGTCGACTGGAACGGGGAACGTTTTGGCGCGGCGAGCGGCTATGACATGGCCTTCGGCTTTGACCAACTGGTCGCCCACGCCGCGCGGACCCGCCGTCTGGTGGCAGGGACCGTGATCGGCTCGGGCACCGTGTCGAACGACAATTACCGCGAGGTCGGCTCGTCGTGCATCGCCGAACGCCGGGGCATCGAGATGCTGGACCACGGCGCCGCCAAGACCGCGTTCATGACCTTTGGCGAGACGGTGCGCATGGAATGCCGCGCCGCCGATGGCACACCGATGTTCGGCGCCATCGACCAGCGCGTGGTCAAAGGTTGAACAGGGCGGCCGCAGTGCCGCCCATCACCGCCGCACGCGCCGAAAGCGGCAGCGCGGCGGCCACCTGATCGGGGCGGCAATCGGCCATGTCGAACGGATAGTCGGTGCCGAACATGACCCGCTCTGCCCCCATTCGCTGCACAAGATCGGACAACTGGTTGCGGTCAAACACCACCGTATCCACCCAGATCCGCGACAGGTATTCCGACGGCAACGCGGCGCAGCCCCGCGCCTCGGGCCGTACGCGCCATGTGTGATCGGCGCGCCCGATATAGGCGGGCAGATAGCCGCCGCCATGCGCGCCGACCAGTTTCAGGCGGGGATGACGGTCCAATACGCCGGACAGGATGAGGCCGGTCAGCGCGATGGTCGTCTCGACCGGTTGACCGATGGTGTTGGACAGATAAAACCGGTCCAGCCGCGCGCCCAGTGAGGTGCCCAGCGGGTGGATGAACACCGGCAGCCCGGTCGCTTCGGCAGCGGCCCAGACCGGCGTGAACACCGGGTCCGACAACTCGCGCTCACCGACCGAGGCTGAAATCTCGATCCCCTTCAGCCCCGCCGCTTTGGCCGCATGGATCTGCTGCGCCGCCAGATCGGGGTGCTGCATCGACACCATGCCCATCCCGGCCAGCCGCTCGGGCGCGCGCGCCACCAGCGCCACCGCAGCGGCATTCACAGCGGCAACAAGCTCATCCGCCAGCACCTCATCCGCCCAGTAAGCATAGAGATGCGGCGAGGGCGCGATGACCTGAACCTCGACGCCCATCAGGTCCAGATCGGCGAGCCTTTTCTCCAGCGACGCCATGCGCGCACCGGCGGCGGGCAGCATGACCGTGCGGTTGTGCAGGCTCGAGGCCTCGCCGGTGCTGCGCGCCTGCGCGCCCATCTCGGCGGCGCGTTCGGGGCGCGAGGCCAGCAACGCCTCGGCCTCGGGCGCACCGAAATGGCCGTGCATGTCGATGACGCAAGGCACATCCGGGCGGGTCAATTGACCGGTCGGCAAGGGATTGTCAAAACGGCTCATCAGATCAGCTGTCAAAGATGGCGACGGCGCGCACCCAACCCGCCGAGCCGCCGGCGACCTTTACCGGAAAGGCGCAGACCGTGTAGCCGGTCGCCGGCAGGGATTCGAGGTTCGACAGCTTTTCCATATGGCAGTAGGCCGCCTCGGCCCCGGCCTTGTGGCCTTCCCAGCACAGCGCCGTGTTGCCGGTGCGGGCGATCTCGGCCTTCTGGTGGATCAGCGGCGTGTCCCAGCTCCAGGCATCAATACCGCAGACCTTCATGCCGCGTTCGGTCAGATACAGCGTGGCTTCGCGCCCCATGCCGCACCCTTTGGCAAGGTAATCATCTTCACCATAGCGCAGCCCGGCAGCCGTATTCACCAGCACGATATCGCCCGGCGACAGCGTATGACCGATGCGCGCCAGTTCGGCTTCAACCTCGGCTGCGGTGACGACATGGCCGTCGGGCAGGTGGCGGAAGTCCAGCTTGACGCCGGGCCCCATGCACCACTCCAGCGGCACCTCGTCGATGGTAATGGCGCGCTCGCCCCGGTTCATCGTCGGGTGGTAATGCCAGGGCGCATCCATATGCGTCCCGACATGGGTGGTGATTTCCAGCTCTTCCGACGCCGGGCCCTTGCCCTCGAGCATCTGCTCGGGCCGCAGCCCCAGCATCGGCGCGAAATCCTTGGCACCATGATCGTGGTCGAAGTAGCGGATCTTGGGCAACAGCGGCGGCGGATCCGAAGCGATCCCGGCCTTAAGACTTACCGAAAGATCGACGATGCGACGTGCCATATTCCCCCCGAGAGTGCCTTGAATTGCGAATACCGTACGGGTGGGTTAAGCATATGTCGAATGAATAGGAAGTATGACTTCCATAAGGACCAAGCATCATGCGGCTGAACCGGCTGGACATGAATCTGATCATTGCGCTGGAAGCCATTCTGCGCCTGCGCTCGGTCTCGGCGGCGGCGTTTGAGCTGCATCTGACGCAGCCTGCGCTCAGTCAGGCGCTGCGCCGGTTGCGCGATCATTTCGAGGATCCCATCGTCGCACAGGTTGGCCGTCAGATGCAGCCGACCGAATTTGGCCTGCAATTGCTGGAAGCGGCGACGCAGTTGATGAACGACACCCGCCACTTCAGCCAGATGCGCCCGGGCTTCGATCCGGCCACGGCCACGCGGCGGTTTTCCATCATTGCGTCGGATTTCGTGCTCAAGGTCTTGTTCGCGCAGCTTATGCCGCGCCTTGCAAAAGAAGCGCCCGGCGTTTCGCTGCAAATGGTGCCCATTGACGCGCCTTCGGATGCGCGGTTTCACCGGGGCGAGGTGGATTTCGCCGTGATCCCCGACCGGTTTTTGTACAAGGATCACCCCCACCGGCACTTGTTTACCGATGACTTCATCTGCGTGATTTCAGCCGATCACCCGCAGATCGGCGACACAATGGACGCCGCAACCTACCTGTCGCAGCGCCATGTTGTCACCGAATTCGGCGGGACGTGGCGCGGCAGTCATTTTGAGCAATGGATCGAAGATACCCGCGTCGATCTGGATGTCGCCTGCAGCGTGCCCAGTTTCTCACTGCTGGCGGATTGCTTGCGCGGCACCCCTTGGGTGGCCACGATGCACCGCAGCCTGTGGGCCAGCCTGCCCGCCGAGATGGGGTTGCGCGCTGTGCCGATGCCGCTGCCGGTGCCGCCGATTTCCGAGAACCTGCAATGGCACGCGACGCGGGAGTTCGACACCTCGGTACAATGGTTCCGCGATCTGGTGATCGACTGTGCCCGCGACAATGCGCGGCGCTGGACGCGCTGACCCGCAGGCCGCGTCCAGCACCGCCATCGGTTGCGCTCAGATCGGCTGCGCCAGCGCACCGAGGGTCTGGCCCATCAGGCGCTGATGCTCCTCATGCGTGCCGTGCCCCTGCTCGATCTCGGCCAGACGGCCCGAGTTTTCCACGACCATGCGGCAGCGTTCAAAGCGGCGATCCTGAAAGGCGGGCAGTGCGGCGTCAATTTCGGCGCGGTTCAGTTCATCGGCCAGCACCAGCGCGTCCTCCATGCCGATCATCGCTCCGGCCGCCATATGCGGCGTCGTCGCATGCACTGCGTCGCCGATCAGCACCACGCGGTTCTGGAACCACGGACGCGGCAACAGCATCTGATCGAGCGGGCGGTAAACCACCTGACTGTCCGCGCTCAGCTCTTCGCCGATCTGGCGCAGCGTCGGCGAGGCAAAGCGCGACAAAAGATCCTTGAGCGTCGCCACATGGGTTTCGGGCGGGACATGGTCGTTCGTGGGCCGGTCCTCGGTCAGGAAGATATAGGCATGCGTGTCCGATACCGGTGTGATCCCGGCCTTCAGCGCCGGGCCCATCCACATCGCAACCGTCGGCAGATGCGCCGGACGCGGCAGCACCGCACGCCAGACGGCCTGACCGACATAGCGCGGCTTGGGCGCATCGGGGAACAGGGCGCGGCGGGTGGCCGAGGACAGGCCGTCCGCACCGATCACCAGATCATAGTCACCCTCGGTCCCGTCGGTGAAGGTCACATGCGCGCCGGTCGGGCCGTTGTCGATGGTGGTAAAGGTGACGCCAAGGCGCACGTTGGTGCGGCCCGCCCGCACCCGGTCGGCCAGAAGCCGGGCCAGAACCGGCCGCATGATACCGCCGTTGCCCTGCGCCTTGGGATGCAGCGAGGGCGTCGGCAGATACGCCAGAACCTGATCGGCCGGGCCCCGGATTTCCAGCCCGCCCACCGTCGCGCCGACCTTGAGAAACGCGTCAAGAATGCCAAGCTCGTCGAACACGCGGAACATGCCGCCGTTCAGGCTGATGCCCGCGCCATAGCTGCGCCAGTCCTTGTCGATCTCGACCAGATCGACGGCGTGCCCGGCGTCCGCCAGCAGAATGGCGGCGCTCATCCCCGAGAAACCGCCACCGATGATCAGAATTCGTTTTGTGTCCGTCATGCCTTATCCTCCCTTGGCGTCCGGTCAAGGTGAACGCCGCCCTCCTCGTCGATCCGCAGGGGTACGCGGGTCAGACGCTTGCCCAGACACGCGCCTTGCACGCAGACCCCTGTTTCAATGTCGAACCACGCCCCATGCGCGTGGCAAGCCAGATGGGTGCGCGCCCCGTTCAGATAGGCATCGCGCCGCCACGCCATGGATGTCCCGCCCGCATAATGCGGGCACAGGTCGCGCCAGCCGAACAGGCGCGTACCCTTGCGCACGATGATCACCTTGGCGCGCCAGCCCTCAACCTCGAACCCGCGCGAGTCGCCGTCGGGCAGCTCGGCCAGCGTGGTCAAGGGCACGCTTTGACTGCTCATGCCGCGGGTCTTCCTTCAGCCAACATGCAGTTCCTTCAGGCTCAGCGACATCCGCTCGGCGTCGGCCAGGTAATCCTTGCCGATCAGTTTCTGCAGCACCTGCGTGTTGTCGAAGACGAAATCGCGGATCGCGGCAACGGGGCGCGGCGCCTTGTGAAACTGGCCGCCCAGCTTGCGTGCGAATTCAACGTGGTGGTTGCAATAGTCGACCCGGTCAGCCTCATAGGCTGCGCAGGCACCCTGCAGTGCAGCGCGGTCCGATAGATCCTGGCCTTTGAACGACCGGGCGAGAAAATAGCCGTCCTCGATTGCCATGCCCATGCCATAGGCGGCATAGGGCGAGACCGGATGCACGGCATCCCCGACGCAGGCCACGCGACCCGTGCACCAGGATTTCAGCGAGGCGCGGTTGTAGATCTCCCACGGGAAGACCTGGGTCTTGAAATCGGTGGTCTCGGCCAATTGCCGCAGAACGGGCGGAAAGGCATCCAGACGCGACAGCAGATGCGCGCGGGTATCCGCAGGCGGCGGCACACTGGGATCCGAGCGTTCGACCACCCACCATTCAAAGCCCGGCCGCCCGTCATGTTTCATCGGAAAATAGCTGGCCTGCACGTCGCGCGAATGATGAATGTAGCCATGATTGCGGTCGATCCCGGGCTGGTCTTCACACCAGGCCAGCCAGACACGCAGGCCAATGTGGAACAGGTCCGCCTCGCCAAAGGCCTGGCGAGAAACCACCGAGCGGATGCCGTCGGCGCCCACCAGCAGATCGGCCTCGACCTCGGCGCCGTTCTCGAAACGCAGCAGGATATCGTCGGCGCGGTCTTCATACGAGTTGAGGGCATGGTCTGCAACAAGCGCTCCGGGGTCGAGCTGGTTCAGCACAGTGACCATCTTGTCATAGGCATTCATGCGCAGGATGCCGTAATGCCATCCGTCGATCCCCATCGCCTGCTCGACCGATTTGTTGAACGGCAGAGTCGCGCGCACTTTGCCTTTGTGGTTGGCGAAATGCGTGATGGTTTTCGAGCCGAAGTTGTTGACGATGTCGATGCCGTAGTAGCGCAAGATCGCCATCACCGGCACGGCAAGAAGCACCGCGCCGCCCAAGGGCTTGGGCTTGGTCGCGCGCTCATAGAGCCGCACGTCGTAGCCCGCCTTGATAAAGGCGATCGCCGCCGACAATCCGCCGGGGCCGGCACCGACAATGGCAACCCGCTTTCCCTTGCGCCACGCTGACGTCATCGGATCTGTCCTCCCTCTCGTTTACCGGTCTGCGTCAGCCCTTTGGTCCGCCCGGCCCGCCACCCGGCGCCCATTTCTTGCGCCATTGCAGCAAGAAGGCCTGGCTCGCCTCGGGGCCCATGGGTGCTTCACGCGGGGCCCAGTCGTCGTCATGGGTGTCCATGTCGGCGTCGAACTCGACGTTGCAGCCCAGCGGGCTTTTGAAATACCAGAACCAGTTCGAGCCGAACTTGTGCCGCCCCGGCCCCCAGAAGCTTTCAAAGCCGTTTTCCATCATCCGGCTGCCTGCCAGCATCAGCTCGGTCGGGCCGCCCATGTGGCAGGCCAGATGCTCGATCCCTTGCATGTATTCCGGCGTGCGGATGAAGAAATGGGTGTGGTGATCGGCATTGGCCTGCGGGCGCAGGAACGGCCCGGCACCGGTCAGCGTGTCGGTGATACGGAAACCCAGCCGGTCGCGGTAGAAGCCGACCGCCACGTCGATATCGGGCGTAAACAGCACGATATGCGACAGGGTGCGCGGCTTTGCGGGCATGTCTTGCGTCACGCCGACCACGTTGACCGGACGACCCGGGTGATAGGGCGCGTTGATCTTCTCGGCTTCCAGTGCAAGCGGGGTGCGCGTGGTGACGCGGAAAGCCAGCTCGAAGCCCTGATCGTCCTGCGTGCGCAGGCTGCCATCGGCCAGATGCAGGACCTGACGGTCGCGGCCCAGCTCGGCGGCGACGGCATCCAGTGCAGCCTGATCGACCACGCCCAGAACCTGAAGCCGCAGCATGCTTCCGGTCTTCAGCGCCGGCGGCAGCGAGGGATCGTCGCGGCGGCGGATTTCCAGACCGGTTCCGTCAAGCGCCAGATACCGCCCGCCCTTTTCAGGCGTGTATCCCTGCGGCTCAAGCCCATAGGCGGTCAGAAAGTCATGACAGGCGGGCACGTCGTCCACGCCAAAGACCAGAAGGTCGGGGCCGATGATCTGCATACGCTCTCCTGCGGTCACGCGGTACGGCCGCCGAGGCACTCGGCAGCGAAGTCGGAAATGGTGTCGAGCGGGCCGCCCGAGTTGTCGACGCTGGAATGCATCACCCCACCGGTGCGCTCGTCAAAGATGACCAGCTCCTTGCGTGGGCTGTTGACCAGCTGCTCAAACGTGCGATGGGCCCATTTCAGCGGGATCTGGGTGTCATGTTTGCCATGCGTCACCAGATAGGGCACGCGGATGCGGTCCAGCACGCCGTCCAGATGCATATTCTCGGCCTTGGCCATGAAGTCATCGACATCGGTTGCGCCAAAGACCCAGCAGGCGTGCGACCAGTAATGCGGCACCGGGAAATCGCCTTCACGCTCAAGCCGGCGCTTTTGCACGTCGCGCCAGTCGTGGTTGGCCCCCCACGAGATCCCACAGGCATAGCGCGGCTCGAAGGCAACGGCACGCGGGGCGTAATAGCCGCCAAGGCTGACGCCCTCGATGCCGATGCGCGCGGCGTCGACGTCCGCGCGGGCGGCCAGCCATTCATAGACCGGCGTCGCCCAATGCTCTGAATCGTGGCGCGCGGTCAGCCCTTGCAGACGCAGCGCTTCCCCCGTTCCGGGCTGGTCCAGCACCAGCGAGGCGATGCCCTTGCGGGCCAGCACGCCGGGCAGCTGCGCCATGTAGCGCATCTCTTTGGTGCTGTCGAAACCGTTGACCTGCACCAGTACGGGCTGCGGCCCCTCGACACCGGTCGCCGGGACAAAGATGCCCGACAGATGCTTGCCTTCATAGGGGATTTCGACCCGGAAAGCGCCGCTGCGACCCATCGACAGGGCTTGGTAGAACGTCGTCAGATGCCGCGCGTACAGGGCCACCCGACCGTCCGAGCCATGCGCCTGCAGGCGCTCGGCGGTGATCTGGTAATTGGCGGCGCGCATCATCTTGTTGGACGCCGACAATGAGCGCCCGCGCATCAGGTCTTCCTGCGCCAGCTCGATCAGCTTGTCGGCCATCGGGGTCCAGACTGCGCGGAACGCAGCGCTGCCTTCGGCGTCCCCGGATTTGGCGGCCTCTTTGAGCGGCTCGCACATCTCGGCGATCTCGCCCATGCGTGCGCCCATCTCGATCGAAAGATTGACCGAAAGATCCCACACATAATTCGTCGGAAAATACCGAAACACGCCCGCCTCCTCCATCATCGCGATTGAAGGGACCATATCGGGGTGGTTGCCATTTATAAAATTGTAAGTTTAAATCACAGGTATTCATAAGATTGTTGGATCACCATGCGCTTTCGCAACCTCGACCTGAACCTGCTCGCCGCTCTGGACAAGCTGATCCGTCTGCGCAGCGTCAGCCGCGCGGCGGAAGAGCTGTCGATCACGCAATCGGCCATGTCCAACGCGCTGAACCGCTTGCGCCAGTATTTCGATGACCCGCTTCTGGTGCAGGTCGGGCGGCAGATGGAGCTGACACCCCGGGCCGAAGCCTTGGCCGGTCCGGTGCGCGATATCCTTGTGCGGATCGAGGCGGCGGTGACCGCACCGCCGGATTTCGACCCTGCGACCTCGGCCCGGCAGGTGGGGCTGATGGTGTCGGACTTCACCCTGCACACGCTGATGCCGCCTTTCGTGCGCCGGGTTGCACGGGCCGCGCCGACTGTGCAGCTGGATATCAAGCCACAGCAAAGTTATCCGGGCCAGCAACTGGAACGCGGCGAGGCCGATCTGCTGGTCGCGCCCGCGGTGTTCTGCTCACCGGATCATCCGTCCGAGCTGCTGTTCACCGACCCCTTCGTCTGCGTCGTGGATGCCCACAGCGATGCCGCCGGGCGGGGCATGCTGAGCGAAGCGGAGTTTCTGGCGGCCGATTTCGTCGCGATGAAGCCTCCGCAAGCCGGCGAAAATCAGGCCGGCGAGAACTATGCCAAGCGCGCGTTGCGGACGCTGGGGATCGAGGTGCGCACGCCGGTTACGTGCTTCTCCTTCGCCGCCCTGCCCGATCTGGTGCAAGGCACCGACCGGATCGCGCTGGTTCAGGCGCGGCTGGCGCGACGCTGGCTGAAGATGGGCGGCATCGCCATTCTGGACGCGCCGGTGCCAATCGCGCCGATGGAGCAATGCGTGCAATGGCACCGGATGCGCAGTCATGACGCCGCTCTGGACTGGCTGCGCGCGCAACTGATCGCCGCTGTCGACGATATCTAGAACGACCGGGGCATGGGCACGGGGGTCAACCGCCGCTGAGCAGCCGCCAGAAGAAGATCGCGCTCATGCCGAACCCCACGCTGGCAATCAGCGCGCGCACGACCGATTTGGGCAGCGACCGGGCCAGCGGCGCACCGGCATAGCCGCCTACCGTGGCCGCAACCATCATCACCACCGCCTGCGGCCAGGCCACCAGACCCGCGACGGCAAAGACCGCAACAGAGATTGCCGACAACAGAAAGCTCAACCCCGATTTCAGCGCATTCATCCGGTTGAGATCCGTCATGCCCCACAGCGCGAACAGCGCCAGCAGCACGATGCCCAGCCCGCCGTTGAAATACCCGCCATACACGGACACCGCGAACAGCCCCAACGCCCCTTCCGGCGTCACCGAGCGGGCACTCGCCGCAGCCCACCGGCGCACGGCATCGCCGAACACGAACGCCAGCGTCGCCGCCAGCAGCAGGAACGGGACGACGACCGAAAAGGCGTCATTCGACGAGACCAGCAACAAGCCCGAGCCGACGAGTCCGCCTGCGAGTGTGATCGCGCTCAGCCGGACAAGCCGTTTGCGGTCGAACGCGCCCAGTTCGGCGCGAAACCCCGCGACACCGCCCAGATAGCCGGGAAACACCGCGACTGTGCTGGTTGCATTGGCCATCACCGGCGGCAAACCGATGAACACCAGCGCTGGAAAGGTCAGAAACGTACCGCCCCCCGCCACGGTGTTCAGCACCCCCGCGCCAAAGGCCGCCGCGATCAAGATCAGGATGTCCATGCCGTGCTTCTTTCCTCAGGTCGGTCGACGCGGCAACAAGCGGCACGCGGGCGGGTCAAGCCGCTTTCGGGGATGGGGAAACGCAGATGCGCGGCGGTATCGCGGGCACGAGCAAGACACAGGTGTCGCGGGCGGTTTGCCCGTCGCCCGGCGCGGTGCGCGTGCACGGGGCCCGGGTGGTCAACAAGACGCGCGAACGTCTGAACCGCCCGGGGGTGCGGGCGGTTGAGCAGTACGAACCTTTGTCGACTTTTGCGCATGCACCAAGGGTAGAAAGTCTGCCTGCGCCTGTCAATCGACCGCGGTTGCGGCGCGGGGACCTGCGCCGGTGTGCAGGCATTGACACTCTGCGCGCGAATGGACATCTTCGCCCGATGATCGTCGTGGCCATCCTGTTTCGGATTTTCCTTCAGAACCGCCCCCTTCCCGGGGCGGTCTGAACGCGTATCTGACGCGCTGCTGCTCCGGGTTCCTCCACCACCCCATCCCAAGCGACGATAACGGCACACTGGCCGTTCAAGGAGGACGTATGGCCACTTTCCGACGCCAGACGCTGGCGCCCGCTTCCGCAGTTTTCAGCAAGACCGATTACGCAGCCCTGCAAGACCACGCGATGGGCTGTCTTCTGAGCCGCGCGGACCGCCGCGCGCTGGCCGGTCATATCCAGCGTGCCGACAGGATCGGAACCGGCGTTGACATTCTGGTGGCGCGGCTGCTCAGCCAGAAGTTGCTCTACGCGTCCTTTGTCGACGATGCCCAGATCGCCGCCGATGTCGCGATCAGCGGATCGCGGTTGCGCTATGCACTTGCGGATCAGGCGGCGCAAACCGGGCAGTTGTGCCACGACGAGGCCACCGCACCGGAAGACCTGTGCGTCGCATCGCCGCTGGGCGCAACGCTGATCGGTATGAAGGCGGGCAGCACTGCGCCGCTTTTCGCCCCGGACGGCACATTCTGCCGCCTGCGGCTGCTCAGCCTCGAAACTCGCGCCGCTTAAAGCCTGTCCGCAGCGCCGCTGCGCGCGGCCGCTTTTTCACCTCTCACACGGACGGCTTGGCCGTACCTCCGAAACCGGGGGTGCGCCGGGTCGCCCTGATTCATCCCACAGAAAGCACCCCAATGACCCTTTCCACTCCCCAACCCAACGGCCTGCCCTCGGGCCGATCCTCGCCGCGATTGCCCAAGATCCATCTGGACAAAAGCCATGTTGGCCGGCTCGAAGCGCTCGCCTCGGCCATGATGCGCCGCGCGCCTGAGATCGGTGAACGGCTGATGGACGAAATCGCCCGCGCAAAACTGGTCGCCCCCGAGAAGTTGCGCGCCGATATCGTGACCATCGGCAGCAAGGTCACCTACCGCGACCTCGGCACCGACCGGCTGGTAACCGTCGCCGTGGTCTACCCCGAGGATGCCGATATCGACCGGCAGCGCATTTCGGTGGTCACACCGATCGGCGTTGCGCTGGTCGGGCTGAGCGTGGGCGCCAAGATTTCGTGGATCGCCCGCGATGCCGAAACCCGCCAGCTTGAGGTGGTCAGCGTAGCGCCACCCGTCACCGGCTGACCGCGCCTCTCCCTGTCTGTCAGAACCGGGTCTCAGGCCCCCTTGCCAAGCGCCGTTCGCGCCTGTGCCAAAGGGTGCCGGGCCGGTTCTGACGTTGATGTTACTTGCGGACGCAAACACCCGCGCTGCGCCGATCGCCTGTTTCCTTTGCCTAATCGCTTCGCTAGTTGAGCAAAAAACAGGCGATCTCTGCACATTTTTGAACGGCCTTACCATGAACTCCATCGACGAAAAGCTGCAACCCATCCTGACCGACGTCATTCGGCGCAACGCCGGAGAGCCTGAATTTCATCAGGCGGTCCACGAGGTTCTTGAAAGTCTGGGACGCGTCGTCGCCAAACATCCGCATTATCTGGATCAGGCGCTGATCGAGCGGATCTGCGAACCCGAACGCCAGATCATTTTCCGCATTCCGTGGACGGATGATGCCGGACAGGTGCAGATCAACCGCGGCTTTCGCGTGCAGTTCAACTCGGCCTTGGGTCCGTACAAGGGCGGCATGCGGTTTCACCCGTCGGTGAATGTCGGGATCATCAAGTTTCTGGGCTTTGAGCAAACCTTCAAGAACGCCCTGACCGGCATGCCCATCGGCGGCGGCAAGGGCGGGTCGGATTTCGACCCCAAGGGCCGCTCTGACGCGGAAATCATGCGCTTTTGCCAGTCGCTGATGACCGAGCTGCACCGCCATCTGGGCGAACAGACCGACGTTCCGGCGGGCGATATCGGCGTCGGCGGGCGCGAGATCGGGTATATGTTCGGGCAGTACAAGCGCCTCAACAACCGGTTCGAGGCCGGTGTGTTTACCGGCAAGGCGCTGGTTTACGGCGGCTCGCGGGCCCGGACCGAGGCCACGGGCTACGGCAACACCTATTTCGTCGAATCGATGCTGAAGACCAACGGCACCGATTTCGACGGCAAGACGGTGGTGGTTTCGGGCTCGGGCAATGTGGCGATCTATTCGATCGAAAAGGTACAGTCCTTTGGCGGCAAGGTCATCGCTTGCTCGGATTCCAGCGGCTATGTGCTGGACGAGAACGGCATTGATCTGGCCTTGCTGAAAGACGTGAAGATCCAGCGCCGCGAGCGGATCTCGGAATACGCCCGCCGCCGCGGGCAGGGCGCGCATTTCATCGCCTGCGACAAGGGCACGATCTGGGATGTGCCCTGCGATGTCGCGATGCCTTCGGCGACGCAGAACGAACTGTCCGGCAAAGATGCGCGCATGCTGGTGAAGAACGGCGTCATTGCGGTGGGAGAAGGGGCCAACATGCCCTCAACCCCTGACGCCGTGAAGGTGTTTCGCACCGCAGGCGTCCTGTTTGCACCGGGCAAGGCGGCAAATGCGGGCGGGGTCGCCACCTCGGCGCTGGAAATGCAGCAGAACGCCAGCCGCGACAGCTGGAGCTTCGAACAGACCGAAACCCGGCTCGCCAGCATCATGCGCGGCATTCACGATACCTGCTACCAGACCGCCGACGATTACGGCGCGCCCGGCGATTATGTGCTGGGTGCCAATATCGCCGGTTTCGTCCGGGTGGCCGAGTCGATGCGCATGCTCGGGGTGATCTGAGCCATGCGCGGGGTACGGGAACGCCAAGCCACGCAGCGCCTGCACCGGCGCGTTCTGGACAGGCTTCGCCCGCTGGGTCCCGCCATCGGCCCGGCGCGCCGCCGCGACATTGCGTCCGGCGCGGCGGGGTCCGGCCTTGCGTTGATGCTCGGTGCCGCGATGCTGGCAGGGTTCGCGCTGCCTGCGGCGAGCGGTGCCTTCCTCATCGCACCGATGGGCGCGACGGCGGTGCTGCTCTTTGCGCTGCCCAACAGCCCTTTGGCGCAGCCGTGGTCAGCCATCGTCGGCAACACGGTGTCGGCGCTGATCGCGTTGGGTGTGCATCAGGTGACGCAGGTTCCGGCGCTGGCCATCGGGGCGGCGGCGGCGCTGGCGCTTGCGGCGATGCTGCTGACACGGTCCCTGCACCCGCCGGGCGGTGCCGTCGCGCTGACCGCCGCGCTCAACCCGGCAATGCTGGACGAGCTGGGGCTGGGTTTCGCGCTGATCCCGGTGCTGGGCGGCACCACGGCACTGGTGTGCGCAGCATGGCTGTGGCACCGGCTGAGCGGCCGCGTCTATCCCTTTCGCCAACCGCATGACAAAGGCGCGCAAGCTGATACCGACGCCCCGGCCGCCTTGCGGTTGGGGCTGGAGCCGGACGCGCTGGCCCAGATACTCGTGCAGTATCGCCAGTCTGCAAACCTGGGCGTCGAAGACCTTGCCCGCTTGATCGCCGCCGCCGAGCAGCACGCAGCAGGGCAGGCACTGGGCACCGCACGCTGCGCGCAGATCATGTCGCGCAGCTTGGTAACCGTGCCGCCGACAGCAACGGCCACGGCACTTGCGGACCTCTTCACCCGGCACGGGTTCAGCACCGTGCCAGTGGTCGATGAAACGCAGGCATTGCTGGGCGTGGTGTTTCAGCTTGACCTCATCCGGCGCTTTGTCACCCGCGCCGACCGGGCGGATCAGCTGATGACCACGGGGCTGGCAACCGTCGCACCGCAAACACCGGTCGCCGATCTAATCCCTCTGCTGGCACAAGGTGGGGCCGAGGCCGTCCCGGTCATGGACGGCCCGCGCCTTGTGGGCATCATCACCCGCACCGATCTGCTCTCTGCGCAGGCGCGGGCAATTGCCCGGCACGCACCGTGACGGGGCGATCCGGCGCGATGCCCAGCCGCGCAGGCGACTGTGCCCGAAGTGCGACACTCGAACAGGATTTTCGCTGCAGCGCGGCACGGCTTGTCTTCACCCCAGTGCTGGCCTACCGTGTTGCCATGCTGACGTTTCTTCCTCTGGTCAGGTTCCGGATCTTTTCCGGTTCGCTGCTGACGCGCACTCTGCCCCGGGCAGAGGCGGTCGCCTGCTGACGCCTTTCCCCCGGGGCTTTCTTCTTTTCAGACCAGGAACAGTCAGGCGGACATCGTCCGTTGAGGAATCATCATGTGTTGTTGTCTCACTGCCCCGTGGCCCGCAGCCTATGGGGACACGCCCCACGACCCCTTGTGCCCTCAGGCGCCCTGCCCGCCCACCGTCGGCGCGCTGAGCAACCCGGCCAACGCGATCCTGAGCCGCTTCGACTATTGGCAGCTCAACGAGCACCGGCGAAGGAGCGAGGAGTTGGGCAGCACGCAACTGGCCCGGCTGATCCGCGCCAAGATGCTGGCAGCAGCGGTGGTCGACAGCGATCAGCTGGCCCCCGATGTGGTCACTGGCACCGCGCGCATCACCTTTGCGCTGGATCGGCAGCCCGCCGAAACGCGCGTGCTCTATCACTGGTCCTACCCCGATGACGCGCACCGGTGCCTGCGCGTGGGCTCTCCACTGGGGGTCACGCTGATCGGCATGTCGGCGGGACAAAGCAGCGGCTGGCTGGACAGATCGGGCACGCCGCGCAATGTGCAGGTGCTGAGCGTCGCGCCGAACGCCCCCTGACCACCCGGTCGGCTCGCAGCAATCGCTGCCCCCCGTGACCGTTTCACCACTCCACAGCACAGGGCCTGCCCTGTGCCCCAAGGCTCCTCGATCAGAAAGACAGACGACATGGCGCGTCAATCCATTCCTCCTTATTGCAACGCCTGCGGCGCGCCGCTTCCGCGTGCTGCCGCCGGGCGTTGTCCGTTCTGCCGCGTCGCCTTTGCGCAGGCTCTGGCCTTTGTGCAAGCTGCCCCGCGCGCACTGCGCCTTGACGGCTTTGTCGCGCGCGCGGGTCTGGCTTTGGCAAGAGCCTCCCGGCATGGTCGGAACGCGCGCGCCTGACGCTGATGGTCCGGCCGCCTGCCCCGCTCGCCCGGATCAGGCGGCAGCCCGCTTCCCGAGAACGGCTGCGTCGAGGCTACAGCTGTAAATGTAGTGCATGGCATCGACGCGACCCGGGATCAGCGCGATATCTTCGCGCATCCAGGCCCAGGGCTGACGGGCAAGCCGGTCTTCAAACGCCGTCGAGGCCGTTGCCGACCAGAACGCCACCAACCCGCTGGGGCTGAGCGCCCTGGCCACCGCGACCAAGCCGCTGTCGGCGTAAAGATCGGTGTTCTGCGCGCGGACCAGAAAGTCAGGTCCGTTATCGGTATCCAGCAAGATCAGATCATAGACGCCATCAGCCTGCGCCAGATGCGCCTGCACGTCTTCGATCAGCAGGGTGGTGCGCGGATCGTCCAGCGGATGCCCGGCCAGCGGGGCCAACGGGCCGCGGTTCCACGCGGCAACATCGGCGATCAGTTCACAGACCGTCACCTCGGCCTGCGGCAGTGCAAGGTCGAGCACGGCGCGAAGCGTATAGCCCAGCCCAAGGCCACCGATCAGGATCTTGCGCGGTCGAAAGCCGGTGCGCCGCATGGCACGCAGCGCCAGTTGATCCTCGGACTGGTGGTTGAGGTTCGACATCAGCTCGATGCCGTTATAGCGGATTTCGAACAGATCGCCGCGTTGACGCAAAAGGATATCATCCCCCGCCGCCGTCCGGGCGTGGGCAAGTGTGGTCCACAAAGTCATGTCTGGTCCTGCAAACAAGCGAACCCCTCGCGCAGGCGCGGGGGCAAAAAAGGTTCATGTCAGCTTGGGGTTGCCCTGCGCCTCAGGCGAGCGGGCAACCCTTAGACATTGTTTGCACTGAACCCGCTGAGCAGGGGAAACACGGCGCACAGATTGGGGGAAAAGCGCATTGACCAACCCTTGTGTGATGGACCGCGTGGCAGGGCACCGTCGCCCGCAAGACCGCAACGGTATAGCGCCCCCTGCGGGCTTAGGCAATGAAGCCGCAGGCATCGGCGATCCCCTAGCGGTCCCAGCCCCACTGCCTTAAGAAACGTCAACCCGCCCGCCAGCCAAGGACAGCCCGATGCCAGACCCCGGACCGCCCGCGCCGCTGCCGTTCGGCGACAGCGATGCGCGCATCGCCTATAACCGCGCGTTCTTTGCCCTGCTGCGCGTTGAGCGGTCCTTGATGCCCGAGATCGCCGCAGAGCTGCGCGCCCTGGGGATCAGCGATCCGCTCTGGTACGAGATTCTCTATGCGACGGAAGAGGCAGGCGCCGACGGCATCGCCATGCAGGATCTGCAAAACCGCCTATTTGTGCCGCAATATGCCCTGTCACGCCATGTCACGCGCATCGCGCAGGCGGGGTTCATCCGCCGTGAGGCAATTCCCGGCGCGGGACGCGGGCAGCGCCTGTTCCTGACACCCGCCGCCGAAGGGCTGCAGGATCGCGTCTGGGCGGTCTATATGGCGCGGATCCAGCAGGCGATGGCCCCGCGCCTGTCAACGGACGAGGCTTATGACCTCGTCCGTCTGCTCAACCGGCTTTACGGCTGATGCCTCAGAAGCGCATCGCCGCTGACAGCTGCACGCTGCGGCCCGGCTCGTAGATCGGCGTGACCGACGCAAAATCCGCGCCATAGGTCGCCCGGTCGGCATACTGGCGGTCAAAGAGGTTGTTGACCTCGGCACGCAGGGTCAGGCCGCGCATGCTGGGCGGGTGGTACTCGGCAAAGACATTGACCACGCCATAGCCCGGCAGGCCCTGATCCGAGCCCGAGGCCACGTCGTCATACGCCAGTGCGGCCTGAATGCTGCCGCCGAAGGTGAAATTGCTGCCTTCAGGCGAATGCTGAACTTCCAGCGCGACCACGCCGCCCAGCGGTGCCCCCAGATCAAGCGCGCTATAGCTGTCGCTGAGCGCGCCGTTCACCCGCACCTGACTCCAGGCGTACGAGGCCCGCAGGTAGCCGTTGTTCCAGCCGTAGCCCAGCCCCAGATTGAAGCCCCGGCTTTCGGCATCGCCCATGGCGTTGGCGGCATAGCTGCTCAGGCGCACATCGTTCAGCCGGGTGACGAACACCTCGCCGTCCAGCCGCAGATTGCCCTGTTCCCAGTCAAAGCCCAGTGTCAGGTTCTCGGCCCGTGCCGCGCGCAGGCCGGTGTAGTCCCAGCCCGGGTTGAAGATGAAATTGTCCTCGATCGTCATGCCGCCGAACACCGACGAAATCCCGCCGCGCAGCCGCAGCGCGTCAGTAACCCGATACGAGATCGAGGCGTTGCCACTGAACCCGGCAAAGTTTTCGCGCCAGCCGGTGGTCCCGGTGAACGCCTGCCGATCATAGCGGCCCCCAAAGGACAGCGAGAGCGCCTCGGTCGGTTCGATCCGCGCCTGGGTGAACAGGCCCCAGTTGCGCGCGGATTCGGTGATCGCGGTGGTGGTCAGGTCGCTGTAGGCGCTCTGGCGGTCATAGAAATCCACGCCTGCCGTGATCGTCGCATCGGGCGACAGGTGGAAACGGTTTTCCACCGTGGCCGACAGCGTGCTGGTCACGCCCCGGCTGACACCCAGCGCCGGGTCGAGCGGCTGATCGACGCCCACCTCGACCTCGGACCGGCCCAGCACGATATGCGGATCCCACAGGCCGGTGGCATCGCGCTGCTCATACGACAGCGCATAGCTGGTGCGGTGCGTGTCGTGGCGGCGCAGCGGGAAAGGACGCCCGACGCTGGTGATATTCGCGCGGTAAGGACGCAGCGCATCATCGGTCATGTCCTGAACCGAGAACTCCAGCCGGTGGCCTTCATCGCCCTCATAGGCCAGCTTCAGCAGCCGCGTCGTCAGATCGGCCGCGCTGCCCTCGACAACCCCGCCGCCGCCGGCCTCGTAATCCTCACCGGTAACGCGGCGCGAATAGGCCAGCCACTCGAACCCGCCGACGCGCCCGGCTGCCGTTGCCGAGCGGCCAAAGGTCTGCCCGTTGCTGCCGAACGACAACCGGACGTTGCCGCCAAAGGCCTGCCCCGGATCGAGCAGATCCTCGACATCCACGGTTTCCATCACCACCGCCCCGGCCATCGCATGCGGTCCGGCATCTGCCGGCGCCGCACCGGCATCAACACGGACCGAGCGCAGCAGGCCCGGATCAAACGCATTGGCGGAAATATGGTGGAACAGCCGGTTGTTCTGCGACACGCCGTCCAGCGTGACGGCAAGGTTCAGCATGTCGATGCCGTTGACGAAGATCTTTTGCGCCAGCGGAATCGCCCCGCCGACCGAGACCGAGGCAATCCCGGCGAAGACATCGCGCAGATCGCCCATCCGCGCGCGGTCCAGCTCGGCATCGGCGACGTAATGGCTGTTGCCACGATCGGCGGCGGTGCCGTCAGGATCTCGGGCGCGGGTATAGGCGGGATCAAGCAGGATCGTGCCCAGAAATTGCACCGGTTCATCGGGCATTTGCGCCAATGCAGGCACCGCGCCAAGCGCCGAGGCCGCAACGCCGCACAACAGCGCCTGCCGGGCGCGGCGGGGAGAGAAAGTGGGAAGGAGCGTCGCTGCCATCGGGGCCTCCGGTAACGGGGTTGATGGCTCAGACAGCGTCTTGGCTGAGGGTGCGGTTAGCATGACCCATCATTACATGCAATTGCATGTCATAAGAAAAATGAGGGGTTCTTGCGGTTTCATCCACCCTCAGCCCGCCAGAATTACCCGCTGCCCCTCAACGTCCGCCAGCCGAAGCGGCGTGTCGTAAAGCGTGCTCAGCAGATCGCCGGTGACGGTTTGGTCCCAAGGCCCGGCGGCCAGAATCCGGCCGTTCTTCATGCAGATGCACGATTGGGCATAGCGCGCGGCGATGGCCAGATCATGCACGACCAGCAGCACAGAACGCCCGCTGGCGGCAACCTCGTGCAGGCGTTCCATGATGTCGCGGGCGTGGCGCGGGTCCAGCGCGGCCAGCGGCTCGTCCAGCAGCATCCACGGCGTTGCCTGCGCGAAGGCCATCGCCACCAGCACCCGCTGGCGCTGGCCGCCCGAGAGTTCCTCGACCAGCCGCTCGGCCAGCGGGATCAGCGCGAAACGCGCCAACGCCGCCTCGACCAGTGCGCGATCCTCAGGCCCCGGGCGCCCGCGATGATGCGGCCAGCGGCCAAAGCTGACCAGCTCGCGCACCGTCAGTCGCGGCACGACGCTCTGGCCCTGCGGCAGCAGCGACAGGCGCAATGCTCGCTCAGGCTCGCGCAGGCGGTGGATATCCGCGTCGTCGATGCGCACCGTCCCGGCATCGGGGGTGATCAGCCCGGCAAGGCAGTTGAGCAGCGTGGATTTCCCCGCCCCGTTGGGGCCGATGATCGCCGTGACCCCGCCCGCCGGCAGGGTCAGCGTCACATCGTCCAGAACCCGCAGCGTGCCGCGTGTCAGGGTCAGGCCCGCGATCTCGATCATGCCGTGCGTCTCCTCAAGACAAGGGCCAGAAACACCAGCCCACCCGCGAATTCGATGACGACGGACAGCGCCGCCTGTTGGCCCAAAAGCCGTTCGAACACGTACTGGCCCAGCACCAGAATGGCCGCACCCATCAGCGCGCTGGCCGGGATCAGCACAGAATGGCGCGCGCTGGGGATCAGCGCCCGCGCCAGACTGGCCGCCAGCAGGCCCAGAAACGTCACCGGCCCGACAAGCGCGGTGGACACCGAAACCAGCACTGCGACCAGCGCCAGCCCCTGCATCACCAGCCGGTCATGGCGCAGCCCCAGACTGCGCGCGGCGGTCCGACCCAGCGCCGCAAGATCCAGCGCCGGGGCCAGCCACAGTGAAGCGGCCAGCGCGCCCGCCAGCGCCAGTCCGGCGGGCAGCAATTGTGCCGCCTCGACCGCGCCAAAACTGGCAACCCCGGCCTGTTGCACCACGGCGAATTCCGACGGATCGAGCAGCCGCAGCACCAGCGATTCCAACCCGCGCAGCAACACGCCAAGGATTACCGCCGTCAGCACCAGCTTGATCAGATCATCGCTACCCTTGCGCAGGAACATGCCAAACAGCAGCATCGCGACCCCCATCATCACGGTCGTCTCGGCCAGAAAGCTCAGCCCGGCGGGCAGGCTGGCCTGCACGCTGGCCCCCAGCGTGAAAACCAGCAGCGCTTGCAGGAACAGATAGAGCGCGTCGAAGCCGACAATGCCGGGGGTCAGCAGGCGGTTGCCCACCAGCGTCTGAAACACGATCGTCGCCGCCCCGGTGGCCGCGCCGACCATCACCAGCGCCGCCAGCTTCACGCCGCGCAGTTCCAGAATGAACCCGTAAGGCGCGCGCAACTGCCACAGCATAAGCAGCGCACAGAGCGCCAGCAGGCTTAGCGCCAGAGCGATCAGGCGGTGGTTAACGGCCATGGCGGCCTCGCGGTGCATGGATCAGCCACAAGAACAGGCCCGCACCCAGAACGGCGAAGACTGTGGCCGCCGGGATCTCATACGGCCAGCGCAGCACGCGGCCCAGAATATCCGCGCCCAGCACAAACCCCGCGCCCATTGCCGCGATCAGGGGCAGGTTGCGCCGCAGATTGTCCCCCCACAGCCGCGAGACGATGTTGGGCACAACCAGCCCGACAAAAGGCATCGCCCCCACCGTCACCACGATCACCGCCGTCGCCAGCGCGACGATGCCCAGCCCCAGCAACACCGTCTGCCGCCAGTTCAGCCCCAGTGCGCGGGCCTGTGCTTCGCCCAACCCCAGCAAGGTGATGCGGTCGGCCAGCACATAGAGCACCAGGGCCAGCCCGGCGATGATCCACAACAGCTCGTACCGCCCGCGCAGCACGCCGGAAAAATCGCCCGAGCGCCAGATCGACACGTATTGCAAAAGGTCCGTCGCCCAGGCCAGCCCCAGCGCCGCGGCACCCAGAATGCCCGCATAGATCAGCCCGACCAGCGGCAGCAGCATCGGGTCGCGCCGCGGGACATGGCGCGACAGGGCGAAGAACCCCGCCGTGCCGACCAGTGCGGCCAGCGCCGCGATGCCCATCTTGACCCCGACCGCCGCGCCGGGTGCCCAAAGCGTTACCGCCAGCAGCCCCAGCATTGCCGCTTCGGGTGTGCCGGTCAGGCCCGGCTCTACCAGCCGGTTCTGCACCGTTTGCTGGATCACCACCCCGGCCAGCGCCAAACCTGCCCCGGCCAGCATCGCCGCCAGCGTGCGCGGCAGGCGGCTGACAGCCAGCACCATCCCGCTGTCGAGCGGACCGGAAAACAGGTTGGTCGCGCCAAGGCACAGGCTGACAAGCGCCATCAGCCCCAGCCCAAGGCAGATCAGGGCCAG
Source organism: Pararhodobacter zhoushanensis (assembly GCF_025949695.1). NCBI lineage: Bacteria > Pseudomonadati > Pseudomonadota > Alphaproteobacteria > Rhodobacterales > Paracoccaceae > Pararhodobacter > Pararhodobacter zhoushanensis. The sequence goes on along the minus strand of NZ_JAPDFL010000002.1, from coordinate 195,538 downwards.
ACGGGGCACGGGGTCAGTCGCCTGCGGCGGTGAAGGCGTCGGTCAGCTGGTTCAGGATCAGCCGCGTCGCCTGCACCCCGCCCGCCGCCAGATACAGCGCGGCGCTGTCGAGATAGACAATCTGCCCGCGCTGCCCTGCCGTGGTGCCCATCACCAGCGGGTTGTCCAGCGTGGCGGCGGCGGCTTCGCCCGCCTGCCCGATGGCCGCACCCCGGTCGATGACCAGCAACCAGTCGGGATTGACCTCGGCGATGAATTCGAACGAGACCGCCTCGCCGTGGTTTTCGGCAGTGATCGCAGGATAGGCTTCGGGCAGCCCGGTGGCGGTGTGGATCCAGCCAAAGCGGCTGTCATCGCCGTAAGCCGACACGGTGCCGCCATTGGTCATCAGGATCAGCGCCGCGCCTTTGCCCGCAACGGCGGCGCGGGCGGTGTCGAGGTCGGCACTCAGCGCCTCGGCCAGAGACGCGGCCTGCGCTTCGTGCGAGAAGAGCGCGCCGTACGCGGCAAGCCGGTCCTGCGCCTGCGTCAGCACATCGGCCCCGGTGATCGTCATGTCCAGCGTGGGCGCGACGCGCGACAGCGGCGCGACCCGCGCCTGCGAGCGGCCACCGGCGATGATCAGATCGGGGGCCATGGAGGCCAGCGCCTCGAAATCCGGCTCGAACAGGGTGCCGACGGTGGGCACATCCGCCATCGCCGCGCGCAGATAGGCGGGCGGGGTGAAATCGGGCACGCCGTCAAGCGACACGCCCAGGGCGTGCAGGGTGTCGATGGCGGCAAGGTCCAGCGCGACCACGCGGTCGGGGTTCGTGGCGACCTCGACAGGTCCACCGGCGGTCTGCACGGTAACCGTCTGCGCGAGGGCGGCGGAGCCAGTCAGCGCAACGGTCGCAAGGGTGAGAATACGCAACATTTCGGGTCTCCAACAAGGCAGGGCAAGGCGGGGAAAGGCGGCATGCCCATCCCCGCGCGGCATCAGAATTCCAGTGCGGCGGTAAGGCGGAAGGTGCGCCCCGGTTCGGTCAGCGGCACCACGTTCGGCAGGCCGATCCCGTCCGATGAGCGGCTGGCATAGGTGCGGTTGAACAGGTTTTCGACATCGAAACGCACCTGCAACCCACTGAACTGCGCCGGACGCCATGTCGCGAAGAGGTTGACCACCTCATAGCTGGGCAGGGTCACGGTCTCGAGCGCGTTCTCGAACGCGACCTGAGCCGAGCCGCCGACCGTCCACTGGTCATTCAGCGTATACCCCAGCTCGAGCCCGGCAAGGCTGCCCACCGGGCGGCCCAGATAATAGGCGGTCGTGGCGATGTCGCTGCCGTTGGCCTGAACATCGGCATAGGTCAGGTTCACCCGCGCATAGAAGCGATCACCCTCGTAGCCGAACGAGGTGTCGATCCCCTGGCTGACCACATCCGTCAATTGACCCCGGGCACCCGCTTCCGGCAGCACAGCGGCGATATCGTTGATTTCGGTGTAAAACAGCGCGCCCGACGCGGTCCAGCGCCCCTGTTGATAGCGCAGACCGATCCGTGCGGCGCGCGATCGCGAGGCGCGAAAGCCGGTGTAATCCCACGCCCCGCCGAAGTTGATCAGCGCAGCCTCGCCCAGCTCGAACCCGCCAAAGGTCGAGGCTGCACCCGCGTTGAAGGTCAGCGTGTCGGTGAGGATGTAATCGAGCGACGCGTTGACGCTGGCACCGCTGTCGCGGAACCCCGAGCCATCGGCCCCAGTGAAGCGCTGCCAGTCATAGCGCGCGCCATAGGAAACCGACAGGCGCTCGCTCAGATCCTGACGCGATTGGGTATAAAGCCCGATGCTCGACAAACGCTCGGTCCCGCTGTCGCCGAACGCGCCTGTGCCCCGGCCAAACCCAGTCGCCCGCTCATGGAAGAAATCGACGCCCGCCGTCACGGTGCCGTTGGGCAGGTGGAAGACGTTTTCAGCATAACCACTGAAACTGGTGTTCTCGCCCCAGATGCCGATGCCGTCGAGCTGCTGCTGGTTATAGCTCAGCTGCACTTCGGGGTCATACGTGCCATCCTCGGCCCCTTCCCACGTCAGCGTGTACGAACTGCGCCCCGAATAGGGAGTCACCAGCACGCTGGGGCGACCGACCACGCCAGCGAAATCGGGACGGATGAACAACAGCCCGCCCGGTCCGGCCTGCGCCAGACGCTCGCCGGTATCCTCGGTCTGCGAAGCCGCGAAACGCAGGCGGCTGCCGGCATCGGTGGTGTAGCCAAAGCGTGCCATGAAATTGCGCAGTTCGGGCTCGGTGCCCAGAACCGGGGTGCCCGACCCGTCCTCATAGTGATCGCCCGATTGCCGCGTCGCGCTCAGCAGGTATTCCAGCCGCCCCGCCAGTCCGTAGACCGTCAGACCCGCACGGAGGCCCGCGCCGTTCGTCCCCGCACCCAGCGTGAAGCGGCCGCCGAAGGTCTGGCCGGGGGCCAGAAGGTCGCTGGCATCGGCAAACTCATAGGCGATCAACCCGCCCGTGGCATTGGCCCCGGCATCGGCGGGGGCAAGCCCCGCGCTGATCTCGACCCGGCGCAGTAGCGCGGGGTCGATCAGCACGTTGCCCGAATGGTGGAACGGCGATTTGTTCTGCCGCGCACCGTCGATGGTGACGGCAAGCAGGCTTTCCTCCAGCCCGTTGACGAAGACATTCGTCGCAATCGACGCACCGCCACTGGCCTGAATCGCCGACTGCCCGGCAAAGACATCGCGGATCGAATCGGCGTTGAGCGCCTCGATCTCGTCTTGCGTGATCTCGGAATTGCCCAGCACCGCCTGCGCCTCGCGGCTGTCGATGCGGATTGTACCCAGAAAGGTTGTTCCCGGCTGGACCGGACCGGTGGTCTGCGCGGCAAGCGGTGTGCCAAGACCGGCACACAGCGCGAAAGCGGAAAGGGTGGAAAATTTCATGCGTTCCCCGACACTGAAGTGAGTCCTGGCGGGGTTTCGCACGAAGCCTAGCTGCCGCGCGGATAGGACCGGCGGGACGGGGGTCAAGCCTTGGCGTGCGGTGCGCCGGATGCGGTGTTGCGCGAAAGCCCCATCCGGCCGCGCGGATTGCAACCGCCGAAAGCCGGGCACCCCGCGCCTGTCGGGTTCGGTGCCGACGTCTCGCGCACTCAGGACGCCGACGGATACAACCCGCCGCAGCACCTGTCCGCCGTCGCCCCCGCTGGAATGCAAAAAGGCGAGCCCGTTCTGGGCTCGCCTTTCAAAGCACCTGCGGATGGGATCAGTTTTCGCCCCAGATCGCCTGCGCGGTCTGCACGACCAGTTCCAGCTTGCGCTTTTCGTCGTCCTCGGTGATCGCATTGCCATGCTCGGTCGACGCGAAGCCGCATTGCGGTGCGATGCCCAGCTGATCCAGATCGACGTATTTCGATGCCTCGTCGAACTTGGACTTCAGCCAGTCCGCGCTTTCCAGCTCGCCTGTCTTGGTGGTGATGAACCCGGCCATCACCCGCTTGTGCCCTTTGGGCAGAAGCTTGAGCGGTTCCAGCCCGCCAGCGCGGTCGGTGTCATATTCCATGAAATACACATCCACCGAGGTGCGGTTGAAGATCGCGTCGGCGGCCAGATCATAGCCACCCTCGGCCACATGCGACGAGCGGAAGTTGCCCCGGCACATGTGCATCCCGATCACCATATCGGCGGGCCGGTCCTTGATCGCCTCTTCCAGCATCCAGGCGTAGGTCTCGATCAGCTTGTCGGGGTCTTGGCCCTTGGCCCGCCGCATTTCACGCTGTTTGGGGTCATTGAGATAGGCGAAGAAGATGTCATCCAGCTGCAGATACCGGCAACCCGCGTCATAGAACGCCTGCACGGCTTTCTTGTAGGTCTTGGCGATATCGTGAACCATCAGCGCCTCATCGCGGTAGGGCGCGTAGTCGATGTTCTCGGGCTCCATGCGGAAATGGCAGGCCGAGGGTCCGGGGATCGAGATTTTCGCGATACCGTCAGCGGGCGTCAGCAACCCGTTGAGGAAGGTGAAATGCTCCAGCATCGGGTGATCCGCCGGGAAATCCAGCGGGCCGGTCAGGTGGGCTTCGATCGGTGGGGTCTTGTGCTCGGTCTTGAAGTCGAGCGAGCGGGTCGAGGTTTTCATGTCCAGTCCGGTCAGCAGGCCCATGAAATCATAGTGCCAGAAGGCGCGGCGCGCCTCGCCATCGGTGAAAACCTTGAGGCCGGTGGACTTTTGCAGATCGACCAATTCGCGGATGCCCTGATCCTCGATCGCGCGCAACTCAGCGGCGGGGAGGTTGGCGGACCGGGCCTGCTGCACGGCGGCCGGGCGCAAAAGCGAGCCGACATGGTCAGCGCGATGCGGGGCGCGGCGGGGATTGGCGAGGGAAGACTGGGTCATGGCGATGCCTTGTGCGAACATGCGCCCCGCCGTCAGAGCGTCAGGGCGAAAAACAGGGTGCTGCGGGAATGCAGGTCAGGCGCGCACGGGTGCGGCCTTGCGTCTGCGCGGGAAGATGGGCGACGCAGGGGATGCGGTCAATATGAACGAAGCGCATAAATTCTCATGAAAATTATGAGCGACGAGACATATAAACCGGCTTATTCCCCCGGATCGCACCCTTGGCACAGCATCGCCGCCGCGCTCCTCAGCGCGGCAGGTTGAACATGTTTACCAAAAACAGCGACAGGGCCGGAAAGGCGACAAGGATCGCCAGCCGCAGTATGTCGGCCACGATGAACGGTGCCACCCCGGCATAGATCGTCGACAGCTTGGTCTTGGGTAACATCGCCTTCATGACGAAGACATTCATGCCAATCGGCGGGGTGATCATGCCGATCTCGATCACCATCACCGTCAGCACGCCCCACCAGATCGGGTCATAGCCATAGCTCAGGATCAGCGGGAAGACGAAGGGGATGGTGATCACCATCGACGAGATCGTCTCGAAGATCGAGCCGAGGATCAGGTACATGATCATCAGAAGCACCACGACCCAGATGCCCGGCAGGCCCGTGTCGCGGATGCCGTCGACCAGCATTTCCGGCAGGCCGGAAATGGTGACCGCGTAGGTAAAGATCGAGGCCCCGATGGTCATCAGGTAGATCATCGGCGTCGTCGCGGCAGTTTCCTGCAGGGCGCTCCAGAAGCCCTTGAGCGTCAGGCGACCCCGGAAGAGCGCGATCAGAAACGCCAGAAATGCGCCCACGGCGGCGGATTCGTTGACCGAGAAGATCCCGGCATAGATCCCGCCCGTCACCACGATCATCAATGCAACCGCCGTCCAGCCACTACGCAGCGCGCGGCCCAGTTCGGACCACGGCTGTCGCTCGCCAGTCGAGGCCAGATCCGGATTGCGGCGCACAAGGATCAGGATGGTGATCACATGCAGCGCCACGGCCAGCACGGCAGGGATCAGCGCGGCGACGAACAGCGTCTTGACGAACTGTTCGGTCAGCACGCCGTAGAGCACCAGAATGATCGACGGCGGGATCAGCATCCCCAGGGTGCCGCCTGCAGCGATGGACCCGGTGGCGAGGCGTTCGGAATAGTTGCGCTTCATCATCTCGGGCAGGGCGATGCGGGTCATGGTGCTGGCCGTCGCCACGGATGAGCCGCAGATCGCGCCAAACCCGGCGCAGCCGCCAATCGTCGCCACGGCCAGACCGCCGCGGATATGGCCGATCAGCGCATAGGCGATGCGATAAAGATCCGCCGACAGGCCGCCGACGGTGGCGAAACTCCCCATCAGCAGGAACAGCGGGATCACCGCCAGTTCCGAGCTGCCGACCTTGCTGACCGTCTCAACCCCGAACAGGGTCAGCGCGGGGGTCAGGTTGCCCCGGATCATGCCGAAGGTTGCAACCCCGGCGACGCCCATGGCGACGCCGATCGGGACGTGCAGCAGGATCAGGAGCAGCATCACCCCCATGCCGATCAGGCCAATGGTGTACGGTTCCATATCAGGCCTCATGTTCCTGCGCGGGGTGGCCGAGGATCTCGGCAACCGTGACGAAAAACTGCGCCGGAACGCAGAGCCAGAAGCACGCGGTGGCAACCCACCACCACGGCGCGATGGGCATGTTCAGCACCATCGAATATTCGGCGCTGGCGGAGACCCGCTGCGCGTGGAGCGTGACGTAATAGGCGATGGCCAGAAACATCAGCGCGGTCATCAGCGCGCCGAAGACCTCAAGCGCGCGGTTTACCATCGGCGGCATCATCGCGCCCAGAAAGGTCACCTTGATCTGGCGGCGCTCAAGCAGCCCGGCCGGAAAACACGCGGCTATGATGATGATGGTGAGCAGACTGGCGATGTCCGCCGCCCCCCGGATCGGGCGACCGGTGGCTTCACGCACAAGGATGTCCACGACGGACAGACCCGCGACCAGCAACAGGAAGAACACGCCGAGAATGGCGGCGGCCCGGGTCAGGAAAAGGAAATGCCGTTCGATGCGTTGCAAGGCGCGCCTCCGCTGGCGAAAGGAATGGGGCTGGCGACAGGGGTGGGGCCGGGGTGTGTTCCGGCCCCGTTTCGCGATCAGCGGCTGCGGATGTCTTCCAGCTTGGCCTCATACGCTTCGATCAGACCGGGGGTCGCAGCGGCGGCAACCTGATCGATGACCGGCTGCACGCGGGCAGCAATCTCGGCCCGCTCGGCGTCGGTGGGGATCACCAGCGTATGCGCCGCGTCGGCTTCCCACGCCTGCATGTTGGTCTCGATCGCCGGACCATAGCTCTCGATCTGGCGGTCGGCGATGAACTGGCCGCTTTGCGCCAGCAGATCCTTGACGCGGTCGGGCAGCGAGTCATAGACGCCCCGGTTCATCACGATGGTGAAGACCAGCACGCCCAGATTGGCGTCATAGTGGTTCGGCGCCACATCGGCGACGCGGAAGGTGCGGGCGACCGAGGCATCGGTCATCGCGCCGTCAATCAGGCCCCGGTCGATGTTCTCGGCCATCTCACCGGCGCTCATGTTTTGTGGCACGCCGCCGAGGGCTTCGACCACCGCCGTCTGGATCTGACCCGCGACGCGCAGGCGGGTGCCGTTCAGGTTGCTGACGCTCTCGATCGGCTCGCGGGTGTGGATCATATACGCGCCCGAGGTGTACATCGCGGCGACGTAGTAATTCTCATACCCGTGAAGCAGCCCCTCTTGGTGCAGCTCCAGAGCGGCCAGCGAGCCTTCGCGGGTGTTGTTGGCAAAGCCCGGCAGTTCGAACATGTCGAAATCGGGGAACACGCCCGGCGTGTAGGACGGCACGGTCAGCGCCAGATCGGCGACGCCATCGGCGACCATCTGCGCCTGCGCCAGCGGGTTGCGCCCCAGCGTGCCGCCTGCGTAGAGGGTGATCTCGACGTCATCGGCAGCAGCCTCGGCATTGAACCAGTCAACCCACGGCTGGTAGATGCTTTGCACGCTGGGCGAGGCGGCGGGGACGAACACGGCAAAGGCCAGATCGCGGGCCCCGGCAACCGAGCCCATAAGGCCAAGCGCCACTCCGGCGGCAGCGCCGGTCAGGTTTTTCTTCAACATTGGTTTCCTCCCTGGTGTCAAAGTGATGGATCGTGCGCGGGGTTATGCTCCCCGTCCCACGACGAACGACGCGATGGTGGTGGTTGATCCGCCGATATTCAGCAGCCCGACGCGCTGCGCGCCCTCGACCTGACACTCCCCTGCCTGGCCGGTGACCTGCTTGTAGCCGTCGAGCATCATCCGCACCCCGGTCGCACCGACCGGGTGCCCCAGCCCGATCAACCCGCCCGAGGGGTTGATCGGCAGCCGACCGCCGGGCGCGATGACGCCCTCTTCAACCGCTTTCCAGCTTTCGCCGGGGGCGGTGATTTCATAGCTGTCGATGGCCGCATATTCGGTCATCGCAAAGCAATCATGGGTCTCAATCGCGTCCAGCTGGAACGGGCTATCGATACCCGCCCGCGTGAAACTTTCGCGGATCGCCTTGTTCACCTGCGGCAGCACAAAGCGGTCATTGCGGCTTTCCGCCAGCTTTTCGGACAGCATCATCGGCGCGGTGCGGTGGCCCCAGCCGTCGATTTTCGCAAGGTCGGACAGTTTCAGCCCGCGCTCTTTGGCGTATTCTGCCGCGCGGCTGGCCGAGGCCAGAAACACCACCGCCGCCCCATCCGTCACCTGCCCGCAATCGTTGCGGCGCACGCGGCCTTCGATCACCGGGTTGGCGGTGTCGTCTTCCTTGAAGCTGGCCTCGGTGAATTCCCATTTGCGGGTCTGGGCATAGGGATTGCGCTTGCCGTTGGCGTAGTTGATGCGCGCGATCTCGCCCAGATGGTCATAGGTCACGCGGCCGTATTTCTCGGAATAGGCCTCGATCAGATCGGCGAAGGCGGCGGGCCAGACATAGGTCGCGTCAGTCCATTCCTTGCCGGCCCATGCCGCCGCGCCCAGATGCTCGGCGGCGCGCTGGCCGGGCACGTTGCGCATGTATTCGACGCCCAGCACCGCGACCAGATCATAACGCCCGGCCTCGATTTCCGCCGCCGCCGCCAGCATCGCCATCGAGCCCGAGGCGCAGGCGGCCTCATGCCGCTGGGTGGGAATGCCCGAAAGATCGGGGTGCAGCGAGGCGATCATACCGCCCAGTTGCCCTTGCCCGCAGAACAGCTCGGCCACGAAGTTGCCGACATGCACCGATTGCAGATCGCGCGGTTCCAGACGGGCGTTTTGCAGCCCTTCGAACAGCGTCTCGCGCATCATCGCGTCGATGCCCAACCCTTCGCGGGCCCAGTTGCGGGCAAAGTCGGTTTGCGCTCCCCCAAGGATGTAGACGGGCTCAGGCATGGATGTCTCCTTGTTGCGCCAGCCACTTGGCCAGCACCTTGCGGTCGAGTTTGGCCAGCGGCGTGCGCGGCAGGGCGTCGCGCAATACCAGCCTTTCGGGCCATTTGAACTTGGCCAGCCCGGCGCGGTCGCAAAACGCGGTCACGGCGGGCAGGTCCAGCGTGTGACCGGGGGTCATCACCGCGAACAGGCAGACCTTTTCGCCCATCTGCGGGTCAGCGTAGGCGGCGACGGCCACCTCGCGCACGCCGGGGAGTGCCGACAGCACGTTGTCCAGCTCGACCGGCGAAATCTTCATCCCGCCGCGCACGATCAGCTCACGCGAACGGGCGTGGAAGCGGATCAGCGAGCCACAATCCGAGATCTGGAACAGATCGCCGGTGGGCAGGTAGCCATCGGCGGTGAACTTGCTGCGGTCGATGCCATTGCGAGAATAGTAGCCGGGCAGCAGGGTCGGCCCCTGAATATACATCTCACCCAAGGCTCCCGGCTCGCTGACCGTAGCGCCTGTCGCCGGATCGACCAGCTTGAACGTGCCGCCATTGGCGGTGCGCAGCGCGGGCTTCCATGCCTCATCCCCGTCGCGCGGAAAGAAGCTGGCGCGCTGGCGGGGATCGGGGATGCGCTCTTGCGAGGAACACATCTGCGCACCCTCGTTCGAGCCAAAGAAATTGACCACCGGAATGGCAAAGCGGTCCTGAAAGAATACGAAAACCTCAGGATCGGGCGGGGCCGAGCCGGTGCCGATGGCCTGCAGCCGGTTCAGCGCCGGGTGCAGATCGGGGTCTTGCGCCTGCTCGCGCAGATAGACCAGCACGGTGGGCGCGACCATCGTGTAGGTGATGTCTTCGGTCTTCAGCTGGGTCAGGAAGACGGTCACATCGAACGGATGATGCAGGATCATGGCACCCGCCGTGCGCATCCAGCACATCATCAGACCGCCGACAGCCGCGGCATTCACAAAGGGGAACGGCGCCAGCACATTGGCCCCGTCGGGCAGACCCAGCAGCCGCCAAGCACCCAAGGAACTGGACATCAGGTTGTTATGGGTCTTGGGAACCGCTTTCGGGATGCCCTCGGTGCCCGAGGTCCAGAAGACGGCGTAGAGGTCATCGGCATCCAGCGGCACCGGGGCGGAATCGCCCGCGTCTGCCGTGTCCAGCCGGAAGACGCCCTCGGGCAAGCCCTCGCCCAAACCCAACCGCTGCACATGATCGGGCAGCGCATCCAGACGCTCGGCGTAAAATGCCTGACCGCGCAGCTGGCCGACCGAGATATAGGCATCGAATTCGGCAACCTGCGACAGGTCGCGCAGTTCGGCGGACCGGTAGGCCATCGAGATCGGACTGAGCACCGCGCCGACCTGCGAGATCGCCAGATAGAGCAGCACCAGTTCAGCGATATTGGGCAACTGCGTCGCCACCAGCGAGCCGGGGCCGATACCGCGCGCCTGCAGGATGGCGGCATAGCGGTCGACCTCAACCTGCATCTGCGCGTAGGTCAGGCGCTTGGGCGCGCCCTCGAAGATCTCGGCGCGGTTGGGGGCATCGACCAGCCCCAGTCGGTCAGGCACCCGCGCGCAGGTGGCCGCGAACATCGCGGGCAGGGTCACGTCGCCCCAATGCCCCTCGGCCCGGAAGCGTGCGCGGTCGGCGGCGGAAAAGACGCTCATGCGCACAGCTCCCGCGTGCGGGCGCGCGCGGCGTCATATTCCGCGACCAGCCGGTCGATGATGACGGCGGCGGGCTCGACGCGTTCGATGCGGCCAACCCCCTGCCCCGCGCCCCAGATGCCGGACCACGGCTTGACCGCCTCGTCCTTGCGGCCGGTGAAGTTCAGCTTGGCGACCTTGAACTCCAGTTCGGCCGGGTCCAGCCCCTTGGCGACCATCGACGGCTTGAGCATCGAGGCGCGCGCGCCGGTGAAGGCGCGTGAGACCAGAAGGTCAGTTGCCGAACAGTCGATGCACATCTGGCGATACTCAGCGGACGCGGTGTTTTCCTCTGCCGCCAGAAACGTCGTGCCCAGATAACCGAAATCAGCGCCCAGGACCTGCGCCGCCAGCAGCGCGTCGCCGGTGTTGATCGCCCCTGCCAGCGCGATGTAGCCATCAAAGAACTGCCGCACCCGTTCGACAAACACCATCGGGCTGAGATCGCCGGTGTGGCCCCCTGCCCCGGAACAGACCAGCACCAGCCCGTCCGCCCCCGCATCCGCCGCCTTGCGCGCCAGCTCGACCGAGATGACATCGGCAAAGACAAGCCCGCCATAGGCGTGAACCGTGGGGATCACCGGCTTGGGGCTGCCCAGGGCGGTGATGACGATGGGCGGCTGGTGGGCGGCGACCTGCGCCAGATCGCCCGGCAGGCGGGGGCTGGTGGAATGGGTGACAAGGTTCAGCGCCCAAGGCGCGTCGGCATCGCTCACGCGGCTGCGGATCTCGCCCAACCAGACGCCCAGCTCTTCGCTGGTGCGCAGGTTGGGGGCCGGAAAGCTGCCGACGATGCCCGCCTTGCAGCAGGCGACCACCAGATCGGGGTTGGAAACCAGAAACATCGGGGCCGCGAAAGCGGGAACACGCAGCGCGGCGAGCCGGTCTTTCAAAGTCATTGCGCGCGTTCCTCCTGCGGCAGTCGGGTCGTGAGAAAGGCGCGGATGTGCTGCGCCACAAGATCGGGGCGCTCGAGCACCGGCATATGGCCGATCCCGTCGAGCAAGACGAAATGGCCATCGGCCACGCCCTCGGCCACCGCGCGCCCGGCGTCGGGCGGGGTGACGGTATCCTCGGCCCCGGTGAGCACCAGAACGGGACAGGCGATACTGTGCAGCGAGGCGGTTTGGTCGGGGCGCGCGGCGAGCGCGGTCTGATGCGCGGTGAAGGTGGCGATCCCCTGCCCCTGCGCCATCCGCAGGATCGCCCCGCGCAGGTTTGCGTCGTCACGCCGGGCGGTTGAGAGCATGCCATCCGCGATGGATGCCGCCAGCGCGTCGATCCCCTCGCGTGCGGCCCAGGCGGCGACCTTGCCGCGCACGGCAGCGCCGCGGGGGTATCGGCGGCAGCGTTGGTGCCGATCAACACCAGCCCCCTCACCCGCTCAGGGGCACGCCGCGCCACGGCCAGCGCCAGATAGCTCCCCATCGACATACCCACCAACAAAGCCTGCTCGGGCAGCTGCGCGCTGATCTGCTCGACCAGCGCCTCGAACGACTCAAGGGCAGGCAGGTCCAGCGACTGCGCAGACATGCCCAGATCCGCCAGAACCGGCGCAAAGATCCCCGCGTCGCACAGCAGTCCCGGCAAGCAGACCAGTTGCAGCATTGTCGATTTCCTCCCGTTGTCTGTATTGCTAGACCAATAATCGCGGATCGGTCAAGCAAGAATCCATAATTTCAAAATGATGTTTTGCTTTACGGAACAGAAACGCGGGAAATCAGCCGACCCGCCAGCCAGATCCGTGCACATACCCGTAAATCGCGGCCGAACTGGTCGATTACGGTCTAGTTGTGTGACGAATTTCTTGACTCTCTGCGTCATTGCCGCAATATCGGTCTAGTTAAGTAAACATTGGAGCGCCCCATGTCCCACGAGCCCGATCTCGCCGTCACCACCGCGAATGTGCGCATGTACGCTCCTGATGGCACCCCGCCGCCCGATGCGCCCGACTGGATCTGGCACTATGACCACCCCTACCTGCACGGCGCCTTCGCCCCGACGGACATCGAGTACGAGGCCGAGGATCTTGAGGTCGAGGGCGAAATTCCTCCCGATCTGAACGGCGCCTATGTGATGAACGGCCCCTCGCAGCGGTTCGAGCCGGTCAACAGCAAGTACCACTACTACGATGGCGACGCGCAGCTGCGGGCGATCTACTTTCGCGACGGCAAGGCGACGTTCAAACAGAAATACCTGCGCAACGGCGCGTTTCTGGTTGAAGACAAGGCGGGCAAGGCGATCTGGCCGGGGCTGGCGGGGCCCTATGATTTCCGCCTGCCCGGCTCGCCGATCAAGGACGTTTCGAACACCGATGTGATCTTTTTCAACGGCAACATCCTGTCGCTTTGGTACATGTCCGGCGATCCCTACAAGGTCGATCCGCTGACGCTGGAAACCGTGGGGCGCGAGACGCTGGGCGGCAAGCTGCACCATTCGGTGTCGGCGCATTCAAAGACTGACCCGTTCACCAAAGAGATGTTCTTCTTCAACTATCAGGACGAGCCGCCCTATATGTCCTATGGAATGGCCAATGCCGATGGCTCGCTGAAGTTCGATATCGACATTGACCTGGCCGGGCCACGTTCGCCGCATGACATGGGCCTGACCGAGAATTACGCGATCCTGCACGATCTGCCCTTCTACCATGACGCCGAGCTGCTGAAGAAACACGGTCGCCGGATCATGGGCTTTCACCGCGACCAGCCTGCGCGCTTTGGCCTGATCGACCGCTTTGGCCGCTCGACCAAAGTGCAGTGGTTCGAGGCCGAGCCATGCTACATCCTGCACATCGCCAACAGCTGGGAAGAGGGCGACTGGGTCCACATGATCGGCTGCCGTCAGGAAGATCCCATGCCAGTGAAAGACCCCGCCGACCATCACCTTGCGTCGATGATGTCCTACCGTCGCCGCACGCATATCCTGTACCGCTGGAGCTTTAACACCAGAACCGGCGCCGTGAGCGAAGGCGCGATGGACGACCGCAACACCGAATTCCCGACCGTCAACGCCAACGCTGTCGGCCACAAGACGCGCTACTCCTTCAACCAGCTGATCCCGATTCCGCAGGAAGGCTCGCTTGAGGGCCGTTGCCAGACCTTCAACGGCATGGTGCGCTATGACCTCGAAACCGGGGCGACGCAGGAATACAGCTATGGCGAGGGGGTCTATGGGTCCGAAGCGCCGGTTGCGCCGGCACGGGGTGCTGGCAAAGACGGCAAGGCGTATCCGGTGACCTTCATAACCGATTCCAACGACTGGTCCTCGGCCTGTCTGATCTTCGACGCTGATGACATCACCAAACCCATTGCCAAGGTAAAGATCCCCCGCCGCATCACCATCGGGTTCCACACAACATGGATCGACGGGGCTGACATCTGGCGTGACTGAGCACGGATCAGGGGGACTGGTTGCCATCGCGGACGCGCCGTGCTTGGGTCGCGCGAAAAGGATGCGGCCCGTGGATGTTGCCCCCCTGCCCCCGAACCCAGCGGCCCGCCCGCAACGGCTCTGCTCAGGGCGTTGCGGGTACTGGGCGATCCGTGGACGATGCTGATCCTGAAGGAAGCGTTCAACGGCACGCGCCGCTTCAGCGCGTTTCAGCGCGCGTTGAATATCCCCCGGCAGACCCTGTCCCTGCGGCTGGCGCATCTGTGCCGCGAGCAGATGATGTACCGCCGCTTCATCGGCCCCGGTCAGGCGACGCTGGATTATGCCCCCACCGCCAAGGCGCTGGACTTGCAGGACGCGATGTATGCGATCTGGCTGTGGCATCAGGCCAATCCCGGCGGCGCAGATATCCTGCCCTTCGATATCGTGCATAAAGGCTGCGGCCACGTCATCGGCGCGACATGGCGTTGCTCTGAGTGCCGCGCGCCAGCGACCAGCGGCACCGTCGCCATCCACCGTACCCAGCCCGAACAGGTCGAGGCCGAGCCGCGCCCGCGCCTTGCCCGGCGCAATGATGCCAGCTTTACCGCCGCCACGTCGCAAGAGGCGGGGACGGTGGCGGCCTCGCTGGTCGGCGATCTGCCCTGCAACGAGATCCTCTATCTGCTGTTTCAGGGCCCGCGCCACATGCTCGCCATCGTGCAGGAACTGGCACTGGGAACCAGTGTGGTGCGCGACAGGCTGGACAAGCTCAAGGAACTGGGACTGGTGGCCGAAGTGGCGCAGGGCCGCAAGCTGCTCTACTCGGTCCTGCCGCGCGCCGAAGGCTTCTACCCGCTGCTGCTGGCTATTGCCGATTGGGGCGACCGCTGGTGCAACGATGGCCACCCTCCCCCGATCTGCGCGTCCACGCCTGCGGTGCCATCTTGCGCGCGCGCTACGCCTGTGACCACTGCGGGGAGTGGGTCGGGCGCGAGAACCTGACGATCCGGATGCGCGGTGACGACACCCACAGCGCCGACATTGCGTCCCGCTAAACGGAACGCTATTCTGCTATGCGAAACAACACCGGAGGCCGCGTGACCGATCCTGAAGACGATCCGATGGACGACGCCAGCGACCCCAAGTTTGTCGTCGCCCTGTCGCGCGGGCTGGCCCTGCTGCGGGCCTTCCGCCCGAATGAGATCACGCTGTCCAACCAGAGCTTCGCCAGCCGCACCGGCCTGCCCAAAGCGACGGTGACGCGGCTGACCTACACGCTGTGCAAGCTGGGCTATCTGGTGCAAGCCGAACCGGGCGGCGCTTATCGGCTTGGCCCCGGCGTGCTGACACTGGGTCACGGCGTGCTTGCCGGGATGGAGCTGAAAGACCGCGCGCAACTGGAACTGGCCGACATCTGCCGCGGAGACAACCCCAACGTAGCCGCCGCCCTGGGGGAACGCTTTGGGCAGTCGGTGGTCTATCTGGCCACCCACCGTTCGCCGAATTCGGTATCGATGATCTTTCATCTGGGCGCGCAGGTGCCGCTGTTTCACAGTTCGATCGGACGTGCCAGCCTGATGGGATTGTCCGTGGACAAACAGGAGTCACTGCTCGACGACGCGCTGCGCCGCGCTGATGTCGCGGACCACGCGCGGCTGAAAAACGGGCTGGCCCGTGCACGCGAGGATTTCGCGCGCTATGGGTTCTGTACCTCGTTCGGGGAATGGCGCAAAGAGATCAACGGCATCGCTGCGCCCGTCCGCCCTGAGCAGGGGCAGTCGCAGTATGCGCTCAATGTTGGCGGGTTCGGGTTCCTCAACCCTGCGGACACCCTGATCGATCAATACGCGCCGCGCCTGTTGCGCGCGGCCCAGACCCTTAGCCTGAGACCCACGCCCCATGCCTGACGATCTCTCCCCCTACCCCAGCAGCGCCCGCGGTTTCATGGGCCTGATCGGCGCACGCAAGACCGGCTATTCCGACGGCTATGCACGCTTCGAGCTGGACATCGGCCCGCATCTGCTGAACCCGATGGGTATTCCGCACGGCGGCGTCTATGCCTCGATCCTTGACACCACACTGGGATCGTCCGGCTGCTGGGAGGGAAACCCCGACACATTCCGCCCCTCGGTCACGCTGAACCTGAACGTCAGCTATCTGGCACAACCGCGCGGCACGCGGCTGATTTGCGAGGCGCGGCGCGTCGGTGGCGGCAAGTCGATCTATTTCTCCGAGGGCGAGATCCACGATGAAACGGGGGTGCTGGTCGCCCGCGCCAGTGGCACCTTCAAGATCATCACCCGACGCTAGGGCGTGAAGCCTTCCACCAGCGTCGGTTTGCGGATCTTTCCGGCCGAGGTCATCGGCATCGCCGCAACGATGGTGATGTGCTGGGGTTGTTTGTAGGGCGCAAGGTGCTGGCGCAAATGCGCCGCAATCGTGACGGTGTCGGTCGAGCCATTGGTCGTGACAAAGGCCAACACCTCTTCATTGCCCGCATGCGTGCGCCCCGCCACGGCGGCTTGCAGCACGCCCGGACAGGACATCAGCGCTGCCTCGACCTCGGGCGGGTAGATGTTGAAACCAGAGCGGACGATCAGTTCTTTCTTCCGCCCGACAAGATGCACCGCGCCATCCGGGTCTATCCGCGCCAGATCGCCGGTGCGCAGGTATCCGGTCTCGGTCATCACCTCGGCCGTCGCCTGCGGGTTGCGGTAGTAACCCAGCATCACGCCCGGCCCGCGAAAGAGCAACTCCCCTGCCCCATCTCCGTCCGGCGCATCGATCTGCACCGCGCACTCCGGGTAAACGTAACCGATGGAGCCATCCCTGCGCGGCGGTCCGTAGATCGTCGAGGTTACGCCCGGCCCGGCCTCGGTCAGCCCATAGCCGTTTTGCAACGTCAGGCCAAAGCGCGATTCCACCCGGGCTTTCAACGCAGGATCCAGAGGCGCGCCACCGCAACCGATCATTCTCAAGCCAGGGGCGGTGAGGGTGGCGTTGTCCGCGTCCAGCTTGCGCAACAGCTGGTCAAAGATCTGCGGAACGACCGACATGACCGTCCCGCCCTCAGCCAAAGCGCGTAGCTGTGCGTCGACGGTAAAGCGGGCCAGAAAGCGGATCGTCGCCCCACCGCTCAGCCCCGCCAGCAGTGACGTGGACAGCGCCATGATGTGCGTACAGGGCAACGTCAGGATCAGCGTGTCGCCGGGGGCAAAATGCCGGGTGCGGGCAGAAACGGTCGCGTTGAAGACAAGGCTTTGGTGCGACAGCATCACGCCCTTGGGTGCCCCGGTTGTCCCTGAGGTGTAGACCATTGCCGCAACCTGCCGCGCAGGCGTGTCGAAAACCGGTTCGGGGACGACAGTCGAGTCGGTAAGTGCAGTCCAGCCCGGCGCCAGCGGCGTGGCGCCCAGACGGTCGGCATGGGTTTGTGCGTCGGGGGAGACGTCGGTGGTAAAGAGCGTGACCCGGGGCGTCGCATGGCTGCGAATGGCGTCAAGCTCGTTGGCGGTCACACGCGCATTCACCGGAATGCACCAGGCTCGCAAGCGCACGGCTGCCAAGAAGGCGATCGCCAGTTGCGCGCAGTTTTCCGCGACGATCAACACGCGGTCACCGGGGCTGACACCCTGTACGGTCAGGCGTTGCGCGGCCTGTGTGATCTCGGCACGAAGGGCTTCATAACTCAGCGTCGTGCCATCATGGTCGATGATCGCGGTATCGCTGCCCGGCGTGTCGTCGATCAGTTCATCCAGCCAGCGCATACGGTTCCTCCCTGGTCGCGGACAACAGGTAGCGTGGCGCAATTCGGGCGGTCAACCGAATTGGAATTATGTTCCGGCAGGCGGAATTTTCGCAGCGAATGAAAGGGAAGGGGGGGGTTGGGGCGCAATCTCGGTGGCATCCCTAGCACGGGCTATTGATAGCACATCATGGTCCTGACGCAAAGTCTGTATCCGATTTCCTCAAGAATGTTTCGCTGCAAATGAACAGCCGTTCACGTGGCGCTTCCTGTTGTCCACGGACAACGAGCCACCATACCGCACACCCGCGTATCGTCTTTGCACGCGCAAAAGGTCAGCTGGCTCAGGCATTGTCCGCGGACAATATCACGCAGCACAGTTAACCCCGCCCGCGTTGGTCAGCATACGGCGCACAAGCGAGAAGGGGTCGAAGCCGTCGCTTTTCGCGCCGCTGGTGATCGCCCGGAAATAGGCTCCGACGCGTCTGATCGTGTCATGCCGTTGCACCAGCGCCCAAACCGTAACGGCTGCACCCAAGGGACCTATGCGGTCCTGCGCGGCGTGGTAGCTTGCGGCGTCAATGCCCAGCATGGGGGCAAGAACTCTGGCATGGGTAACGACATCATGGGTGGTTATGACCGGGGTTTGTGCGAATTGCGCCGCTTCAGGGCAGGCTTGCACCAGATCGCTTACGCTCAGGTCTTGAGGGTCGGCGCTGCGTTCGGGCTTTGCGTCGCTCTCAGCGCTCTTTCTTTCAGTAATTTCTTTATTTGACTTCTGATAGTGGCGGACAAATTGACCGTCGCTGGCGGACAAAGCGGGCTGTTGACCAAGATCTTCAGTGCCTTCTGCAGGCACGGGTTCCAGCGCGGTCAGCAAGGTTTCGCAGTCTTCGATGGTCAGTTTGCGGCGCAGCGCCTTGAGCCTGTCCAAAGCGACAGCGTCGTCGGCATTGCGAAGCAAGGCATCCTGCGCCGCGCTGCGCAGGATGCAGCGCAGATAGGCCAGTCGTTCGCGCTGTTGTTCGGCTTGGGCTGCCAGCTGGGCAATGTGGTGCAGGCGGTCGAACAGGGGCGTCAGGTCAAAGCCGAACCGCAGCGTGGCACCGTCGGCGCTGGAGTGGCGCGAATAGCGCTTTTTGTTGGGGCTGTCGTGGCGCAGCAAAAGCCCATGCTCTTGCAAGAGCGCGGCGTGACGGCGGATCGTGCGGTCTGACAAGCCGTTGCGCCGGAAGGCCAGGGTGGCGTTCGACGCGAACACGGTGTGATGCGTGCGTTTGGGTGCAAGGCACGACAACATCGCTTCCAGTGTTGCCAGGACGGCGGGCTTCAGCCCCAGCAGGGGGGCCGCGCTTCTGAGCAATTCGACAACAATGTGACGCTCGGGCAGGGCGTTGTCCGTGGACAAACCGATCCCGGGCCGCTGGCCGAGGGCCGCAGCAGTTTGAATGAAAGCCATGATTTTTTCACGGCAACCTGATCAGGAAATAGCGGGTCGCCCGCCGTCCTTGAAAAAAAGACGCAGTTTACCGATCAACCGAATCGGTTGGTGTTGACTGGCGGGGAGAAGCTGGTAAATCTGAAGGTGCAAAGTACAGATTGGGCTCTCCGGGGGTGACCTTGGGGGGCTCTTTCTCTTTCTGGCTGCGGGTCGTGCTCCTGTGCTGTGGGGGTTGGGTGTTGTCAGTCAGACGCGCGGGACGCGCGCCAGGCCTCATGCAACCGCATGAGTTCTTCCTCGGCATTGTCGCGCAGCCATTGCGCAAACGCCGGCGAGGCTGATTTCGAGAGCTTGACGGTCAGGGACCGCGCGGTTTCCGTCACCTCGGCCAGAACCGTGCCGTCATCCAGACTGATCGACAGGGCAGGGGTGGCCAGCGGGCGCGGCGGGGTCTGTGCGCGACTTTGGGCAAGGGCAGCATCGCTGAGGCGCGCGAAGCGTTCATCGGATGCCTGAATGCCATCCAGATCAACCGCCGCTGCCACAGCGCGCATGTCCAGATCCTGTACGCGGGCGATGTCGGCCAGTTCTTCCCAGCGGCGACGGCCGACACCATGCGCGGGGCCGATGCGTTCGATCACCTCGGCCGGCAGACTGCGCGCAACCTTGTTCATGCGCGACAGCATCGGCTTGTCGACGGCAAGCGCATCCATGATGACGGCTTGCTCATAGCCCGCCGAGGACAGTTCGGCGGCGAAAAGCGCCTTTTCGATAAAGCTGGGGTCCAGCCGTTGCGAGTTCTCCTGGCCCTGCGCCAGCACCGCCTGCTCGTCCGAGAGCGAGCGCACCAGTGCTTTGGCAGGCAAGCCGAGCAATCGCAGCGCGTGCAGACGCCGACGGCCATAGACAACGCGGTAGTGCCCGGGCCGTTCGGGCACCGGGCGGACCATGATGGGCACTTGCTGGCCGTGTTGACGGATGCTGTCTGCCAGCAGCGCAACATCGGCATCGTTGAACGTCAGCCGGTCCTTGGGGCCGCCGTCGTCGATCATCTCGGGCGCGATGTCGCGCACAGCGTTGCTGGACAGGTCCTTGAGCGTGGACTTCACGCCACTCATCGCGCCGGTGTTGGGAAAGCGCGACTTGGCGTCGGGCTTTTCGCTGTCATCGGTTGGCGGCGGGGGCGGAGGTTGAAACAGGTTACGGCGTGCCATCAGTCACTCTCTCTTCCCCAGGCCAGCTGGATCGTCTTCTCGAACTCGTCCGCCACGCCGTTCACGCTTTCCATGATCCGGTCGAGGGTCTTCTTGATCACCTGAGCTGGCTCCAGCTCGTAAATCGTCTGCTGCGTCATCCCGGCATCCGAGATCGCGGTCGATTTCAGCATCGGGGTATTGAGCACCTGATCGAGCAGAATCGAGCGCAGGAAACCGGCCATTTGCGATTGCGGTACATCGGTCGGCTCGTAGCGCGCGATCAGGAACTTCAGGAAAGCCCAGTCGATCGGCCCGGTCGCCTCTTCCAGCGTTCGGACAGTTTCCCCAGCCATTTCAAGGAATTGCGCCATCGAGGCAACGTCGAGCATGCTAGGCACAACGGTGATCAGCAGCCCGGTTGACGCCAGCAATGCGGTCATCGTGGTGAAACCCAGTTGTGGCGGGCAGTCGATGATCACAAGGTCGTAGCTTGCTTCAACTTCATCGAGGGCAATCGCCAGGCGTTGGGTGAAGGGCGGGTCCAGCTTGTGCTGAAGGGCATAGGCCGTTTCGGTCTCATACTCCGACAGCATCAACCCGGCGGGTGCCAGATCGAGGTTATGGAAATACGTCTTGCGAACAACCTGGCTGAGCGGGACCGGATCTTCATAGCGCAGCGCATCGTAAATCGTGCCGCTTTGGGCAAATTCGATCTCGGGGCGATAGCCGAACATCGTGGTCAGGCTGGCCTGCGGGTCCATGTCGATGGCGAGCACGCGATAGCCGCGCAAGGCATAACGCTGCGCCAGATGGATGGCGCTGGTCGTCTTGCTGGAGCCGCCTTTGAAATTCACCACCGACAGGATCTGCAACGCGTCGCCGTCGCGGCGGCCGGGCAGGTAGGTCTCGCCATTGCGGCCGGTGCGCGCCATGACGTGACGGATCTGGTCGATCTCTTCGGCAGAATACAGCCGCCGACCGCGTGAATCGGTTTCGACCTCGGGAAAGTCGCCGTCCTGATGGCGCGTTCTGAGGTTCGACATGCTGATGCCGGTCAGCTCCGATACTTCAGAAGACTGAAACTTGCGCAGCGTTTTCCGGCTTTCAGGCCGAAAGCTGTTGCGCATATGATTGTTCAGCGCCTCGGACAGCCGTGCGGCATTCGCGGCGATCGAGGCTGCGATGGACTCAGTCGTCTGTGTGTCGCTGGATGCGATCATGCTGCCCTCATGCCTGTAGGGCCTCTTGGTGGGCCCTTCTTGTTTCGTCGCTAAAACGCGGGAATTTCGCAGTCTTGCGACAAGAGAACTTGTCGCACGCAACTTATCATCAGACAACAGTTTTTTGACTCTTTTCGTCCGCTGTGATGCGCTTCGCTCTCAAGACTCGGCCAGAAGCCGTTGAAATGCGGTATAATCCGCCATTCGCGGTGTAAGCGCGTCGATATGTAGGGGAAGGCTGCGGGTCAAGGCCTAGGTCTAGGCGGTTGCGAGATCGACGCGGTCAAGAACCCAGCAGATCTGTGGCCGGATTGTCGGTGATTTCGACATCCGCATAGTATTTTTGCGCCTGAATGGCGGATTTGTGCAGGCTTAGCTTCATCGCGGCGGCCAGCGGTGCGCCGTCCAGCGCGGCTTGTGTCAGGAAGCCCGCGCGCAATCCGTGCGGTGAGGCATAGTCTTGCGGCAGACCCGCAAGGGCCAGACGGTGGCGCAGGATCACCCGCAGCGCGTCGGGGGCAAGTCGACGCGGCAGGGGGCGGTCGGATTTAGAGACCGGTCGAAAAAGCGGGCCTTTCTTCAACGCCGTGACCTCAAGCCAGTGCACGAGCGCCCGCGCGGCGGGGCCTTTGAGCGGCAGGCGCGGCGCGTCGCCGGGGCGGGTGGTTTTGGTCTCCAGCAGGCGCAGCCAGACCAATCCCTTTTCAGCGAAGTCACTCAACGTGATGTCCTCGACGTTCAATGCCGTCACCTCGGACCGGCGCCGCCCGCCGCTGGCAAAGGCCAGCGTCAGCATCGCGCGGTCGCGGATACCGCGATGGCTGTCGTCGCACGTGGCCAACAGCGTGGTCAGCACATCGCGGGTGATCGGTCGCGCCGATTTCGCCACCCGGCGCCGGGCATTGGCGCGGCGGGCCTTCTGGCGTGCCTGACTGACCAACGGTGCGCTGAAGGGTGAGGGCAGGTTGCGCATGCGGTGAAACGCCTGCCAACTGGCAATCCGGCGGTCCAGTGTGGCCGGGGCCGGCGCGGTCAATTCGCGGCGCAAGCCGATGGCGATCAGCTCCAGCGCGGCATCTTGCGCCGGGCCGGGCGATTCAGTCAGATCCTGCGCGTGCTGCAGGATAAAGCGCAAGGCGACGGCTTCCTCTTCGGGCCACGTCAGCGGGCGGCCGAAGACCGCCATTTTCCACGCGGCGATATACGCCAGATCCCTTTCCCAGGCGCGCAGCGTATTGGCCGGCGTGCCTTTGCGAAAGAGTTCGCTCAGCGCCGCTTCATCGGCATCCGACAGCTGCGCGTAAGAGGGCAGGGGGAGCGTTATGGCTTTGCTTTTTGTTGCGTGCGAACGGCTGGAGGGGCGCGAAGGGGACATGGACGGGCGTTTCCACAAGGACAGATTGCGTCATTCTGCGTGTAATTCGCGAAGGTCACAAGAGAAACGATAAGGCGAACTTATCGGGACTGATGGGGTCTGGAGGGAAACACACGGGTAATGCGCATAAATGATTAATTATGCGCGTCGTAGGCTCGAAGGACTGTCAAGGACCACGTTTCCCAACCCGGATTCCACCTTACAACTTTCTGGAACATCGCGATCTTCAGGGGAACGCGTTCCGCTTCTGCCAGCTTACCAACGCCCAGGCCAGTTCTGCTCAGTCCGTCTGACGCATGGTTGGGGCGCAAGCGGGGCGGGCCGACCGCAATCTGGCGTCGCCAATTTTGTCCACCGACCACGACGCTCTGGCTCAGCGCCCGCGTGACTGTGCCTGTACTTTCCGGAAACGTGCCACCCAGTTGCACGGCAAGCGTATCCACGGTGCGCGTTTCCGGCCCAGAGACAGGAGAGGCTATCGATATCCCACAGGACCAAGGCACGCTCATCGGCAAGGGTCAGGAACGCACCACCATCCTGCAGCGCACGCTCGACCGCATCGGTGAGCTGGCCCAGCAACTCGATCTGAACCGCCGCCGGACGATCCGGCAAGAACGACCAGAGATGCGCTGCGGCAAGGGTCGTCAGGGCCTCGCGCCGCTCGGCCGCCTCGGGCTCGACCCAGCCCCGGGCGCGCAACCCGGCGACAATTGCCGCGCCCCGGGCGTCGGTCGGCGTGCAGTCTGCCATCAAGGCCGAGACTTCGGGCGCGGCGGCCACGGTGACTTGCGCCAAGGCGGGCACGGAGGCGACACAAAGAGTGACCGAAAGAAAAATGGTCTGGGGCTTCATGTAAAACGCATCGGTCAAGAGTTTCACCGAAGGTTCCGTCCGTCCCAAAGACGCCCGCGTGACCTGGACAGCGGGCGTGACAGAGGTCCTGGCGGTTTCGCGCGGCAGTTGCCTTGACACCTGCGTGAATGGCCTGGGCTGCGTTGGCTTTCAGGCACCCTCGCTCTCGGCGCGGGCCAATGTCAGAGCCATGACCTGACCTGCCTGGTTGTCCTGTTCCCGTGCCAACGCCCTGCGCAGATGGGGCATTGCAGCACGCCGGTCCAGCGCGTCGAGCGCTATGGCGACATGGATGCGGGTGCGCCATTCGGGGCTCTTCAGCCCAGCAGCGACAGTCTCGAAATGGCGGCAGGGTACCCGGCAGAGAAGCCCGTGCAGCACGTCCTGTAGCCGGAGGATCTCGGTCAACGCGGTGCGGTCTGCGTCATGCACCTCGCGCCGGTCGCGCGCGAGCGCGTCGAGCCAGGCGATTGCCGCCGCGATCTCGGCTGTGCCGCATTGCTCGCCGATTGCGGCAATCTGCTCGTCGGGCACCCGGGATAGCGGCTTGAGGTCGCGCAGCGCCTGATGAACCAGTGCGGGCAGCGCGGAGACAGGTCGCGGGATTGAGACCGCAGCCTGGTGTTGTATCTGTTGGATCATGGTCTGGCCCCTCGTCGGCCTATTGAAAATCGGATGCTGCACCGCTTTGGCCCCGGCTGGTCGGATGCTGTGCAGGGCGCGAGAGTACGGGGCCTGAGCGCCCGCGCACCCCCGTTCAGGGGGGCAGAGGTCAAGGGATCTGGTGCCCGGCCAGAACATATGGTCCAGTTCCCTTGCGTCGGCTTACGCGTTCCACCCCCTGTTCCGGGGGTCACGGCAGGGTTTCCGAGCCCTAGATTTCGAGGAATGATGACAGCGAGACAAGACCGGCATCCGACCCGAAAGATGCTGACCGCAGGCAGGCTTGCGGCCTTGTCGCGTCGATTGGCGCCCAGCCTGGCGCTCTTTGCCGCCGTCGCCCTGAGCGTTCTTCTGGCCGGGTGGATGCTGGGCCTCGCGACCAGCCGACCGTGGTTTGGCGTGTCACTGAGCCAGAGCCCGCCGGTTGCCAAGGCCACGGAAGCCGGGGTGCTCTGGCTGACCGGGGCCGAAGGCCCGGCGGCGCGCGCCGGGGTTCCGTCAACCGCGGCACGGATCCTGAGCGTCGCTCCGGCTGGAACGGATGATGCCGCGCGCGCGATCACCTTGACCGGGACCGACCTGATCGAGGAGCCCGACGCACTGCCGGACGCCGCCGCCATGGCGGAATATTTCGCGCGTCAGGACCGGATCGCGGCGCTGTTGGAAGGGCCGGTCGAGGTCCGGCTTGCCGATCCGGGCGAGGATGGATCCGAGGCGGTGGCGCCCCCGGTCCTCTACCGGATCACGCCCGAGGCGCGGCGGCCTCTGACCAGCTTGCCCGTCGCCTTCTGGATGCAGATCAGCGTTGGACTGGCCGGTTTCTGGATTGGCGTCTGGATATGGGTACTGCGTCGGGGTGACTGGGCAGCGCGCCTTCTGGCGTTGGCGGGGGCCGGTCTGATGATTGCGGCTTTTCCCGCTGCGGTCTACTCCACGCGGGAACTGGCGCTGCCCGATCCGCTGTTCCGGACGCTTTCGTCCGTCAATGCCACCGGCTCGCTGATCTTCGGCGTCGGCATGATCGGTCTTTTCCTGATCTATCCGCGCCGGTTGGTCCGTGATCGCTTTCTGCTTGCGCCAGCGGTCGTGCTGGGCCTGTGGCGGCTGGCCGATGCCCTTGACTGGATGGGGGGCCCTCCTTTGGGGCGGCATCTGCCGATCCTGATTGCGATGCTGGCCATCGCAATCCTCGTGGGCCTGCAGTTCCGGGCCACAAGGGAAGACCCCCGGGATCGCGCCGCACTGATCTGGCTGGGTCTGGCGGTGATCGTCGGCGCAGGCGGTTTCGTGGCGACGGTGATCCTGCCAGTCGCAATCGGCGTTGCGGCGGTGCTGTCGCAGGGGCAGGCTTTCCTGTTCTTCCTGCTGATCTATGGCGGGGTAGCGCTGGGGGTCGCCCGCTACCGGCTGTTCCAGCTGGATGAATGGGCGTTCCGGATCCTCTTTTATGTGGTCGGCGTGCTGCTGCTTCTGGTGCTCGACGCGCTGCTGATCCTCACCGTCATTGATGAGCGCGCGCCAGCCTTTGCCCTGTCGCTGCTGATTGTCGGGCTCTTGTGGTTGCCGTTGCGCGACACGCTTGCCCGGCTTGTCCTGCGGCGGGCGACTCCTGTGCGGGGCGCGCTCTTCCGGCAGGTCATGGATGTCGCGCTGACACCGCCCGGCCGCGACCAGCGCGCGCGTTGGGGGGCGCTGTTGGAGGGGCTCTTTCAACCGCTGACCCTGACCCCATCCGAGGAAGCCACGCAATCGGGCATCATCGATGAGGGGCTCAGGCTCGTGGTCGGCGGCGCTGACGGCCTGCCGGGCTACCGGCTGGAGTATGCCGGGCAGGGGCGCAAGCTTTTCGCGCCCGACGATGTCGCGCTTGCCGAGGAAGTGCGCGCGATGCTGACCAACGCACTGGAAAGTCGCGCGGCCTACGAAAACGGCGTGGCTGAGGAACGGCTGCGCATCGCCCGGGACATTCACGACAATATCGGCATCCAGCTCATGGGCGCACTGCACAGCCGCGAAGCGCAGCGCAAAGACCAGCTGATCCGCGAAACCTTGACCGACCTTCGGGATATCGTGAACAATGCCAGCAACCCGGATCTGTTCTTCGAGGAAATGCTGGCCGATCTGCGGGCGCAGATCTCGGACCATCTCTTCGCTGCCGGGGTGCGGATGGAATGGGTTGCCGAGAGCGGGGAAGCGGTGATCCTGCCGCTGGCAAATGCCCATACGCTGCGCTCGGTGGTGCGAGAGGCGGTGCAGAATGCGCTCAAGCATGCAGAGCCCAGGCTGGTGCGGATCGTCATCCGGCAGGGCAAGGACGTGATCGGCGTTGTGGTTGAAGACGACGGAAAGGGCTTCGAGGTGGCGGCCGCCCATCGCGGCAACGGGCTTGAGAACATGCGCGCCCGCATCACCAGTCTGGGCGGGCGTTTCTCGCTGGTCAGCGGTGGGGCGGGCACGCGAATTGAGGCACAATTTCCTTTTGAAACCGGGCGAAAACGCGAATGACACGGGTATTGATCGTCGAGGACCTGAGCGAAACGCGCCGCTGGCTGGCCGAGATCGTGACCACCGCCTTTCCCGGCTGCGAGATCCACGAGGCTGCCAGCATGCGGGCGGCCATCGGTCAGGTGGCGGCGCGCGATTTCGACGTGGCATTGATCGACCTTGGGCTGCCGGACGGCTCCGGTCTGGACGTGCTGCGCAACCTGCGACTTCTGCGCCCTGAGGCGATCTGCGTCGTGACCACGGTGATAGGGGACGACGCTTCGATCGTCGGCGCGCTCTCTGCCGGGGCACAGGGCTATCTGCTGAAGGAACAGCCGCAGGACTTGCTGACACGGCAGCTCCGGCAGGTGGCCGAGGGAATTCCCGCGCTGTCGCCGTCGGTGGCGCGACGGATCATGGAGCATTTCCGACGCACCGGCCCCGCCGCGCCGGACGACGACCTGACCGCGCGCGAACGCGAGGTACTGGGTCTGACAGGCCGCGGCCTGCGCAATGGCGAGGTGGCGGCGCAGCTGGCGATCGCCGAGACCACGGTCGCCGGTCATATCAAGTCGATCTACCGCAAGCTGGGGATCTCTTCGCGCGCCGAAGCCTCGTGGCACGCTGTCCGGCTGGGGTTGAGCGACGATCTGACAGGAAACCGGCGGTAGTCCGTGCCGCTGGCAGTCTTTTGCTCTGATGGAGAGACCTCAAGCGGCTTTGTTGACGGTGTGGATGCCCCCTCCTGTCGGCATTGCAATGTACCAATGGGGTGTGTGGCGGGGCCATCAACACACCCCGTCAGAGCTGCTTCCCGCGCTGATCGACGGGGTGGCGAATGACGTCGCCTCCGCCGACGATCAGGGCACTTATACTGGGCGATCCTCGTCCTGACTGCTGCTCGGCACCAGAGCGAGCATGACTTGCGGCATCTCCAGCGTTCCGACCGGCTCGCCGTCAGCGACCACGCGGAAGCGCGGCGTCAAGGTGCCCTCCGCTGCGGCGATGACGCTTTCGAGGTTGTCGTTCGGCGCGATATCGCCCGCAAAATCGCCTTTGGGCGTGCCCGTCTTCATCACGGAGCGGACGCGCAGCACACGGGCGCGGTTGATGTCGGCCACGAAATCCTCGATGTAAGGGTCCGCCGGGTGCAGCAGGATATGCTGCGGCTCACCCTGCTGGATGACCTCCCCCTCGTTCAGGATCACCAGATGGTCGGCCAGCTTCAGGGCCTCATCCAGATCGTGCGTGATGAAGACGATGGTCTTGTGCAGCTCTTCCTGCAATTCCAGCAGCAAGTTCTGCATATCGGTGCGGATCAGGGGATCCAGCGCCGAAAAGGCCTCGTCCATCAGCATGATGCCGGAATTCGAGGTCAGCGCCCGGGCAATGCCCACACGCTGCTGCATGCCGCCGGACAGTTCGTGCGGATATTGGTGGCCGTTGCCGCCAAGCCCGACGCGCTCGATCCATTTCTGCGCCTCGACTTCCCAGTCGGCGCGCTTCACGCCGCGGGTGGCCAGCGCGGTGCCGGCATTCTCCAGCACCGTGCGATGCGGCAGCAGGGCGAATTTCTGGAACACCATCGACATCGTCTCGCGCCGCAGCGTGCGCAGCCGGGGTTCCGGCCAGTCGAGGATGTTCTCGCCATCGACCAGCACCTCGCCTGCCGTCGGTTCGATCAGCCGGTTCAGGTGGCGGATCAGCGTGGATTTGCCCGAGCCTGACAGGCCCATGATCACGGTGATCTTGCCTTCAGCGATATCGACATTGATGTCGCGCAGACCCAGAACGTGGCGGGTGGTTTCCAGAAGTTCGGGCTTGCCCATCCCCTGCCGGACCTTTTCCATCGCGGCCTGCGGATCGGGACCGAAGACCTTGTACAGGTTGCGGATCGAAACCTTGACGGTTTTTTCGCTGTTCATCGGGCTCTCCTCACCGGTTGGGTCCGCTGGCGTCGATGCGGCTCAGCGCCGCCTTGGTCACGCGGTCCAGCATGATCGCCAGCAGCACGATCCCCAGCCCGGCCACCAACCCGGTGCCCAGTTCCAGATTGCGGATGCCGCGCAGCACGAGGATGCCAAGACCCGGCGCGGCGACCATCGAGGCGATCACCACCATCGCCAGCGACATCATGATCGTCTGGTTCACCCCGGCCATGATGTTCGGCAGCGCCAGCGGGATCTGTACGCCGAACAGCTTCTGACTTTTCGTCATGCCAAACGCGTCAGCCGCTTCGATCACGTCCTTGTCCACCAGCCGGATGCCCAGATTGGTCAGACGCACCACCGGTACGATTGCGTAAAGGATCACGGCGATGCCGTAGAGCTTGGGCTCGGTCACCGAGAACAGGAAGATCAGCGGAATCAGATAAACGAAGGGCGGCAACGTCTGCAGCATGTCGAGCACCGGCGTCACCGCATTCTGCAGCCTGTCGCTGCGCGACATGGCGATGCCGATGGGAACGCCCAACAGGACGCAGATGAAGGCGCAGACGAAGATGATCGCCAAGGTTTCCATCGCCGGCGCGTAGTGATCGACAAAGGCGAGGATGGCGATGAACAGCGCCACCAGCCCGACGACTTTCCACGAGCGGCCCACCCCATAGGTGATCAGCAGCAGGATCGGGATCATCAGCCACCACGGCGTGGCGGTCATCACCCAGAGCATCTCGCGCAGCATCCAGCTCAGCGGCTGGGTCAGCGGATCGACGACCACGCGCAAGGCGTCGCGGATGCCCAGAAACCCGGTTTCCAGCCCG
Source organism: Pararhodobacter zhoushanensis (assembly GCF_025949695.1). NCBI lineage: Bacteria > Pseudomonadati > Pseudomonadota > Alphaproteobacteria > Rhodobacterales > Paracoccaceae > Pararhodobacter > Pararhodobacter zhoushanensis. The sequence goes on along the minus strand of NZ_JAPDFL010000002.1, from coordinate 165,908 downwards.
ACCGTCAGATCGCGCGAGCGCGGCAGCGCCGGACAGGCGGCGGCCAGAGTATCCATCGAGGGAAACGGCAGATCCCAGAGTGAGCGCGCGGCTTCGGCAGCTTCGGAAGTGCTGCCCTGCGCCCTCGCCATGAGATCCGCCATCGACATCGGGCCGCTCTGCGCCCCGTCGTCGCACCAGTCGCGCAATCCCAGCGCGTTGAAAACAGAGTCGTAGGTAGCCATGCCATCCTCGGGCACCGGGCCCGTCCCTGAAATGTCAGCAAGGAACGGCGCCGAAGAATCCGGCGCCGTCCGTGGTCTGTTTGTGAAGATCGCGCTTAGTCGAGCAGGGCCGACAGGTTCTCGCGCGCGTCGTCATTCAGCCAGGTTGACCATTCTTCGGGATATTCCGAAAGATAGTGAACTGCCGTTTCCTGAGCCGAGGCGGTGTTGTCGTCCTGCCAGGCCAGAAGCTGGCTCATCACATCGGTCTGGAACACCATCTTGCTGAAGAACTCGGTCAGTTCCGGATGATCTTCGGTGAAGGCGCTGGTGACCGAGGTCAGGATCGGCGCATCGGGGAATTCCGAAACCTGCGGATCGGCAGCATCCGGGTTCTGCAGCGCGGCAAAGGCTTCCTCGTCATACGCGCCCAGATCGACGCGGGTCATGTCATACTTGCCCAGCGGGATCGTGGGGGCCCAGTAATAGCCGAACCACGGCTCGCCATCGGTCGCTGCGGCACCCAGCGAGGTTGCCAGCGTCTCGCCGGAACCGTGGTTGAAAACCTCGATCCCGTGGCTTTCGAGATCCAGCGCAGTGATCAGATTGTCCGAAACCACGCGGCAGCCCCAGCCGTCCGGGCAGTTGTTGAAGCGCCCGCCGACCAGTTCGGGGTTGGCCAGGATGCCCTCGATGGTGGTCAGCTCGGGATGTTCCTCGGCCAGTGCGGTCGGAATCCACCAACCTTCGACGCCGCCGGGCTCCAGCACATTGGCCAGCCGTACCATGGTGCCGGCTTCCTCAAGCTGGCGGTAGGCGTCGCCGGCCGAGTTGAGCCAGAGGTCGGTCACCACATCAGGCTCGCCATTTTCGGCGACCGACGTGATTGCCGGAATCGTGTCCGAATTAACCAGCGTCACGTCGCAGCCATAGCCCTGTTCCAGCAGGAACTGCGCGACTTCGGTGATCACCTCGGCCGAGGCCCAGCCCATCTGGGCAATCGAAACTTCCCCGCACTGGGCGGAGTCCTGAGCAACGGCGGATGTGGCCATCAGTCCCGCGGCGCCAAGGGCCGCGAACGAATAAAGCGTACGCATGTGTCGTCCTTTCAGATAGGGTCGGACCAGCCAGGTCCATCTTGCCGCGCACGCCGCATGGGGCGCGCGTCGGTGCGCTTCAACGAAGGCAGGGCGGTCGCAACGCTCCCCGGCGCTCTTGCGCGGGGAACCGGAACGCACCGGCGTCGGAAACGGGCTTTCGGCGGTTTATTGCCATGCGCGGAGTTTCACACACCCGGACCACAGGCACAACCCCTGGGGGCCGACGCAGCAAGTCTGCGCTCTGGCGCGGCCGCTTCAACCCCGTCTGTCGCCCGTCGGATTGCCCGGAAACAGGAGCGAGGACCAACTGGGGAACCAGGAGGTATTCTGTGGAAAACGGGAACAGGCCGATACCAGAGGTTCAGCGTGAAGCGGTGCGGCTGGCGCTGAGCAGTGGCGGGACGCGGATCGCCGTCACCCTCAGCGCACAGTGATCGAGCGCCTCTGCTGTAGCCCGGCAGCAGCACCGTCAGCGGGCCTGCCGTGCCGGTTGACGGCGGTGCGACACGCTGACGACGCTCCCTGCTGTCCGGGCGCGTCGAATGCCACCCGCAGCGCAGGCAGTTTCGGGCGGTTTATTTTGGCATTGCCCCGTCCCACAGCTGAAAATTGCCGCAGTGCAGACGGCGCAGGCCACTGAAAAGGCGCACGCAAAAGCGAGCATGACCAACGGCGAAAGTAGTGTTTGACACAAGATTTCCGGCGTTTAATGTACATTGTACAATTGAAATGGACCCGTCGCGAAAGGACGTCCCTTGGCTGCTATTTTTGTCCTGCTGTGGTCAATCCTGCTGCTCGCAGGTGGAGCGGTGCTGGCGCATCTGATCGGCGCTGCCTCCATTCTCAGCTTTGTCGCTGCGGACCGAACGCGGTTTCTGGCAGCCATTCCGCAGCGGATCATTGCGCATGTCGATCTGTTCTCGATCATGTCGATGCCGCTGTTCATTCTTGCTGGCGAGATCATGAACCGGTGCGGGCTTACCCAGGCCCTGCTCGACGTCGCCAACGCCTGCATGGCGCGACTGCGCGGGGGGCTTGGTCATGTGAACATTCTGACATCGGTGTTCTTCGCCGGTATTTCAGGCTCGGCGATGGCTGACGCCGCTTCGATCTCGAACACGCTGGTGCCTGCGATGCGCAAAAGCGGCTATTCGCTGGAATATGCCGGTGCGATCACGGCGGCGTCGTCGGTCATCGGGCCGATCATTCCGCCGTCGATTATCATGATTTTCTATGGCGCGCTGACCAACACGTCGGTTGCGGGGATGTTCGTCGCCGGGTTGGTGCCAGGTCTGCTGATCGCAATGGCGCTGTTTGCCGCCAACGCGATACAAGCCTACCGCCATGACCACCCGCGCGGCGAAAGCGTTCCGGCGCGCGAAACGCTGCGCCGTCTGCTCTATGCGCTGCCGGCGCTGGTGGTGCCTGTCGTCATCATGTCCGGTATCGTCTTTGGCATCGTCACCCCCACGGAAGCGGCGGCTCTGGCCGTGCTGTGCACGATCCTTGCCGGTCTTTTCTACCGGCAAGTGACCCTCAGCGTGCTGTTTGAATCCGTGCAGCGGACGGCGATCCTGACCGGCTCGATCTTCATCCTGCTTTCGGGCGTGGCGGCCTTCGGCTATCTGGCCGGGCTCGAGCATCTTCCCTCGCGGCTGGCCGTGCTGATGTCGTCGCTGGGGCTGGAAGGGTGGCGATACCTGCTGCTGCTCAACCTGGTGTTTCTGGTGGCGGGCATGTTCCTTGAGGTGCCGGTGGCCCTGGCGCTGCTGGTGCCGCTGCTGGCTCCGGCGGCGATCGAGATGGGCGTGCACCCGATCCATCTGGGCATCGTTATCGTCGTTAACCTGACGCTGGGCATTGTCACACCGCCCTTCGGCGCTGCGCTCCTGGTGGTATCGGCGGTGTCAGGCGCGCGGTACTGGGGGATGGTGCGCGCAGCCCTGCCTTTCCTGATCGCGCAGCTTCTCGTTTTGCTGCTTCTGACACTGGCGCCCGAGATCACCCTTGCCCTGCCCCGCCTGTTCGGCTTTGCCTGAGGAGCATTCGATGACCCCCCTGTTTGATCGCTTTCACGCGACCACCACCGCGCTGAATCGTTGGGTGCGCCGCGTTGCGGGACTCTTGTTTGCACTGATGCTGCTGATCATGCTGTTTCAGGTCGCTGCGCGCTATATCTTCTCGTCGCCGCCGGTCTGGTCCGAGGAACTGGCGCGCTGGCTGATGGTCTGGGGCGGGCTGCTGGGGGCCTCGGTGGCGTTTCATACCCATGCCGATCCGGCGATGGTCAAAGCGCCGCTCGACAGCCTGCGCCGCCAGAAGATACAGGCCGTCGCCCGCTTGATCGCGGCTTTCGGGTTCTTCCTGCCGGTGCTGTGGTATTCGTGGCCGTTCCTGCTGCGGCAGATCAATCAGCCGTCCGAAGGAATGCAGATTTCCAGCGCGTGGATGGTCTCGGCGCTGCCGGTGGCCGCAATCCTGATCTGTCTGCACGCGCTGGCGGGATTGGGAGCGGTGTGGTCACCGCGCATCCGGGCTGCCGAGATCGAAAAGCAGCGCCAGGGGCACGGTGACAGCTGAGCACATTTAGTCCAGATCGAAGGCACCAGGGGCCTGTCTGATCGGCGGCGCTGTGACAAGCGCCGCCATGTCAGGCGCGGTCGGGCACAAGGACGGCAGCCCGGCAATCATCCGTTCCAGCGCAAGGCCCAGGGCCAGAACACCCCGGTCATCATGCCGCCGCCCGATGATCTGCAGGCCGAAGGGCATGTTGTTTTCATCACGGCCGCAGGGAATGGTCAGCGAGGGGCAACCGGCCAGCGTCGACGCATAGGCCAGAGCAAGCCAGTGATAGTAGCTTTTCGTGGCTACACCGTCGATTTCGGTCGGAAAAAGCTCGTGCCAGTCGCGCGGCCCGATGCAGACGGCCGGGCTGAGCACATAGTCTGCCTGCCCGAAGAAATCGTGCCAGCGCAGGGAATAGCGCTGCTGCTCGATAAGGGCGGCGGTGATCTCCTCGGGACGCAGGCGCAGGCCTTCCTCGACATTGGCTGTCACATTGGGGCCGACCTTGCCGGGGTGATCGCGCACAAGATCGCGATGCGGCCCAAGGAACAAAACGCCGCGCAGGACTGAGAAGATCTTGTCCGCGCCAGTGCAATCGGGGCTGGCCGGGTGCAGGCCCGGCAGCATGGGCGTCAGCGTGTCGATGATCGTGCCAAAGCTGCGCCGGATCATTGCCTCGGTCGGGGCGAAGCCGAAATCGTCCGAAAAGGCCAGACGCAGCCGCGCCGGATCGACCTCGGGCAAGCTGGCAAAGCCTGCGGGATCCCAGGGCGTGCGTCCCTCTATGACCGGGGTGAACGGATCACCGGCATCGGCCCGCGCCTGCACCGAGAGCAAAAGCGCCGCGTCGGCAACATTGCGCGCCATCGGGCCGACCGTGGACATCGGGATCAGGCCGATGGACCGACTGGCCGCCGGAACGACGCCGGGCGTTGGGCGAAAACCGACCACGCCGCAGAAGGCCGCCGGATTGCGCAGCGAACCGCCGGTGTCCGATCCGGTCGCCAGCGGTGCCATGAAAGCCGCCAGCGCTGCCGCCGACCCGCCCGAGGATCCGGCGGCGCTGCGCGTCACATCATGCGGGTTTCCCGTGACGCCGTAGACGCGGTTGCGGGTGTTGCCGCCTGCGCTCCATTCGGGACAGTTGGTCTTGCCGAAGGGAAGCGCCCCTGCGGCCCGCAAGGCCGCAACCATCGGATCGTCGCGTTTGGCCATATTGGTGGCGAACAGCTCGGAGCCAAAGGTCGTCGGCAGACCCGCCACATCGACCATGTCCTTGACCAGCAGCGGCAATCCGGCAAGCGGCCCTTCGTCGCCCCGGATCGTTTGCGCGGCCTTGCGCGCGCCCTCGATGTCACGCGCCACCACAGCATTGATCGCGGGATCAACCGCGTCGATCCGGGCAAGACAATCGTCCAGCAATTCCAGCGCTGAAAGATCGCGGCGTTGCAGAAGGTTGCGGGCCTGAACGGCCGAGAGTTCGCTGGGTCGGGTCATGGCTTACACAATCGTCAAAAGGCGGCGGGGCGTATCGACGAGAATCGTGCGGATCTCGTCTTCGGTAAATTCTCGGCGGCGCATCAGTGGCAGGACATTGGCGAAGATATGCTGAAAACCATGACCGCCGAAGGCTTCGAGCCGCGTCTTGGTGCAGATGTCATGGCTTATCAGGATCTGATCCAGATGCCCGCGATCAATCAGCGCACGCAGCCATTTCAGCCGCGCGCCGTCGTTCGGCATGTCGATGGCGGGGTTGGGGAAATAGTAGCTCTCTTCCCAGCCAAAGAGATCGTATTCGATCACCACGCCCGTGTCGGCCAGCCGGAACAAAGTGTCGGTGTCAAAGATCGTCCGGTCGGTATGGCCAAGGATCACCCGGTCCATCCGCGCACCGCGCGCGGCGACGAACTCGGCCACCTCCTGCGGCTGGTTCTTGTGCCGGCCGGGATGGACACTGAGCGCCGCACCCGTTTCCTGCTGTGCGATCACGGCGCCCTGCATCACGGCCTGTTCGATTGGTTGCCACGGCGACTGACAGCCGATCTCGCCGATGATGCCTGCCCGCACGTCGGTGCCCCATGCCCCGACGGTCAGTGCCTGTATGATCTCTTGTGCCAGGGCGTCGGTGCCTTTGCCGGCCACCTCTGGCAGATGATACTCTGACACATAGTGCCCGCACCCCATGACGATGTTGAGCCCGGTCTCTTGCGCCATCCAGCGCAACTCGGCGGGCCGGGGGCCCAGTCCGCCGACCGTCAGGTCGACGATGCTGCGCCCGCCAGCCCGCTGCATTTCCATCAACTCGGCCTTCAGAACGGTGAAATCCTGCAGCCGCATGTTGTCGCGCGCATAGTGCTGACCCGCGCGGGCGCGAAAGCAGTTGCACAGGTCGATCTCGGCATCCGATACGCCGTCGCGCGGGTCAGTGCCGCGCAGCGCGGGCGGATTCAGGTCGATGAAGACATGCTCGTGCATCAGCGTCTGACCCAGCGAGGCGGGATCGACCGGACCAACCACCGTCTGAACCATTCCCCGGTACATCGCGCTCATGCGGCATCCTCGGCCATGATCCCGGCAATGTCGGCCAGAACCTCGGTCAGCGCCGTGAAGAAACCCTCGATTTCCGCATCGCCGATGGCGAGCGACAGGGCGATGAGCCCCCGCGCGGCGAAGTACTGCCCTTTCGCCATCATCCCGAACTGAAGGAGCCGGCGCAGCGCGGCAGAGCTGTCCGCTGTCTCCAGCCGTGCGTGAATGTTCATGATCGAGCCGAGGCCCGTCGCCTCGAAGGGCAGCCCCGAAGCCCCGAAGGCTGCGTTCAGCCTCCCGCGAAAGGTCTCGCCGCGTTCGAACAGAGCTTCCAGTGCCGCAGGCGTCAGATAGTGGTCGATCGCCGCGACGCCGGTGGCCATGGTCAGGCTGTTGTTGTTGAAGGTTCCGGCGTGGGCCAGCGCGTCGGGGCGGGCCGGGTCAAACCGGTCCATGATGCTGGCGCGGCCTCCGAAGGCACCAAAAGCCAGACCGCCGCCAAAAAACTTGCCCACTGTGGTCATGTCAGGGGTGATCCCCAACCGCGCCTGCATACCGCCTTCAGCCATCCGCGCCGTCTGCACCTCGTCGAAGATCAGCACCGCGCCGTGGGAATCGCACAGGCTGCGCAGTCCCGCGAGGAAGGCCGTACTGGCCACGCGGCACCCTCCGGCGCCCTGCATCGGCTCGACCAGAACGGCGGCAATCTGCGGATCGTGCGCGAACGCCGCTTGGACAGCGGTGAGGTCGTCAAAGGGCAAAACGTCGAACTGATACGGCGCATTGACCCTGTCAGCGCCCGGTATGAAGGTCGCAACCCCGCCGTGATAGCCGCCCTCGAAGGCAATGATCCGCTCGCGACCGGTCGTCAGTCGCGCAGCGGTAATCGCCATGATCGTCGCTTCCGTACCGGAATTGGCAAACCGCACCCTGTCCATCGACGGGAAGCGTGCGACCAGCCGCTCGGCCAGCTCGACCTCATAAGGCGTGTGCGACGACAGGTTGATGCCGCGTGCATGGGCGTCGGCCAGCGCGCGCGCAAGGATGGGCGAGGAATGGCCGAAGATCCCGGCGGTGAACTCGCCAAGGAAATCTACATAGGTGTTGCCGTCGACGTCCCGGATGCGGCATCCCTCGCCACTGGCAATGCACAGCGGAAAAGGCGCTGACCAGAGCGACGAGCGGGTATTCCCGCCGGGCAGCACCGCGCGCGCCCGCTCCAGCGCTGCAGCGCTCTGGGGATTCTTCGCGGTGAACTTGTCGATGGCAGAGTCGAGCCCGTGCATCAGGGCGGGACGGATGCGGTCCAGTGGCATAGTGACGTTCCCTTAAAGACAATTCCCGGGGGCTGCGCATCACAGCCCCCGGCAGAGGCGCTTGGTCAGCGCGTGGCTTCGATCTGGGCCATCAGCGGTTCGAGCAAGGCGGCGTCCAGTTCGATGTTGGCGCGCAGCCCGGCGGTGGCGTCAACAAAGGCCTGCCGCTCGTCATCGGTCAGATCGGTCACGGTATATCCGGCGTCGCGGAGCTTTTCCTTCTCGGCGTCAACCATGCTGGCGGCCCAAGTGTAGATCGACGCGCTCGCTTCGGCGATGGCCGCGTTGACCGCTGTGCGCTCATCGTCGCTCAGCCCTTCCCACCAGGTTTCAGACGCGATGGCCAGGCGCGCGCCGACCATCAGCTCGGCGTCGGTGTAATATGAGAACAGATCGCCTTGGCCGAATGTCAGGGGCACGTTCACCGGATTGATGTATCCATTCACGGTTCCAGTCTGAATCGCGGTTGTGACCTCGCTGAACGGGATCGGCACGGTGGACCCGCCCAAAGCTTCGATCGCCGAGATCTGGCCGCGATCCAACGCCCGCCACCGCACGGCTGCAAGATCGGCCGGTGTACGGACTTCCTGCTGATTGTTGAACAGACCCAGAAATCCGGTCAGCGGGATAATGGCGAGGACACGCATTCCATCCGGGGCAATCCGCTCGTTGAGTTGCTCCAGAAATTCCGTCTCGTTCACGAAGCGACCGAAATGGGCAAGGTCGTCGAACAGGTAAGGCAGGCGCAGCACATCCATCGCCGGATCGCGGCTGGCAGCGGCGGCGTACCCAGACATCGAGACATCGAGAATACCGGCCCGCACCTGATCCAGACGCTCGGCTTCGCCGCCGATGGATTCGTAGGGGAAGATCTCGGGCTCGAACCCGGCTTCGATCAGCGCGTCCGCAAAGTCGCGCGCCCAGCGGTAGCTGGGCTGGACGTCATAGGCGGGCGGCGTATCGAGCGCGATGGTTTGCGCGGCGGCGGGAACGGCCAGGGCAAGAGCGAGCGCGCTGGCGACAAGGACGGGTGTAAAGTTCATGACTTCCTCTCCTGTTGACGCCATCTGGCGTGGCACGTTGAGATTATCACTGTTAATAACATTGTACAGGAATATTCGACGCTCGAGATCCCGCAGCCAAATTCGGTGGCGCTGAAAGAGAATTCTGTCTAGTTTTGGCACGTTGCTCGCTCGACGGGCGTTGTGAACAGGAGAGGCGTATGGCCGGCAAGCGCAGGACGAAAAGCTCGCTGTCACGCGACAGCATCATGGCCTCGGCACTGGAGCTTATCGACACGCGCGGGCTGGATGCATTCACCATCCGCAATCTTGCCGATTCTCTGAAGGTCTTCCCCACGGCGCTTTATTGGTACTATCCGGCGCGGATCGACATCATCGAAGCCGTCGTGCAGCGGGTTCTCTCGGGCATTGTGCCGCGGGCAAGCGATGACTGGCGGGTCTGGTTGCGCGCGTTCGCGCATAATCTGCGCAACGCTGTCGCCAAGCATCCGAATGTCGCACCGCTGATCGGCGGGCAGCTGGTGTCCAACACCTCGGCAGATCTGGAGATGATCGAGGCGATTCTGGGCATGCTGAACCGCGCCGGGTACGAGGGCCCGTCTCTGGTGCCCGCGTATAATATGTTCATCGGCGCGCTCGTAGGTTTCGTGACGCAGGAATTTGCGGGGGCCGCCGGATCTGATGAGTCACGCCTGCATGAACGCATCGAACAGATTGCCCGGCAGATCGATGCCGACGATCATCCGCTGCTGCATACCAATTCTGGCGCGATGCTGGGAAACGCGTTCATCCTTCGCTGGGTAAACGGGACCGAGCGCCCGATGATTGGCGGGTTCGAAATGTTGGTCGAAACACTTGTTGCAGGTCTTGCCGCCGGTGTGGGACGCGCGCAAACCGGCACGATCCGCGACGGCTGAGGGCTGGGCACGGGAGTGTCGCAGGAACACACCCATCTGGCAGCAGGCGTCAACGCCTGCCCTGCCATGCAAGTTCATGTTGTTAAAGGATATAGTCCACGCATGAACCCCTTTTTTGCTCAGGGTTCAGTCCTTTCTGTCCTTATCTAAAGTTAACCAATACCGCGTATGCCGCCGCTCCCCGGTCCGGTTCAGGGCGCCCATTTCCACCAGGTCCTGCAGATCCCGGGTTGTGGTTGCGCGTGACGTCCCGGTGATGGCGATGTAGTTTTCGGCGCTGAGCCCGCCCTTGAACCCCTCGGGCCCCGCGCGGAACATGCGCTCAACCCCCTTGGCTTGCCGGTCGTTCAGCCGGTCGCGGAACTGGTCGTAGAACTTCGCCTTGGCGATGAAGAAGGCAACCCGCGTCAGTGTGACCTGCTGCGCGGTCAACACCGTCTCGCCGAACCACAAGAGCCACGCGGTCACATCCAGCGTCTTCTGGTGGGCTGCGAGCTGGTCGTAGTATCCCTTGCGGTCGCGTTCGATCGCATAGGCCAGTGCGATCAGGCTCGGCTGGCCGATGGTCTGTGCAAGGGACTTTTCAGCCAGAGCGCGGCCCAAGCGGCCATTGCCGTCCTCGAACGGATGGACACTCTCGAACCACAGGTGCCCAAGTGCCGCGCGCGTCAGTGCGGGCAGTGGCGCGGGCCCCTCTGGCGCCGTGCGGTTGAACCAGTCGACGAACACGTCCATTTCGCCCTGGACCTGCGCCGAGGGCGGCGCTTCGAAATGCACCGTCGGCCGGTCGAGGCGGCCTGACACGATCTGCATGGCGTCGTCATGCCGACGGTAGGCACCGATCGTCTCGAGGCCCCGGTCATGGGACAGGAGCATGCTGTGCCAGCGACAAAGGGTGTCGTGGGTCAGAGGGGCTGCGTGGTTCGAATAGACATCGACCATCATTTCGGCGATGCCCTGCTCGCGGGGCCGGGAGGGTGCGCCATCAGCGGTCAGACCGAGCTGCCGCCGCAAGGAAGACTGGACGCTGGACCGGTCCAGAACCTCGCCCTCGATGGCGCTCGTCCGCATCGCCTCTTCACTCAGAAGCTCGATGCGCAGCCGGTCACGCGCGTCACCTGACACATGGCGGACCGCACCAAGGATTTCGCCTGAGGACAGCAGAAAGCGCCGTTCGAGGGGTTCGACGGCGGCACTGTCATAGCGGAAGTCCGGCCAGTCGGGTTGTGTCCAGTTCCAGCGCATGAGCGATAGAATTCCTTTCTATAACTCATGATGCGGCAAAATCATGATTTATGGAAGAAGGTTCTATACCTCACCACCGAGTCCGAAGGTCAGACACATCTCCCTGTAACTGACCGGATCAGCGGTGCCGTATCTGATCGGACAAGTGTCAGGCCGCGTCGCTTGTGGGTTTGTCGTAAACGTCGGCCATGGCGACGTCCCGCCACGCGGGCTGCAGGTCGCCAGTAGTCCATTGGTAGGGGAAACCCACCAGATTGTCGGCCTTTGTGAAGAGGTCCAGCGCGTCGGCACGTCCGGCGTTGGTTTTCAACTCAAGCGCGCGAACGTCGCGGTCCCGCCACAGGGGCAGCGAGATCCGGTGCCTTGCGACCGAACCGACGTACGGTCGCTCCGATGTCGGACAAACACAGGGCAGCGAAGAGAGCAGGGGCAAGTCCTTAACATTATACGACTTTCACGCCCTTCCGTGGTTTTTCCAAAAGTCTTCTCCCGGCATTGCGCAAATGGTCAGTCCATTATATACATTCAGTCAATGACCCAGTTGATCACTCATAACGCCCTTCGGCCACAACCCGTCGTCACCGCGGAAACCCGGACCTTTTGGGACGGTGCTGCGCGTGGTGACTTGCGGCTGCGACGTTGCACCGGCTGCGGGCGACTCGCCGCGCCGGGTGCGCCGCGCTGTGTGGGATGTCTGGGTGACGCTTTTCGCGACGAAACGCTGTCGGGGTCGGTGGTGCTCGTCGGGCGCACGGTGCTGCATCTGCAGCCGTTGCCGGGGCGCGACGGACCGCTGGTGATCGTCGAATGCGCCGTTGCCGAAGATCCGCGCATCGTCTTGATCGCACTGGATGAGGGCGACGTGACCGAAAACGCTCGGCCGGGGTCACCGTTCACAGTGATCTTTCCGGCGACCGAGGAGGGCGCATGCTTCGCCACGGTGCAGCCATGAGCGTGGTCATCGTAGGATTCGGGTCATCCGCCATCGAGCGCCGCAGCGACCGCGGGATTGCCGGCTTCGCGCTGGACGCCGCGCTGGCTGCACTGGCCGACGCGGGGATCACCCGCGAGGATGTCGACGGCTATGTCGGCGCACCCTATGCCACGAACGCGGGTTCACCCCATGCCGAGGCGGGCGACGAAATCTCGCTCAAGACCGTTTCTTCGTTGATGGGGTTGAAATTGGGCTGGGGCGCGGATCTGTACCGCCGCTATCCCACCGATATGGTCGCCGCAGGCGCGCATGCGCTGGTCGCGGGCACGTGTCGTTTCGTGCTGGGCCTGCGCGCGCTCTATGTTGCGCCCGGTCTGGACTATGCGACCGGGTCGGTGGACCGCGTGTTTGGTGCCGACCAGTTCAGCAAGCCCTACGGTTACGCGACGGCCGGTGCGCGCTTTGCCACGCGGGCCTGGGCCTATATGGCGCGGCACGGGGCGACGCGCGACGATCTCTTTGCCATCGTTGATCTGTCGCGCCGCAACGCCGGGCTGAACCCCGATGCGATCTGGCGCGACAAGCCGCTGTCGCGTGAGGCTTTCCATGCCGCGCGCATGATTGCCGAGCCGCATGGTCTTTATGACTGCGACCTGCCGGTTTGCGGGGCGCAGGCTTTCATCCTGTGTCGGTCTGAAGATCTGCCACAAGGTGCCACCGCCGCCCGCGTCGCCGGGTTCAGCGGCTTCGCCAAGCCCGAGGCGCTCTGGACGATGAGCGGTCGCAAGCCCGCCGATCTGGCCACCGCGCAGCTTTACGACGGGTTCTCGTCGATGGTCTGGGAATGGCTCGACGGGCTGGGCATCACCGAGCCGGGCGGCGCACCGGCCTTTTTGCGCGACGGTCACGCCGCGTTCGGCGGACGCCTGCCGCTCAACACCTTTGGCGGGGCCTTGGGCGAGGGGCGTCTGCACGGCATGGGCCATCTGCGCGAGGCCTATCTGCAGGCCGCTGGCCGCGCTGGTCTGCGCCAGCAAAAGCAGGGCCCGGCCTTGGTGCAGGTCGGTCCGTTCGACGATTCGTCTTTCGTGCTGCTTGAACCCCATTCGCCCGTCTGAGGAGAGCCCATGAACGTTCGCGAGTATCTTTCGGTGCCCTACCTGCTCGAAGCACAGGCGGTTGAGCGCGACGGCCAGTGGACCCGCCGCCTGCGCTATCCCGAGCTGCCGGGCGTCGAGGCCGAGCACGATGATGTCGAGCAGGCGCTGGTCGAGCTGGAGCGCCGCCGCATCACCGAAGTCATGCGTCGTTTGCGCGCGGGCGATCCGCCGCCGGTGCCGCGCAGCCCGCTGGAAACCACGGATCAGGGCTGGTGGGCGCGTCATCTGGGACTGGGCGCGCTGATCGACGGGCAACTGGACCGCGACGGGGCGGATCTGGCCCCCAACACCTAACGCAGCGCCGCCGGGGCGCGGCACGGACATTGGCACGAAAGGAGAGCCGACATGCTTTCGCACGAAGACAACGAAACGCTCGTCCGGGTTGGCCCCGGAACCACGATGGGGGGCATGATGCGCCTCTACTGGATGCCCTTCATGGCGTCCAGGGATCTGGAAAAGGACGGCGAGCCGCAGACCGTGCGCCTGCTGGGCGAAACGCTGATCGCGTTCCGCGACACCGAAGGCCGCGTCGGTCTGGTCGACCACATCTGCCCGCATCGCGGCGCACCGCTGGTCTTTGGCCGCAACGAGGATTGCGGCCTGCGCTGCGTCTATCACGGCTGGAAATTCGACGTGGACGGCAATGTCGCCGACATGCCCGCCGAGCCGGTCCGCTCGCGCCTGAAGGACCGCGTCAAGATCAAGTCCTACCCCTGCGTCGAGCGGGGCGGGGTGGTCTGGACCTATATGGGCTCCGAGCCCGAGGAAAGCCGCCCGCCGCTGCCCAATCTGGAGTGGAATCTGGTGCCCGAAGAGAACGTGGTGATCAGCTTTCGCGTTCAGGAATGCAACTGGCTGCAGGCGCTGGAAGGCGAGATCGACAGCGCCCATGCGCCGATCCTGCACGGGCGCATTGATGAGGGCGGCTCGATCAACCAATGGGTCGCCAAGCGCGACCTGCGCCCGACATTCGAATGCATGCGGCAGGAATTCGGCATGTCCATCGCCTCGCGGCGGGTGCTGGATGACGAGACGCTCTACTGGCGCGTTAATCAGTTCATCATGCCGTTCTATTCGCTGGTCCCGCCGCAGTCGAACTATCCCGAACTGTCGGGCCACGCGTGGATTCCGATCGATGACGAGAACACGCTGTGCCTGATGTTCAGCTATCACCCGTCGCAGCCGATGTACGAAAAGAGCCGCGACATCTTCGTCAATGGCCACAAGGGCCGCGAAACCGGCCATGCCAGCGTCAACGCCTTCGAGGACAAGGGCGCGCTGCAGCCTTACGGGCGCTACACCAGCCGCTACCGGCGCGAGACGGGTTACCACTTTGACGCGCAAGCGCAGCGCACGACCTGGTTCTCGGGGCTGCCCGGACTGTGGGTGCAGGACGCGGCCTGCCAGTCCGGGGTGATGCGGGTCTATGACCGCTCGCTCGAGCATCTGTGCACCTCGGATACCGGCATCGCCATGACGCGGCGGATGCTGCTGGAGGTTGCGCATGCCTTTGCCGAAAGCGGGGCCAAACCCGAACGGTTCAGCGATCCGGACCTCTACATGGTGCGCGCCATCTCGATGAAGCTGCCCAAGGATCAGGCGTGGGACGATGCGGGCAAGGGCCCGATGACCGCCAAGCTGGGTGAAGGCTTCGGGTACGAGCTATGAGCAAGACGGCAAGCGCCCTTGACGGGCTCAGAGTGCTGGAACTCTCGGCGCTGGCCGGGGCGGTCTGTGGCCGCGTGCTGGCTGATCTGGGGGCCGAGGTGATCAAGCTCGAGCCCGCAGGGGGTGAGCCGTTTCGCCGTTCACTGCCCGTGGTGCCCACGGCGCTGGGTGACGAAAGCGCGGCGTGGCTGGCCTATAACCACGGCAAGAAAAGCGTCACGCTGGACCCGGTGGCCGATGAAGCGGCGTTTGCCGCGCTCTGTGCCGGGGCCGATATTGTCGTGACCGACTGGGAACGGCTGGATCTGGACACGATGGACCAACTGGCCGCGATTGCCCGCGCCGCCAACCCCGCGCTGGTCTGGTGCGAGATCCTGCCCTTTGGTCGCGGTGGCCCCTTTGAGCGCTACGCCGCCACCGACACTGTGCTGCAAGCGCTAGGGGGGCATCTGTACCTGAACGGCGACGTCGATCGCCCGCCCGTGCGCATCAGCCTGCCGGTCGGCTCGATTCAGGGCGGGGCCGAGGCCGCCTCGGCCGCACTGATGGCCTACTGGCACGCACTGAAGACCGGCGAGGGACAGCGCGTCGATGTGTCGGTGCAGGCCTGCATCGTCTGGACGCTGCTCAACTCGACGATGGCCTGGCAGATCCTTGGCCTGAACGAGATGCGCGGCGGGGCGATCCGCAAGGAACGCGCCAACCGGTTCTACACCCGCCTGGTCTGGGATACGCAAGACGGCTACATCTTCTTTGGTCCGGTCGGCGGCGGCGGTGGTTCGGCGCGGATCAAGTCGTATGAGGCGCTGGTCAGCTGGATGGCCGAGGAAGGCATCACCGACCCCATCCTGACCCGCCACGACTGGAACGGCGACGGCCAGTTCTTCATCCCGCAGGAAGATTATGACGCGGTCACGCAGGTCATCCTCGGCTTCGTGCGCACCAAGACCACCGATGAGCTGATCACCCGCGCGGTGAAAGAGCGCATCCTGCTCGCGCCGATTTCTTCGGTCGCGGGGGTCTTCGACAACCCGCAGTACCGCGCGCGCGGCTATTTCCGTCCGCTCGCCGATCCTGTGCGCCAGCTCGACATCGAGCTGCCCGCCCGGTGGGCCAATCTCTCGGCCACGCCCTTGCGCGCGCCCATGCCCGCGCCGCTGCCGGGCGCGGATACGGCGGCGGTCCTGTCGACGCTTGAACAAGGAACCTCGGCATGATCGACGCCCTGACCGCTGTGACAACCGAGGCCACGGGGATCTTCGCTGGCCTGAAGGTCGCCGATTTCACCTGGGCTGCTGCCGGCCCCATCGCCACCAAGCAACTGGCCGACAATGGCGCGACGGTGGTGAAGGTGGAAAGCTTCAGGCACCCGGATTCAATTCGCCTTGGCGGGCCGTTCATCGACGACAAGCCGGGCATCAACCGCTCGGGCTTCTTTGCCGATTTCCACACGTCCAAGCTGGGCATCTCGGTTGATATGAGCAACCCGGCGGCGCTCGAGATCATTCGACCGCTGATCGAATGGGCCGATGTGGTCGCCGAAAGCTTCCGCCCCGGCGTGATGAAGAAATGGGGGCTGGATTTTGAGAGCCTCAGGGCGATCAACCCGCGCATTGTCATGCTGTCCTCGTCGCTTTACGGCGCGGGCGGACCCTGGGCGCGGCACCCGGGCTATGGCGCGCAGGGGCAGGCGCTGTCGGGCATCCATGGGATGACCGGCTGGCCCGACCGTCCGCCTGCAATGCCCAAGGGCGCCTATTCTGACAGTGTCTCACCGCGCTATGCGCTTTCGGCACTGGTCGCGGCGCTGATCCACCGCGAGAAGACCGGCGAGGGGCAGCATGTCGAGCTGAGCCAGATCGAGGCTACCGCGCAACTGATGGCGCCCGAGTTGCTGGCCTATCAGGTCACCGGCGAAGAGATCACGCGGCAAGGCAGCCGCAAGCCCGGCTCGATCCTGCACGGCGTCTTTCCCTGCGCGGGCGACGAACGCTGGATCGCCCTGGACTGCGTGACCGAGGCGCAGTTTGCGGCATTGGGCGGGGTGTTGGGCGATGGTGCCGGGCTGGACGCGGCGCGTGACAACGGGCTGGATGCGCTGGACGAAGCGGTTGCAACGCTGACCGCACGGCGTGACGCTTTCGCCCTTATGGCCGCCTGCCGCAAGGCTGACGTGCCCGCCGGCGTCGCGAACAAGGCGTCCGATCTGCTGAACGATGATGTGCTCAACGCCCGCCACCATTTCTGGCCGCTCGACCACGCCGAAATGGGCGAGCTGCGCTATAACGGCCCTGCGTACCGCTTTGAAAAAACCCCCAGCGCCCTGCGCTTTGCCTCGCCCCGGCTGGGCGAGCACACCGACGCCGTGATGACCCGCATCCTTGGGTTCAAGGTTGCCGATATCGAGCGGTTCAAGGCGGAGGGGTTGCTGCAATGAGCGACGGTGACATCCCGGTCCGCGTCAAGCAGATGCGGCATGAGGCTGACACGGTGCTGTCGGTCACCTTCGAAACCCTCAACGGCGCACCCTTGCCCAAGGCCGAGCCGGGCGCGCATGTGGATCTGATCCTGACCGACGATCTGCGCCGCAGCTACAGCCTGACGGCGGCGCTGGACGGGACCACCGCGCAATGCACCGTTGCCGTGCACCGTGATCCGAAAAGCAAGGGCGGCTCGGTCTATGTCCATGACACGATGCGCGTCGGGGACAAGCTGCGTCTGTCGCGGCCCAAGAACCACTTTGCGCTTGATCAAAGCGCCGGGCACTCGGTGCTGATCGCGGGCGGGATCGGCATCACGCCGATCCTGGCGATGGTGCGGCGGCTGACCGAGCTGGGCAAACCGTGGCACCTGCACTACGCCGCGCGCAAGCGCAGCGCGGCGGCGTTCCTGCCCGAGATCGAGGCCTGCGTGGCGCAAAGCAACGGGCAGGGCGCGCTGACCCCGCATTTTGACGACGAGGTCAGCGGCGCGCTGATTGATCTGGCGCGGATCTTTGCCGGGGCGGGCGATACGGCGCATTTCTACTGCTGCGGCCCCGAGCCGATGCTGGCCGCCTATGAGGCTGCCGGACGCGCTGTGCCCAAGGCGCGGGTGCATGCCGAATACTTCTCGGCCAAAGAGGAAGTCGCGCGCGAGGGCGGGTTCGATGTGGTGCTGAACCGCTCGGGCAAGGTGCTGCACGTCGACGCGGGCAAGACCATTCTGGACGTGCTGATCGCCAACCGGGTCAGCGTCCCCTTTGCCTGTACCGAGGGCACCTGCGGCACCTGCGAGACGCGGGTGATCGAGGGGCGGCCGGATCACCGCGATACGATTCTGACAGATGAGGAACGCGCGCACGGAGACACGATGATGGTTTGCTGCTCAGGGTCGAAGAGTGCGCGGCTGGTACTGGACCTCTGAGGCTCCGTCACGGGCAAGAACCGGCTCCACCCTTGTGGCGGGGGCGGTTTCTCTTATGCCAGTGGCGGATTCAGGCTGAACGCGGCCTCGACCGGCAGGCGTGGCGAGGCGCAGACCGTGGCGCTGTCCGGCATCAGGCCAAAGCCCAGCAACACGATCACCAGCTGCGCATCGTCCAGCCCGATCTCGGCGCGCAGGGCGCGGTCGGTGGCGGGTTCGACGGACCAGTTGAGGAAGCAGGTTCCCAACCCTTCGGCATGAAGCCCATGCGCCAGCGACATGGCGAAGAGCCCGCCGTCGATCCACGCCTGATAGCGCTCGCCCGCGTGTTCCCAGTGGCGCAGGTCGCTGGTGATCACGGCGATACCGCCCAGTTCGTGCCCGAAGGTGCGGTTGCCTGCCTGATGGCTTCGCACCCGGTTGATCAGCGCGGGGTCGGTCCAGACATGCGCGTGGCAGGTTTGCCGGTTGCAGCTTGAGGGCGCGGCTTGTGCCGCCGCCACGGCGCGGCGGATGGCGTCGTGTGGGACCGGGCCGGGCGCGAACTGACGGACCGAGTGGCGGGCTTGGGCGAAGGCGAGGAAGTCGAGGACGGTGGCGCTGCGCAGGGTGTCAGCGGTGAGGGTCTGCGTGCCGGCTTCAGCGGCGGGTGCGGGCAGGGCAAGCGCGGTCTGAACGGCGGGCGGTAGGGTGCTGCCCGCATTGAAATCAGCCCAGAGGCGCAGCGTGGCAAGGCCAATGGCCGCGGCCTCGGTCCCTGCACCTTCAGCACTAAGATCGCCCGCCAGCCGTTCGGCCCGAGCCAGTCCGAACCCCGGCCGTGCCGCGCGCAGCGCCATGCCGTATTCGAGGAAATGCGCATCCGCCAGCATCCGCGCCGCGCGGCTGGGCGTGCTGTGGACGCGGTGAAGCCACGCATGGCGGCGAAAGCGCTGCGCGTCATAAGCCACGCCCCGCCAGAATCCCCACTCGGCCCGCACCCACTGCCGCCAGGACGGCGAGGCGGCGACGCTGCGCCCCGCCTCGCGCAGTCGCTCAGTGCTCATGTGCCGACGTGAGCGCGCCGAGAATTTCCGCGGTGCCTTCCCCCAGCGCGGGGATCATCCGGCGCACCTGCGCGTCGGTTTGCGACAGGCGGAACGGCGGGTTCGGCACGCTGAACGTCCCTGCGCCATCCTCGACCGTGCCGACGATGCCGCGCTCGACCGACACCGGATCGGCCAAAGCCTCGGACACCGTGCGGTAGCGCGAACAGGGCACGCCGGCGGCCATGAACAGCTGTTCGCAGGCGTCCGAGCTGCGACTTGCGGTCCAGCCTTCGACATGGCGCATGATCTCGGCCCAGTTCGCCTCGCGTCCCGCCGGGGTGGCGAAACGCGGGTCATCACCCCACTCGGGCGCACCCAGAACCGACAGCATCGCAGCGAAATTCTTGCCCGACAGCGGCACGACAATGACAAACCCGTCCGAGGTTTTCACAGGGATATAGACGTGCCGCTTGCGGGCCTGCGGGAACTGCGCTTCCTGAACTTCGTAGATCATCATCGAAATGAGGCTGTCCATCAGCGCCACATCGACGCTCTGGCCCTTGCCGGTGCGCTCGCGCTCGAACAGCGCGGTCTGGATTGCGCCCCACGCATAAACCGCCGCCATGACATCGGCATAGAACATGCCGGTGGGGGCCGGGCGTTCGGCACCGGGCGAGAAGTCCATCAACGCCAGATCGAGGCCCGAGGCCGCATGGATCATCGGCGCATAGGCGGGGCGCTTGGCCCCTTCACCCTGCTGCCCAAAGCCCGAGATCGCGCAATAGATCAGCCGGGGATTGGCCGCTGACAGCGCCTCATACCCCAACCCCAGCCGCGCCATCACACCGGGGCGGAAATTCTCGATCACCACATCGGCTGTGAGCGCCAGCGCGAAGGCGTCGCGCCGCCCCTCATCGGTCTTGAGGTCCAGCACAACGCTGCGCTTGCCCGCGTTGAGCGTGCCGAAATAGGCCGAATGCCCATCGCGCAGCGGTGGGCGACCGCGCATGGAATCGCCCTCGGGTGTTTCGATCTTGATGACCTCGGCGCCGACATCGGCCATCAGGCGGCCCGCAAGCGGGCCCGCCATCACCTGACCGAAATCGAGCACCCGGATGGGTGCAGGGCCGCTCATTGCTTGAGCATCGCCCGGGCAATGATCAGGCGCTGGATCTGGTTCGTGCCTTCATAGATCTGGCAGACCTTGGCATCGCGCATGTAACGCTCGACCGGGTTGTCCTGCAGATAGCCAGCACCGCCAAAGACCTGCACGGCGTCGGTGGTCACCTTCATCGCCATATCCGAGGCGAAGGTCTTGATCATCGAGGCGAGCATCGGGATGCGCGGGTTCTTGGGCTCGCGGTCAATCAGGGCGGTGACCTGATAGAGCAGGGCGCGCGCGGCTTCGATCTGGATCGCCATATCGGCCAGCATCGCCTGCACCAGCTGGAATTCGGCAATCGGGCGCCCGAACTGGACGCGCTCTTTGGCATAGGCAAGCGAGGCGTCAAGCGCGGCTTGCGCGATGCCGATCGAGGCGGCGGCGACGGTCGGGCGGTTCAGGTTCAGCACGCCCATGGCGTTCTTGAAACCCTGACCTTCAGCGCCGATCAGCGTGTCGGCGGGGACGCGGACATTTTCAAAGAACAGATCGCAGTTCTTGATCCCGCGCAGGCCCATTTTCTTGGGGCTGCCGCCGATGGTGATGCCGGGGGTGTCCATCGGGATCAGGAAGGACGAGATGCCGTCATGGCCCTTGCCTTCAGAGGTGCGGGCGAACAGCAGAATGTATTTCGCCTGATCGGCCTTGGTGATGAACACCTTCTGCCCGTTGATGACGTAATCGCCCCCCTCTTTGCGCGCCGAGGTCTTGATCCCCGACACGTCCGAGCCGGTGTGCGGCTCGGTCAGGCCGATGCACGACAGGGTGCGGCCTTCGGCGATCTCGGGCAGGTAGCGCTGGCGCTGCTCTTCGGTGCCGAAATGGACCAGCGGCAGGGCCATGGCGATCGAGGTGGCGCCGACAAGGTGCGAGACAGCGAAAGACGCGCGCGAGACTTCTTCCTTGGCGATGCAGGCCATCGTCGTGGTGCCGCCGGGGCCGCCGTATTCCTCGGGGACCATGATCTGGATCAGGCCCAGATCGCCGAACACCGGGACCAGCGAATGCGGCATGTGGTCGTCCTGGTCGATCCTGGCCGCAATCGGCGCGACCTCTTTTTCCGTCATCCGTCGTACGGATTCGCGGAACATGATCAGCTCTTCGTTCCCATTCGTGGTGTCCAGCATCGTCGTTCCTCCTCTGAATGGAGAAAGGTTTAATGGACCTACCAATGAGAGTCAACTCTGAAGTCAGGCGCTCCAGAGCCGGTGGTGGACCCGTTCCAGATGCGCCGACAGCTCGGCCTTTGCTGCGTCGAAACGACCGTCGCGCAGATGCTGCAGGAAGTCGCGACGCGACTGCACCAGCTTGGCGCTGTCCATGTCGGCGACGCGGAAGCGCAGGTAGGTCTGGATCATCTCGGTCTGCGCATCGATGGTGAAGACCAGCGCACGGTTGGCGGTCAAGGCCGCAACTTCATGGTAAAAGGCACGGGCCAGAGGGACACGTTTTGCGGACTCGTTCTTGGCAACTACCTCTTCGGTCTCGGCGAGATTGGCGGCGAGCGCGGTCAGGTCGGGCGGGTTGGGCTGCGCGGCGACGCGGTCCAGCACCATGCCCAGCATCAAGAGCCGGGCCTCAAGCAGGTCATCAAGGCTGATCGCGTTGAGAATAACCAGATCGCTGAGCGCCTGACTGATCAGCGACGCGCTGCCTTCCTCGATGAATGCCCCGCCATGCGCGCCTTTGCGGGTCTTGAGCATGCCCGAGTTCTCCAGCGAGCGCAGCGCTTCGCGCACCACGTTGCGGCTGACGTCCAGCTGTTTGGCCAATTCGCGTTCCGGCGGAAGCTTGTCACCGGGACGCAAGGCACCTGAGGCAAGCTTCTCGCGGATGCGCTGCATGACGATCTCGAACGACCGATCGCTGCGCACGGGTTCAAACAGAGCGTTGTCCGCTTCTTTGGTCATGAAAGCCTCTCTCATTGTCGGGCAAACAGTGACACAAAACCCGCCATTATGTTACCCGCAATCATCCTTGCCTGCAGGGGGTCGCAATGGTAGGTCCAAATAAGGAAAGGGGCGCCAAAGATGGATAATTTCCCGCGCAGACGCTCCGCCCCGTCGAGGGCCGCAGCCCTGCACAGGCTTGCCGCAGTGGCGCTTGCCGCGGCGGCGGGTCTGACCCTCGCGGACATGCTCAGTCATCACCACGTCTTTGCCACTGCCGCGGCAATGCTGGTCATCGTGCATGTGGGGCTGTGCTGGCCGCGGATCCGGACCAATGCGCGGATCATGATGGCGGCGGCGCTGGGGCTTGCCTTGATCTTCATCGCCACCGGGGGCAAGGGCGCGGATCTGGCACTGGCGCTGAGCCGGGCGATGTATCTGCCGGCGCTGCTGGCGGTGATGGCGGTGCTGCGGGTCGCCGCGCAACGCTCGGAACAGGTCGAGGTTGCGGCGCAGTTCGTCGTGCAGCAACCGCCTGCGCGGCGTTACACCTTCCTAGCGACGGGCGCGCATCTGCTGGGCATCTTGCTGAACGTCGGGGGGTATCAGCTGCTTCTGGGCATCGCGCTGGGACAGCGCGGCGCGCCCGAGCAATCCGCCCGAGCCGCCGAAATCCGCAACCGCCGCATTGCCTGTGCGATCATGCGCGGCTTCAATGCCACGGTGCTGTGGTCGCCGGTCGGTCTGGCGGTCAACCTGCTGTTGCCGATCATGCCGACGCTGGACTGGTTCGGGTATCTTCCCTACGGGCTGACCATGCTGGTGGTCTTCAGCGGATTGGGCTGGGCAATGGACCGGATGGGTCCGCGCCCTCTTGTCCCATTCGCGCCCCCGGCGCGCGACGGTGCCTGGGCGGCCATTCTGGCGCTTCTGGCGCTGGTGCTGGCGATCACGGGGACGGCGGCGCTGCTTGACTACGTCTTCGCGGTGTCGATGCGAGCGGCGGTGCTGATGGTCATTCCGGTCATGGCCTTGCTGTGGGTCATGCTGACAGAAAAGGGTCCGGTCGGCGCAAAAACCGCCACGCTGGGCCAGCAAACGCTGCGCGCGCTGCCCGATTCCGCCAATGAAATCGGGCTGTTGGCAGCCAGCGGGTTTCTGGGGCTGATCGTGGCGCAGATGATCCCGCCCGATGCCGTGCGCGGGCTGGTGCAGGCATTGTCGATGGGGCCGGGTGTGGTCGGGGCGCTGATCACCGTGATGATCCTGGGGCTTGGGATGCTGGGCCTGTCGCCGATGATCACCGGCTCGGCCTTTGTCGGAGCGGTGGTCGGGGCGGGGCTGCCGATGCCCGAACCGATGCTGATGGTTGCCACGCTGGGCGGCTGGGTGGGGGCAGCGATGCTGTCGCCGATGACCTCGACGGTTGCCATGCTGGCCACGGCGACGGGTCTTCCCAGTTCGGTGGTGGGTCTGCGGTGGAACGGCGTCTTTGCCCTCACCTTTCAGGCGATGGTCATCGTCACCTTGCTGGTCTGGCAGATGCTGCTGTAACCCGCGCCCGTGCGAAAGGCCGACCCTTGAAGGGCCGGCCTTTGCCGTGTCATCAAGGGGTCGTCAGAACGAGACCTTGCTGTAGATTTCTTCCCACAGAACTTCGGCTAGAGCGTCGGTGTCGCCTTGGATACGGTCACGGGCCAGGTCTTGCCAGTGCTCCAGATTGCGCAGATAGGCAGCGGCAATCGCATCAGGATCGGTGGCACCGCGGTCGCGGGCGGCGTCCATGATGGCGGGCAGGCCTTCGGCGTTGATGCGGTCCAGTTCGGCGCGGATCTCGGGCACCGAGTCGTTGAAGGCGACCGTGCCCTCGTACTGGGCGCGCACATCGGCGTCATCGGCGATATAGCCGTCGATGGTGGCGCGGGCGACGATGCCCGGCATCTGGCGCAGCATGAGCTGCTTTTGCTCATCGCTCATCGCGTTCCACGAATCGGTGTTCCAGGTCACCAGACCCAGACCGCCCAGCACACCCAGCGGTTCGCCCAGCACCGAGCCGATCACCTCGCCCAGCGAATACTGGCGCAGCCATGCAATCGGGCCGACGACACAGTCCAGTTGCCCGCGCTCGAGCGCCTCGTACATATCGCCCGCGCCCATATTCACCGGCGTACCGCCCAGCGATTGCGCGATGCGCGACATGGCACCCGAGCCACCGCGCATCCGCAGGCCCTCGATGTCAGCAAGGCTGGCGACATTGGTGCGGCACAGCAGGCGATAGGGTGTCGGCACGTGACCGCCCAGATACACCAGATTGTTGTCGGCGAACTCTTGAACGCACTGCGGGCAGTCCATCAGCATCGTCTGCAAAGACGCCCCGGCCACGGCAATCGGGTCCGAGCCATAGGGCATCATGTCCGAAATCACCACCGAGTTGGGCAGATCCGACGGCGCATAGACGGGGATCACAAAGCCCAGATCGGCAATGCCGTCGCGCACCCCGGCGAGCATGTCCTGCCCGCCCAGCAACTGACCACCGGCGAACATGGTGATCTGGACCTCGCCGCCTGTTTCTGCCGCGATGGTGTCAAAAGCGGGTTGCAGCGCCAGCACGTTGTTGGCGGCCTGCGGCGGCACAAAGGTTGCGTAGTTATACTCGTCCGCCAGGACTGGTCCCGTGGCCAGGGCGAGCAGTGCCAGCGCCGAACTGGCGCGCAGTGTAAGGGTCATGTCCGTGTCCTCCTCCTCAGGTTGGTTAGATCCGGGCTCAGCGCATCAAGCCCGGCAGAAACAGCGCGATCTGCGGAAAGACCACCAGCAGCACCACGACCAGCAATTCGCACACAAGGAACCAGCCGATGCCGCGGAAAATCTGGGTGAGGGCGACCTTGTCGCCGACCACGGTCTTGATCGTGTAGACCGACAGCCCGACAGGAGGGGTAATCAGCCCGATCTCGACAAATTTGATGGTCAGGATGCCGAACCAGATCAGATCAAAGCCGCTTTGCTCGATGATCGGCAGCATGACCGGCAGGGCGATCAGCATCAGGCCGATGGGGTCCAGGAACATGCCCAGAAACAGGAACACCAGCCCGCAGAACAGCACGACCGCGTAGCCTTCAAGCCCGCCTGCGCCGAAAAGATCGACGATGAAGGTCGGCACGCCCGACAGCGCGATGAAGCGTGACAGCAACACGGCGCCGATGGAGACGAAGAAGATCACAGCGGTGCCGGTGATCGTATCCATGATGCTTTCGCGCATCACGGTCCAGGTCAGGCGGCGATAGAGCGCGGCGATGACGATGGAGAGGAACGCACCCAGCGCCCCGGCCTCGGTCGCGGTGACATAGCCGCCGTAAAGCCCGCCGATCACGCCCAGAATGAGCAGGGGCATCGGCCAGACTTTGGCCAGCGACCCGAACCGCTCGCGCCAGGTGGGGTTCAGGTCAACGGGCGGGGCAAGGTCAGGATTGAGAACGCAGCGGATCCAGATCATCGCGGCATAGATCCCGGCGGTCAGCAGGCCGGGCAGGATCCCCGCGATCATCAACTGGCCAATCGAAGCCTCGGCAAAGGTGCCATACAGGATCATCAGGATCGACGGCGGGATCAGAGAGCCCAATGTGCCGGCCGCCGCGACCACCCCGGTCGCCAGACCCGGATCGTAGCGATAGCGCAGCATCTCGGGCACCGCGATGCGGCCCATGGCCGACGCGGTGGCAACAGACGAGCCCGACGCGGCGGCAAAGCCCGCGCAGGCGAAATTCGACGCAATCGCCAACCCGCCGGGCAAACGGCAGAGCCACAGGCGCGCGGCAGTATAGAGCGAACTGACAAGGCCCGAGTGATAGGCCACCGACCCCATCAGCAGGAACATCGGGATCGCTGAAAGCGACCAGTGGGCGACGAACTGATAGGGGATGGTGCGCAGCGAACCCAGCGCCGGACGCTCGCCCAGCAGTGCCCAGATGCCCGCCAGCGACACGCTGATCAGCGCAAAGGCAATCGGCACGCGCAGCGCCAGCAGAACAAGAATGGCGGCGAGGCCAAAGCCCCCGATTGCGACATCAGACATCAAGGGATTTCCGTGCATGGGTAGGGGGTTCGATGCCGGTGATCAGCGAACGGACAAGATCACAGGCCTGCATCACGCAGATCAGGCAGGTGGTCGCCATTGAGAGCGGCACCAGCCAGCGCGTCGGCCAGACGGCGATGGTGCCGGTGCCCGCCTCGACCATGGCGTGACGGCTGGTCTGGCGCAGGGCTTCCTCGACCGATACCCAGACAAACACCACCAACAGCGCGGCGCAGGCAAGCAACACCACGATGTCGATCATCTTTTGCACACGAGGCGAGATGGCGACGGTGAACAGCTCGACCTTGATATGGTGGCCATGGGCCTGCGCGACCGGGATCGCCAGAAATACCAGTGCCACCATGTACCAGAAGGACACGATTTCCAGCGTCCCCGAGAACGGGACGTGGACTTCGCGCAGGATCACGTCGAGCACGACGTGGACCAGCATGGCCATAAGGGCCAGACCGGCGATCACCAGATCGACAGTGATCAGCGCGTCAATCGCCTTTCGGACGCCTTGGCGTACCATTCGCTCGCTCCTCCCGCTGGCATCGGACTGACGAATGAATGGCCTAACCATTTAAGCAATGCAAGGTAAACCTTCCTTGCACAGTCATCTTTGCCCGCGATTACGCGGGCGCGACGGGCTGGCGTGACAGCATATAGGCGTGCAAACGCTCCATATGGGACGACATTTCCGCCACCGCCGCCGCAACATCACGCGCCCGGATGTGGTTGACGACCTTGGTGCGCGACTCGGCCACATCCCAGGTCCGGTCGACCCCGATCTGGCGGATGTAGTAAGCCAGAGGCTCGGTCACCGCCGACATCAGCAGCTCCATCGCCTTGTTCTTCGTGGCCCGGGCGAGCAGGGCGTAGAATTCGACCGTCAGCGCCGTGCGGTCCTCGATCTGCGCCTCGGTGGTCTTTTCGCGCGTGGCGGCGATGTTGGCCTCGAGGGCGGCGAAATCCTCAGGCGTGGCGCGTTCGCAGGCCAGCCGGATGATCTCCTTTTGCAGCGAGGTACGGGCCTCGGTGTAGTCGGCCAGCGACAGCCCTCCCAGCGACAACAGGTCGGTGATCGTCTGCGTGATCGGCTTGGCATCGCCACGCATCACCACCGCGCCGCCCTTGACGCCCTTGAGCAGCGACAGCACGCCGCCGATTTCCAGCGTGCGGAACGCCTCGCGCACGGTGGCGCGGCTGACCTGCAACTGCTCGGCCAGATCGCGCTCTGAGGGCAGCTTGTCACCCGCAGCGATTCGGCCGGCCTGAATCTCGGATCGGATCTGGTCGCAGACCTCCTCAAAAGCGCGTTTCGTTTTGACGGGTCGGAAACCCAAACCGGAATTCATACTGCTCTCCTTATGACGTTGCCCAATTATCGGCTCAATCATACCAGTGTGGCAAGGGTCAGTTGACTTATTGGTTCTACCATTTATAGATTAGCCCAAACCAATACCGAGGGGGAGGCACAGCGTGTCAGCACAACCGGCAGAGCGCCTTGCAGCGATCATTACGCCCGATACAACGCTGGATCAGGCCGAGTTGCAGCGCCGCGCCAGCTCGGCTGCGACGGGATTCGGCGCGATGGGTCTGGCCGAGGGGGCGACGGTTGCCATCCTGATGCGCAACGACACGCCGTTCATTGAGGCCTCGATCGCCGCGCAAAAGATCGGGGCGTTTTCAGTGCCGATCAACTGGCACTCGACCGCGCCCGAGATCCTGTATGTGCTGGAAGACTGCAAACCGGATCTGCTGGTCGCGCAGGCTGACCTGCTCAGGACGCCGGGTCTGGTGCTGCCCAAAGGCCTGCGCGTTGTGGTCTCCGCCACGCCCAACGCGACCGCCGCCGCCTTTCGCTTGCCGCCTGAGGCCTGCGCCGTGCCCGCGGGGGTGCTGGACTGGGAAGCTCTCATCGCCGCCCATCCGCCGCGGTCCGCTCCTGACGCCGCAACGCGCGGGGCGATCATCTATACATCGGGCACCACGGGCCGTCCCAAGGGCGTCAAGCGCGTGCCGATGGATGCCGCGCTGCTGGCCCGCAACATCCGCTGCTTTGTTGACACCTACGGGCTTGCCCCCGATGTCCGTACCCTGATGGTCACGCCGCTCTATCACGCCTCGCCGGGCGGCTTTGCGCGGTATGCCGCGACCAAGGGCGAGCTGCTGGTGCTGGCCCCGCGCTTTGATCCTGAGGAATTTCTGGCGCTGATCGAAAAGCACCGCATCAACACGATCACCGCTGTGCCGACCATGTTCATCAAGCTGCTG
The DNA here is from genome assembly GCF_025949695.1 of Pararhodobacter zhoushanensis. NCBI lineage: Bacteria > Pseudomonadati > Pseudomonadota > Alphaproteobacteria > Rhodobacterales > Paracoccaceae > Pararhodobacter > Pararhodobacter zhoushanensis. The sequence continues at coordinate 137,416 of NZ_JAPDFL010000002.1, read as the reverse complement.
AAACTGCCGCCCGAAGTGCGCGCGCGCTATGATCTGTCCTCGCTGCGCTGGGTCAGTCACACAGCGTCGGCCTGTCCGGTGGACGTGAAAAAGGCGATGATCGACTGGTGGGGACCGATCCTGCACGAGGTTTACGGCGGCACCGAGGTTGGCATCGCCATGCATTGCAGTTCCGAGGAATGGCTGGCGCATCCGGGCACCGTGGGCCGGATTGTCGACGGGGCCGAGGTGCGCATTCTGGGCGAGGATGACACGATCCTGCCGGAAGGCGAGACCGGCGAGATCTATGTGCGCAACCCGAACTACGCCGATTTCACCTATATCAACCATCCCGATGCGCGGGACGAGTCCGAGAAAGACGGGTTCATCAGTCTGGGCGATGTGGGCTGGCTGGACGCGGACGGGTTCCTCTATCTGGGCGACCGCAAGCGCGACATGATCATCTACGGCGGCAGCAATATCTATCCGGCCGAGATTGAGTCCATTCTGGTGCAACACCCCGGCGTTGCGGATTGCGCGATTGTCGGTCTGCCCGACCCGGAATTCGGCGAGATTGTCGCGGCTTGGGTGCAGGCCGCTGAGGGTGCGCACCCCAGCGAAGCGGACCTGACAGCGTTCATGGCCGCCTCGCTGGCGCGCTACAAGCTGCCGCGCCGGTTCACGTTTGTGGACACGCTGCCGCGTGAGGAAAGCGGCAAGCTAATGAAGCGCAAACTGCGCGAGGCGGTGGTCCCGGGCTGACGCCCGGGGTCTTCACGGTTTGGGAAACACCGGCGGGCGGCGTTCGGACATCGCCGCCATTGCCTCGCGGAAATCGGCGCTTTGCAGGCTCGCGGCCAGTTCGCGATCCCCGCGCGCGAGGATCTCTGCGGGCGGGTCAAAGCGCAGACCCTGCAGCTGGCGTTTGATCACGGCAGCCGAGCGGGGCGAAACCTTGGCGGCGATCTCGGCGGCATAGTCCTGCACGGCGGCCCGAAAGGCGTCATCGCGGAAAACGCTGGTGACCAGCCCGATCCTCAGCGCCTCGGCGGCCCCCATCTTGCGCCCCGACAGCAACAATTCCGCCGCGCGCCCGTGGCCGACGATCCCCGCCAGCGCCCAGTCGATACCCTTTTCCGCGATCAGCCCCATCCGCGCGAACGAGGCGATGAACGCCCCGCTTTCACTGGCCAGCCGGATGTCGCTGTAGAGCGCCAGTGCATAGCCGATGCCGACGGCGGGGCCATTGATCGCGGCGATCACCGGCTTGGGCAGCGCGGCGGGCATGGCGAATTTGCCTTTGAACTCAGGCCGCGCCTCGGGCCAGGGGTTGGCCTCTGCCTCGGTGAGTGTCGCCGCACCACTGCGCAACTGTCTGAGGAACTCGGCATCCGCCCCCGCACAAAACGCAGCCCCCGCGCCGGTCAGCACGACCACCCGCACCTCGGGGTTGTGGGTGGCGTCGGTCAGGGCGGCGCGCAGTGCCGTCTCCATCTCGCCGGTCCAGGCATTCCGGCGCTCGGGGCGGTTGAGCGTCACGGTGAGCACGCCGTCCTTGAGATCGCGCAGAACGGTGCTCATGCCATCCCCTCCAGCCCGATGCACCCGCCCGAGAGCACGGTCACGCCGCGCTCGGCGACGGCGGTTTCAAAGAGCACCTGACCCCCTTCGCGCCAGATCGACACTTCCAGCGTTTCGCCGGGAAAGACCGGGCGGCTCATCTTGGCAGAGAGGCTGCGAAGCCGCGTGGCGTCGCCGTCGCACAGGGTGTCGATCAAGGCGCGGGCCGTGTGGCCCAGCGTGCAGAGCCCGTGCAGGATCGGACGATCAAAGCCCAGCCTTGCGGCCATTGCCGGGTCGGCGTGCAGCGGGTTCAGGTCGCCGTTGAGCCGGTAAAGCAGCGCGGCTTGGGGCAGGGTGGGGATGGTGGCGCGAAGGTCGGCGTCGCGCCCGGGGTGAGAGACAGGCGCGGTGGCGGCACGGGTTTTCGACCCGCCAAACCCGCCGTCACCCATGCACATATAGGTCGAGACGACCTTGGCCACCGGCGCACCATCGGCCGTTTCGATCCGGCGCGTGACCTCGACCACCGCACCCTTGTCTGGCCCCCGGTCCACCAGATCACTCACCGCATTCAGCGCGACCAGATCGGTGTCCAGCGGCACCGGGGCCAGCACCTCAAGCGCCTGTGCGCCGTGCAGCACCTTGCGGGCATCAAGGCCTGCATCGCCGAACCACATGCCGGGCGAGCCGAGCACAACCGGCATTGTGGGGTAAGGGACCAGTCCGTTTTCATACACATGCCGCAACTGGCGCGCGTCGGTCGGCGCACTGCCCAGACCCAGACTCAGCCCGAACACGATGGCGTCGCGCGCGGTTACGCGGAAAGGGATCGGGGCGAACTTCCAGCCCAGCAGGCCTCGTTCGGTGATGGTCATGGGCGGTGCTCCTGTTCGATACGCGCAGCCAGCGCGCGGGTAAGGCGGCCACGCGGCGCGGTTTCGCCGCCGAGGGCCGAGGCAAGGTGCAGCATGCGCTTGAACACCCCGCCGATTTCCATGTCAGCCGTCATGCCCATGCCGCCGTGCAGCTGGACCGCCGCTTCACCGACACGGCGCAGCGCGCGGGTGATCTGCGCCAGCGCGCTGTCGCGCAGGGCTGGGGGGTGTCATGCGCCGTCAGGATTGCGGCGGCGCTGCGGGTCAGTTCCAGCTCGACCAGCATGTCGGCAAGGCGGTGTTGCAGCGCCTGAAACTGCGCAAGGGGCTGGCCGAATTGCTGCCGCTCGGACAGATAGCGCGCGGTCAGCCCCAGCGCGTGCTGCATCGCGCCACAGCCTTCGGTGGCAAGGCAGGCGCGGCGTTCCGCGCGGGCCAGAGCGACGGCCTGATGCGCGGCGTCGCCGCTGAGCAGAACCGTGCCGGACTGCGGACGCGGGCGGTCGGCCATGCGCCGCCCGTCCATGCTGAGCCAGACCGCGCCGGGGGCCGTGCTGGCGGGGCACAGCGCCAGCTCTGCGCGTTCGGCATCGTAGATCAGCAGGTCGGTGATCTCGTTGCCCCCCGGAACGGGCAGCGACGGGTCGTCGATCAACACACAAAGGCGGTGGCCCTCGGCCAGACCGCCAAGAAAGTCGGCATCCGCCGCGGCACGCGCTGCCAGCGGCGCCGCGATCAGCGCGCTTTCCACGATAGGCTCGCGCACACTAGCCGCCCCCAGTTCAGCCACCAAGGGCAAGCAGCTGGACAGGCCCAGATCCAGCCCGCCGCAGGCTTCCGGCAGCCGCAGCGCGCTCCAGCCAGACGCCGCCATTTGCGACCACATCGGCACAGAAAACCCCGTAGCGTCGGCCACATAAGCCTGCGTCAGCCAGCGCGCGCCGGCTTCGGCCAGCGCGTCACCGTCGCTGTCGGGTTGAAAGAGATCGAGCAGGCTCATGCGCCCTCCGCCATGGCAGCGCGGGCGATCAGGCTGCGTTGGATCTCGCTGGACCCGCCGTAAATCGTCGACGCACGGTTATAGAGATATTCCTCGGCGATGCCCTCGGCGGACCCTGTAGCCGCAGCGCCAAAGCGCAGCGCGTCAGGGCCCAGAGCTTCCCGCAGCAACCGGGTCAGTTCTTGCTGAATCTCGGTGCCGCGCAGTTTCAGGATGGATGCGCCCGCGCCAAGCGACTCGCCGCGCGCCTGCGCGGCAAGGAAGCGCAGTTCGGTCAGTTCCAAAGCGGTGAGGGAGATATCCACCTCGGCAATCTCGGCCAGCAGCACAGGGTCCGCGCCCCTTTGCCCAAGGATCGTCCGCAGCCGCGCCAGCTGACGGCGCGAACGGCCAACGCCGGTGATGTCGCTGCGCTCATTGGCCAGCAGGAAGCGGGCATAATCCCAGCCTTTGCCCTCTTGCCCGACGAGGTTCTCGGCGGGGACGGACACGTCGGTCAGGAACACCTCGTTCAGGCTGTGGCTGCCGTCGATGCCGATGATCGGGCGCAGCTCGATCCCGGGCGTGTCCATGTCGATCAGCAGCATCGAGATGCCCTGCTGGCGTCGCGCCTCGGTCGTGGTGCGCACCAGCGCGAACATGCGGTTCGCGTGCTGGGCCTTGGTGGTCCAGATCTTCTGCCCGTTGACGATATAGCGATCGCCGGTGCGCTCGGCGCGGGTCTTGATCGCGGCAAGGTCCGAGCCTGCGCCGGGTTCGGAAAAGCCCTGACACCACCAATCGTCTGCCTGCAGGATGCGCGGCAAGTAGCGGGCTTTCTGCGCGTCCGAGCCGAAGGTATAGAGCACCGGGCCGATCATCTTGGTGCCAAAGGCGGGCACCTTGGGGGCCGCACCCAGCCCGCATTCCAGCGTGAAAAGATAGACGCGCACCGCGTCCCAGCCCGTGCCGCCCTGCTCGACCGGCCATGTGGGCGCGGCCCACCCGCGCGCGTAGAGCGCCTTTTGCCACAAGATCACCTCGTCGCGCGTCGCATGGCGGCCAAGGTCGGCGTTGCGGCGCGCCGAGGCGGGCAGCGTGTCGTGGATGAAAGCGCGGACCTCGGCGCGAAAGGCGCGCTCATCAGGGCCGAGCAGGGCGTCGATCGGATCGTGGCTCATGGTTCAGATGGCGTCCCAGTGGAAGACATCCATGGTGGTTTCCGGCCCGGTCAGATCGCGCTTGACCGAGGGCATGAACACGTCGCGGATGCTGTCTTGCGTCCATCCTTCCGAACGGTGCAGCGATCGGACGGGGCGCGGCTGGCTCATGACGAAGATCTCGTTGCCGCGCACGGCAAAGACCTGACCGTTTACAGCGGCGGCGTCATCGCTGGCCAGAAACACGCTCATCGGCACCAGCTTTTCCGCCGTCATGTGCTTGCGCTTTTCGGCAAAACCGGCGGGGTCGTTGGTGGGAACCGAGGTGACCATCCGGGTCAACGCAAACGGCGCGATGCAGTTCGAGCGCACACCGAACCGCGCAAGGTCGATGGAGATCGAGCGCGACAGCCCGGCGATCCCGGCCTTGGCGGCGGCATAATTCGCCTGACCCAGATTGCCGATCAGCCCGGCGGTCGAGGTGAAATGCACGTAAGCGCCCGAGCCTTGCTCACGGAACACCGGGGCGGCGGCGCGGCTGACGTTGTAGCTGCCGTAGAGGTGGACCTTGAGCACGCTGTCAAAGGCGTCATAGCTCATCTTGTGGAACAGCCCGTCGCGCACGATGCCCGCGTTGTTTACCACCGCGTCCAGACGCCCGAAACGATCCAGCGCAGTGCGGACCATGCCTTCGGCCTCTTTCGGATCAGCGACCGAATGGCCATCGGCGACAGCCTCGCCACCCATCGCCTCGATCTCGCGCACGACTTCTTCGGCGGGCGAGCTGCCGTCGCCCTGACCTGACAGGTCGGTGCCCAGATCGTTGACCACCACTTTCGCGCCGGCCTCGGCGTACCCCAGTGCCAGTGCGCGACCGATGCCCCGGCCCGCGCCGGTTATGATGGCAACCTTGCCTTCAAGCGGTTTCATAGGTCGTCTCCTTTGCGTTTTAAATTATTCTACCATTTGGGCGCGACACGAAACCCTGCTGGTCCGGCGCCCCCGGCTTTTGGGATCAGGTCGGGGTTTCGACGGCGGGCATCACACCCTCAGGGAACCGGCGCAGGATGGCGGCGTGGACGGTTTCCAGATGCTCGACCATCAGCGCGATCGCGCCCTTGGCATCGCGGGCGCGCAGTTTGACCAAGAGGGCGCGGCGCGAGTCGATGACCGGTTCGGTCGCGCGGATGCCCGCTGCAACGACAAAGCGGCGCACAATCTCGTAGATCGGGGTGATCACCAGCACCAGCACCGGGTTTTGTGTCGCCTCGGCCAGCAGATTGTAGAAATCGGCGGTCAGTTCCAGCAACTCATCATCCCGGCGGGCCTTCAGCGCCGCCTCGGTCGCGTCGATGTTGCGCTCCAGCCGGCGCAGATCGTCGGGTGTGGCGGCCTGCGCTGCGCTCTCAAGGATCACCTTCATGATCCCGATCCGCGCTGCCGTCAGGTTGTCCAGACTGATCTGACCCAAGGACATCATGTCCCGGAATGAGCGCAGCACCGGTGTGTTCGACGGTTCGAGCACAAAGGCCCCGCCATGCACGCCTTTATGCAGCCCGATCAGCCCCGAGCTTTCCAGCCCGCGCAACGCCTCACGGACCGCATTGCGCGAGACGCCGAATTGTACGGCCAGCTCGCGTTCAGGCGGCAGTTTGTCGCCGGGACGCAGCTGACGCGCTTCGATCTGCGCGCGGACCTGCTCGCTGATCACCTCGAACGCGCGCGTTCCCGATATCGGCTTGAACGCCATCAGCTGCCCCCCGTTTGTGTTCACCGCTCCAACCCCAGAATACCCGTTGCCTGACTGGCCAGCGTGCCGCCATTGCCATGGACCAGCGCCAGCGTGCAATCGGAAACCTGACGCTGATTTGCCTCGCCCCGCAACTGTTGTACGGCCTCAACGATGGTGAAAATGCCATACATGCCGGGATGCGTGCATGACAGGCCGCCGCCGTTGGTGTTGACCGGGATGCGGCCGCCGGGGCGGGTGTGACCCTCGGCGAACAGGCGCCCGCCCTGACCCTTGGCGCAAAAGCCCAGATCCTCCATGAACAGGATCGGATTGATGGTGAACGCATCGTAGAGTTCGACAATGTCAATGTCAGCCGGGGTCACGCCGGCCATCTCGAAGGCCAGCGGGCCGGACAGGGCAGCGGGGCTGACAGTGAGGTCGGGCATCTCCATGATGGATTTATGCGTATGCGCTACGCCGAAGCCGCGCACATAGACCGGGGTCTTGGGCAGGCTGCGCGCGCGCTCGGCCGCGACCAGCACCACGGCGCCGCCGCCATCCGTTACCAGACAGCAGTCGCGCACGCTGAGCGGATCGGCGACCATGCGGGCAGACAGCACCTCGTCCACGCTCAGCGGATCGCGCAGGAAGGCATCGGGGTTGAGCTGCGCCCAGTCGCGCATCGATACCGCCACTTCGGCCAGATCGCGGCGGGTGGTGCCGTAGTCATACATGTGCCGGGCGGTGGCCAGCGCATAGGCGGTGATCGGGTTGCGGGGCTTGTAGGGGGCCTCGTACGCCTGCGGCTCGACGGGGCTGTGCAATTTGCCCGAGGCCGTGCGCTGGTTCGAGCCGTAGCAGATCAGCGCCACGTCACACAGGCCGGTCGCAATCGCCATCGTGGCCGATTGCAGATAGGCGACAAAGGCCGAACCGCCGAAATTGGTGGCATCGGTAACGCGCGGCACGATGCCGAGGTATTCGGCCACCGACGGCCCGGCCAGCAGGTTGTTCATGTTGGTGGTGAAAAGGCCATCGACGTCGGACAGCGCAAGCCCTGCCTCGTCCAGCGCGGATTTTACCGCGCGGGCCATGATCTCCATATGCGTCTCGCCGGGCGCTTCGCCCAGCCCGTACAGGCCAACGCCCGCAATCGCGGATTTGCTGCGCAGATCCAGGCTCATGCCGTGCCCTCCTTGCGGAACACCACGCGGGGCGCGTCGTCGATCAGCGCGACCACGGCGTCGCCAATACGCACGTCCTGCGGTGGCGTGTCGATCACGGTCGAGATCATTCGCACGCCTTCGGCCAGTTCGATCATCGCATAAAGGTAATCGCCGCCCTTCTCGGGCTTCTGGCGCACCACGGTGGCCGCATAGACGGTGCCTTGGCCGCTGGTCTGCACCCAGTCCAGCTGGTCGGAACCGCAGTGTTTGCACAGCACGCGCGGGGCGAAAACATGACGCGCGCAGTCGTTACAGCGCTGGATCATGAAGCGGCCGGCGGCGAGGTGATGCTGGTATTGCGCATCGGGGCCATTGGGCAGGGGGGTGGTTTGGGTCATGGTCTTCACATCAGGTTGGGCAGAAAGGTGACGATCTGCGGAAAGGCGATGAGCAGGGTCATCACGACGACTTCGGCAGCCAGAAACAGCGACACGCCGCGAAAGATCGTGCCCAGCGGCACGCGGTCGCCGACGACGCCCTTCATGACAAAGACGTTCAGGCCCAAGGGCGGCGTGAGCATGCCGATTTCCAGATATTTGACGATGATCACGCCGATCCAGATCGGGTCGATATCGGCGGCGTGGAAGATCGGCAGCACCACGGGTAGCGTCAGCAGCAACACGCCCAGCGGATCCAGAAAGCAGCCGAACACCAGATAGACAACCGACGCACCCAGCACGATGACCAGCGGATCGGTGCCCATCTGGTCGATCATCCCGGCCAGTTCATAAGGCAGGCCGGTCAGCGCCAGAAAGCGGGTGAAGAGCAGCGCGCCGGTGGCGATGAACAGGATCGAGGCGGTGGTGGTGACGGTCTCGTGCAGGCTGCTGCGGATGACCGCGCGGGTCAGGCTGCGACGCAGGATGGCGACGCCGAAGGCAAGGATGGCCCCCAGCGCGCCCGCCTCGGTCGGTGACACAAGACCGGTGTAGATCCCGCCGATCACCCCCAGACTGAGCACCGGCAGCGGCCAGGTGCGCAGCAGAATGCGGCGCTTTTCGACGGGGGCGAGGGCCTCAGGCGCAATCGGCGGCGCGGTTTGCGGTCGCACACGGACCAGGATGTTGATCGCAACGGCATAGGCAACGGCGGTCAGAATCCCCGGCAGGATGCCCGCGATCAGCATCTTGCCCGCTGAAACCTCGGCAAAGATCGCGTAGACGATCATCATGATCGACGGCGGGATGATCGCACCCAGCGTGCCCACAGCCGAGGCAACGCCCGTCGCAAGCGCCGGTGAATAGCCCGCCTTGAGCATCTCGGGCACCGCGATCCGGCCCAGTGTGGCGGTGGTGGCCATGCTCGACCCGCAGGCAGCGGCGAAGCCGGCACCGGCGAAGTTGGTGGCGATGGCGATCCCTCCGCGCATCCGGCCAAACGCCATGCGCAGGGCACGGAACAGATCGTGGGTCATCCCCGAATTGCCCGCCAGCGCGCCCATCAGCAGGAACATCGGCACGGCGGTCAGGGTCCAGTGAGCGGTGAACTCGTAGGGCAGGTTCTGCAGGATCGAGGCCGCAGGGCGCGGCCCGCGCACCGCCCAGGTGCCGCCGAACGCCACGGCAGCCAGCGCAAAGCCGATGGGCACGCGCAGCGCCATCAGGACCAGCAGGACACCGACGGCGAGCATTCCGATTGTCGAATTATCCACGGACAGCCTCCCGCAGCGAGAGCGGACGTCCGGCAAGGCCGAGGATGATCTGCAGGCACAGCGTGACAAAGGTCGCGCCATAGCCCAGCACCAGCAGCCAGCGCGCGGGCCAAAGCGGGAAGTCCACAACTGACAGGTCGGTGTATTCGCCGGTCTGCGTCTTGTGGATCGCCGAGATCGCCGAGTGCCAGGTCAGCAGCCCGGTGATCCCTGCGGCAACCAGCAGCGCGCCTATGGTCACGATACGCAGCGCGGGGCCGGGCAGGGCCTGGGTGAAGCTGTCCACGGTCAGATGCCCGCCCTCGACCTGCACAAAGGCCAGCGGCAGGAAGCAGACGGCGATCATGTAGTAATTGGTCACGGTCTCGACCATGCCGACGGTCGGTCGCCCCATCAGGGCCCGCGCCAGCACGTCCACACCGATATGGAGCATCATCAGCACCACGGCGGCTGATCCCAGCAGGAACAGGACTCGCATGAGGTGATAGGTCAGTCGGCTGAGGCCATTCATCGCCAAGCCCTTTATCCGCAGGAAGGGGAGGGCGCCGCCGCAGCGACGGCGCCCGGTTCGGAGCGAGAGGGCTTACCGCGCCGGATAGTCGGCGTAGATCTCGGTCCAGTACGTTTCGCTGATCGCTGCCTCGTCCTCGTCGGTCGGGGTCAACGCGTTCCAGCGCTCGATGTAGGGCAGGAAGCGGTCCACGATGGCTTGGGCATTGGCCACGCCACGCTCGGTGGCGCGTTCGGCCGCGCCCGTGGTGTTCTCGGCGATCCAGCCTGCCAGCGCCTCTTGCGCTGCAGCGTCGACCTGCGTGATCGTGCTGCCATGTTCGGCGGCGGCGGCCAGCGCGGCGACATCCTCTTGCGCATAGGCAATCGCGCCGTGGGCCGAGGCTTCGGCGGTCGCGCGTAGGATGGCCTGCTGCTGTTCGGGGCTGAATTCGGCCCATTTGTCCTGGCTGAAGGTAAACACCGACCCGCCCATCGACGCGCCCGAGTTCAGCTCGATTACATGGTCAGCAATGTCGATGAACGAGTAGGTCACATAGGTGCTGGCCGGACCGGCGTGACAATCGACCTGCCCGCGTTGCAGCGCCTCATAGGATTCGGTCAGGCTGACAGTAACCGGGACGATCTCGCCTACAGCGCCGAACAGGCGCGAATACGGCGGGATGGCGCGGACGCGCAGACCGTTGAAATCGGCAGCTGTGCTGACGTCGCGGGTGCAGAACAGGTAATAGTTGCCAAGGCTGTAGCCGCCGAGGAACTGCTGGTTCCAGCCGTTCAGTTCGGTCAGACACTCGGGGCAATCCTCGATGACGAACTCGTTGAACGCACCGATCCGGGCGGCGTTGCTGACGCCGAGGCCGATCAGTTCGGACAGCATGAACATGACCGGCAGGTCCGAGGCATAGGAAACGGTGACATAGAACGCGCCGTCCACCACGCCGTCGCGGATGCCCGACACCGCCGTGCGCATGTCGACGACACCGCCGCCGGGCACGTAATTGAACGCCACGCTGCCATCGGTCGCCGCCGTGATCGCGTCGATCCAGGGAACGATATAGCCGGTTGAAAACGCCGACGTTGCGGGCGCGAAGCTGCCGTAGAGCACGTCAACCTCAGCCTGCGCCACGCCGGGCAGAGACAGCGAAAGCCCGGCAAGCACCGGTGCAAATGTTCTGAGTTTCATGAGTTCCTCCCTCGGGCATCAAAGCCAGGGACAATCTGTCTAATGGTCCTACCAATGTCAAGAAAGATGTAGAATGATATAAAATATTCTACCTTTTAAGAGGCACGGCACCAGCGGACTCAACGCGCACCGTCCTCGGTTGCGCAAATCTCAGATGGCGATGCCGCCGAGTGACTTGCCGCGCTTCAGCTCCGCTTCACGCCACAGCGGTGGGTCCACGCCTTCTGAGGCTGCCGCCCGTCGCGCAACGTGTTCTGACTTCTGGCCTTTATGCCTGTGTGCGGTCTGCCAGAGGGATGCGGTGCAAATTTAGTTTGACAAGATAGTTAGGTTGCCTAATCATTAGTGAAATATCACAACAACAGCAGAGCGATTCGATGGATACCTCTCCCCGCACCGACCTGACTGTCAGTCGCGAAGAATTGCTCGTCGGCAACTCGGATCTCGAACTTCCGCAACATGCTGCACGACATGCTGTCGCTGCTGGGCAGCCTTGAACATGTGCGGGCCAGGTTCGGCGGGTTCATCGGATTGACGGGCGTGCAATACACGCTGCTGGTGACCATCCGGCAGCTGCAGGGACAGTTTGGTGTCGGCGTCAAGGACGTTGCCGATCAGCTGGGCCTGTCCGCGCCGTTCGTGACGGTCGAGACCAAGAAGCTGGTCAAGATCGGCGTGCTGGACAAGGCGCCCAACCCTGACGACCTGCGGCGTGTGCGGCTGAGCGTCAGCGACAGCGGCCACGCGTTGCTGCGCCAGCTCGCACCGCTGCAACGCGAGATCAACGACGCGATCTTTGAGCCGCTGTCGCGCGACGATTTCGAGCGCCAGTGCCGCACCATCCACGCCTTGCGTCGCAGTGCCGAGCGGGCGGTGACACTGGCGGACTACCTGCTCGACGACAGCGGAGAGACCCTATGACCGACGCGCCGGACCCAATGGCTTTGCGCCGTGCGTTGGGGCAGTTCCCGACTGGCGTCTGTGTGATGACGACGCGGGTGGACGGTGAGTTGCTCGGCATGACGATGAGCTCGTTCAACGCCCTCTCGCTGGACCCGGCGCTGGTCCTGTTCTCGATCGACAAGCGCGCCCGAGGGTTGCCGCACTGGGAGCGGGCGCAGGCCTATGCGATCCACGCTCTGGCGGAAAACCAGCAAGATCTGTCCAACCGTTTCGCCCGCCCCGGTGCCAAGTGGGAGGGGATCGCGCATACCCCCGGCCACGGTGACGCGCCGCTGTTGCCGGGCGCGGCGGCCCGGTTTGAATGCGCCGCTCATACCCGCCACGACGGTGGCGATCATGTGCTGTTCATCGCCCGGATCGTCCGTTTCACCGCCCATGCCGACCGCCACCCGCTGGTCTTTGCCCAAGGCCGCTACGCCAGCCTCGACCGTGGCCAGGCCGCGCCGCCGCTCTGGCCGCTCGACATTCATTACTGACTGCCCCCAACAGGAGACACCCCATGCTGAAGACCGGAAAAGACCACGTAGCCTCGTTGCAGGATGGCCGTCAGGTAACGATTGACGGCACACCCGCTGGCGACGTCACGACCCACCCCGCCTTTCGCCAGACCGTGCAGTCGGTCGCCAAGCTGTATGACTTCCAGTCCGCGCCCGAGAATGTCGAGCTGATGACCTTTGATACCGGTGATGGCGCGCGCGCCAACCGGATCTGGCAATTGCCGCGCAGCTTTGACGAGCTGGTCGAACGCCGCAAGGCGCTGGTCGCATGGACCGAACTGCACGGCGGTTTTCTGGGCCGCGCGCCGGATCACGTGGCGTCGTGCATTTCCGGCATGGTGATGGGTTTGCCCGCGTTCGAGGCTTACGACAAGGAACGGGCAGGGGCGCTGGAAAGCTATTACCGCTATGCCCGTGATAACGAACTGTATCTGACCTATGTGATCATCAACCCGCAGGCTGATCGCTCGAAGGCCGCGCATGAGCAGGCCGATCCGTTCCTGTCGGCGGGTGTCGTCGATCAGGACGCCGAAGGGTTGACCATTCGCGGTGCCAAGATGCTGGCGACCGGTGGCATTGTCGCCAATGAGGTGTTCGTCACCTGCATCCAGCCGCTGCGCGAAGGCGAGGAACGCTATGCGGTGTCCTTTGCGATCCCGATGAACACCAAGGGTCTGAAAGTCCTGTCGCGCAAAAGCTACGAGGCGGCGGCGTCCAGCGTGTTCGACTACCCGCTGGCCTCGCGTTTTGATGAGAATGACGCGGTGCTGTATTTCGATGACGTCAAGGTGCCGTGGGACCGGGTCTTCATCAATCAGGACATCAAGATGACCGCCGCGCAGTTCCACGCGACCCCGGCGCATGTCTATCAGAACTATCAGGCGCAGATCCGGCTGATGGTGAAGATGCGCTTTCTGGCCGGAATCGCCCGCAAGATCGCCGAGACCAACGGCATCATCGCTTTCCCGGCGGTGCGCGAGGCCTTGGGGCAGGTGTCGGCGCAATGCACGTTGGTCGATGCGCTGGTGCATTCGATGGAGGTCAAGGGCACCCATCGCAACGGCTATTTCGTGCCCGACGCCGCCACGCTCTACGCGGCGCAGGTGCTGACCCAGCAAAGCTATAACGCCTTCATCGGCTCGCTGCGCGAGCTGGCCGGCGGCGGGCTGATCATGCTGCCCTCGTCACTGGCCGACTTTGCCGATCCTGAAACCCGCGCGCTGATCGGCAAGACCCAGCAATCGCCGACCACCGATTCCGAAGGCCGGGTGAAGTTCTTCAAGCTTGCCTGGGATGCCATTGGCTCGGAATTCGCCTCTCGTCATACGCAGTATGAGATGTTCTACGCAGGGGCGACCTTTGTGACCAAGAACCACGCCTTTCGGACCTTCGATTGGGACAGCTCGACCGGGCTGGTCAACCGGATGCTCGACACCTACGCGCTTGACGACGAGCTGGCGCACGTGAAAACCGCAGCGGAGTGACCCCATGACCATCGACAAGGAACACAAGGAATTCCACGCCATCGACATGGGACCGGACGGGTGGCACACCCCACCGGGCTATCCTGAGGGGATCAAACAGAAATATCTGGCCGGATACCTCGACGAAGAGCGCAAGTTCGGCAACCGCACGCGGCTGTTGCGCTTCGATGCCGGGGTCTTCACCACAGCGCCCTTCGTGCATGAGTATTGGGAAGAGGTTTACCTCGTCTCGGGCGATCTGACGGTCGGCAATGATGCGAACGGTGAGGGGGGTGAAGCCTTTGCGCCCAACACCTACGCCTGCCGTCCGCCCGGTGCCTATCATGGACCGTTCAAGTCCGAGGGCGGCTGCGTGTTGCTGGAAATTCACTATTTCGATCAGGACCAGTGATGGAACCGATCCGCGACCTGGCCCGCCGTCTGGCGGCGGGCGAAACCACCGCGCTGGCGCTGGCGCAGGGATGCCTCGAGCGCATCCTTGACCCGGCGGGCGAGGGCGCACGTGCCTTCACCATGATCGACCCCGACCGCAGTTTCGCGCAGGCCCGTCTGACCGACGAGGCCCGCGCGCGCGGCGAGGCGCTGCCGATGCTGGCGGGCATCCCGGTGTCGATCAAGGCGCTGTTCGATATCGAAGGCAAGGTGACCCACGCCGGTTCCCGCGTTCTGGCGCAGGCCGCCCCGGCCCGCAGCGATGCTGCCCCGGTGGCGCGGTTGCGTGCGGCGGGGATGGTGGTCATGGGCCACACCAACATGACTGAATTCGCCTATTCCGGCCTTGGCATGAACCCGCATTACGGCACGCCGGGCAACCCGGCGGACCGCAGCCGCATTCCGGGCGGCTCGTCCTCGGGCGCAGCGGTGTCGGTGGCGGATGGCATGGCGGCGGCGGGCTTGGGCACGGATACCGGCGGCTCGTGCCGCATCCCGGCGGCGTTCTGCGGGCTGACCGGGTTCAAGCCGACGGCCCGGCGCGTGGCAGCGACTGGCACCTATCCGCTGTCGCAAACGCTTGATTCCATTGGGCCGATTGCGAAAACCGTCGATTGCTGCGCCTTGATCGACGCCGCGCTGACCGGCGATGACGCATATAGTACCGAGCAGCCGGAGCTTTCCGGCCTGCGCTTTGGTGTGCTGGAAAATTACGTCACCGACGACATGACCCCCGAGGTCTCCGCCGCCTATGCCGCCGCTCTCAAACGGCTGGAGGCCGCAGGGGTGACGCTGGTGTCGCTGAAACTGCCGGACCTCGACCGTCTGCCCACGCTCAACGCGCGCGGCGGCATCGTCGCGGCCGAGGCGCTGGCGGTGCACAAGGCGCTGCTGGCGTCACAGCGCGACGCCTATGATCCACGCGTGTCGGTACGCATCCTGCGCGGCGAGACGCAGGAGCCGGGTGAACTGCAGGCCTTGTTGGCCGAGCGTGCCGCGATGATCGCGCGGGCCAATCAAGCGACGGCGACCTGTGCCGCCGTCCTGATGCCCACCGTGCCGATCACCGCGCCGCGCATCGCCGATCTGGACGCAGACGAGGCGCTTTATGGCCAGACCAACCTGCTGTGCTTGCGCAATCCGACCGTCGCCAATCTGCTCGACCGCTGCGCGATCTCGCTGCCGTTGCCGGTGGATGGCCTGCCCATCGGGCTCAGCCTGATGGGTGAAACGTTGCAGGACCGTCACCTGCTGGCCTTGGCGCGTGCGGTTGAGGCAGCCCTGGTGCGCTAACTCAGTTCAGCCCGATCTGATCCGTCAGGTTGCGGCTGAACGCGGTGATATGGTCGCGCATCGCCTGTTCGGCAGCATCGGCGTTGCGCGCGCGGATGCTCTCGACAATCGCGGCGTGCTGCTCGCAGACCCGCATGTTGTGATCCGGCGCGCGCAGCGACAGAAACCAGAAGCGCAGCGAGCGGTCGTGCAGGTTGCTGAGAAACTCGGTCAGGATCGCGTTGCGCGCCGCGCCGCTGAGCATGCGGTGAAACTCGCGGTCGCAATCGATCATGTCCTCCAGCGCGCCCCGTTTCGCGGCGGTCCATGTTGCCTCGACATTCGCCGCCATCCGCTCAACCGCGACGGGCGAGGCGCGTTCGGCTGCCCAGCGGGCAGCCTGCCCCTCATTGAGCGCGCGCATCTCAACAATTTCGACGAAATCATTCATGCTGACCGGCGAAACGACGACGCCTTTGCGGGGCATCACCTCGACCAGACCATCGACGGCAAGCCGGTCGATGGCCTGTATCACCGGCGTGCGCCCAAGGTTGAGTGCGTTGGCGACGTCGGTCACGGTGATCGCTTCGCCCGGGCGCAGCTCGCACCGCACGATCTGTTGTTTAATCGTCTCATACGCCTGATCACGCAACGATATGCGGCGGGCGGGTGGGGACGCGGTGTCTGCCGCGCCGCCCAAAACTGCTTTTCTTCCGCCACGCGTGTCATCCTGCAATCGGCAATTCCAGAATGTCATACGCCAATTTGATGTCCCGCGAAAGAACAGGGTCGATCAACGCACAGTCGAACCGCTGGCCCGCGCGTACGCCGCCGATTGCAGGCATCGTGCCGCCCATCATCGCCGTCCCATTGGGCAAGGTGCCGCCATCCGTATAGCGCGCGATCAGATCCTGCGGGCTCAGCAAGCTGCCGACCGTGCCCTCCTGATACAGTACGCGGCCTTCCGCCGTGGTCAGCCAGCTGCGCAGAATCAGCTGGTCCCAATGGCCTGCAACCTCGTCCAGCGGCCACAGCGTTTCGGCGATCGGTTTGTCACAGATCTGCTTGGACACAGCCACGCCGAACGTCTCGACATGGCGGTCGGTGTGGTCTGATCCCAGACCGACGTAAAGCCGACCCTGATGCGCAACGATCAGCGTTTCGGCCTCGCCGCTTGAGTGCGGCCCACTGCATTCGATCTGCGCAGCCGTGGTCAGGCGATTCGGCGCGACGCGATAGAACGTGGGCGTCGCCGTGGGGCGTTTGACGCCCAAAGCTTCGAGTTCGCGGATGTGGTGTTCCATGGCGGCCGCGTCGCGGCCCGCCCATCCGGCGATCACCATGGTGTCGATCTCAACCGCAAGCGGAGCTGCTTTGGCGGTGTCGATCAGGGTCATCTCAAGCTGCATCTTCTTTGATCCTTAAGCAAAAAAACTGCGTGTCGAACGGCCAACCTGACGCCGGAAGACAGGGGGAGGCGGTTGGGCAGGGAGGCGTTCTTGACAGCTGAGACAATAATGTGCTTGTGATATTTCACAAGACGATTATCGTCGAGTCACGGCAAAAGACCAAAACACCATGCAGCCAAGCACCACTCAGGGAGTGCCCGACATGAGACATCCGAAAATCCTTTCCATCGCGCTGGCGGCTGCCTTGTCCGTCACCGGGGCAGCACAAGCGCAGGACCGCCCGGCTGAACTGGGCGTCGGCGTCTTCACCTTCACCTCGGGGCCGGCGGCGGCCTACGGGATGCCCGGTCGTCAGGGGGCCGAGCTGATCATCGAGCAGATCAACGCCGAGGGCGGCATCGGTGGCGTGCCGATCGTGCCGACCTATGTTGATGAGGGACAGGGTGCGCAGGGCGTGATTTCCGAATACCGCCGTCTGGCCGAAAGCGGCACGGTCGAGGCGATGATCGCCGCGCTGTCTTCGGGCAATTGTCTGGCGCTGGCCCCGGTGACCGAACAGTTGCAAATGCCGACGCTGGCGTGGAACTGCGACACCCACCAGCTGCTGCTGGACGGCGCGTCGTCGTACTATTATCGCCCGAACGGCAACACGATCCCCGAGTTCATGGCCTATGCGCTTTACTTCCTGGCGCAGAATCCTGATGTGCGCCGCGTGGCTTTCATCAACCCTGACTATTCGTTCGGCCATGATGCCGCCGCCATCGTTCAGGCGACGCTGCAAGCCATCAACCCCGAGATCGAAATTGTGGCCGAGCTGTTCCCGCGTCTGGGGGCCTCGACCTATCAGACCGAGATTTCGCGCCTGTCGGCCGCACGCCCGGATGTGATCTTCTCGAACCTCTGGGGCGCTGATCTGGAAAACTTCGTGCGTCAGGCGATGCCGCGCGGTCTGTTCCAGCAAAGCACCGTCGTGCTGGCACTGGGTGAGACGATCCTGCAAACCGTCGATGTGCCCGAAGGCACCATCGTTGGCGTGCTGGGTGACGGCTACTGGCGCTCGCCCGAGGCCACCGAGATCGGCCGCGCCGGTGCGTTCGCTGAAGCCTACCGCGCTCGTTTCGGCGAAGATCCGGTGTTTCCGACGATGAAGATGGTGAACGCGTTTCTGGTGCTGCAAGCGGCGTATGAAAAGGCGCTTGCTGACAATGGCGGTGCCTGGCCGGATTCGGCTGCGCTGATTGCGGCCCTCGAGGGGCTGACGGTTGAGACGATGACCGGCACGATCACCTTCCGGGGTGACAACGACGCACCCGTCGATCAGATTGTCGGCACCGTGGGTGCTGTCGATGGTGTGGACCGTCCGGCGATGACCCAGCTGACGCGCTTTGACGGATCGGCCCTGATGCCGCCGATGGGCACGGATCCGATCGCGTGGATTGCCTCGCTCAGCCCAGAGTTCTTTGCGCCCTTCCTCGTTCCGGCTACCGCCGAATGATGACCCGGCGGCCCGGTCCTGCACGGGATCCGGGCCGCCCCCGATCTGCACGAGGAAACCCATGGTCTCGACCCTGATACCCCTGTTTGTCGATGCGCTGGCCAATGCCGCGATCATCTTTTTCGTCGCCTTCGGCCTGACACTGGCCTTCAGCGTGCTGCGCGTGCTGAACGTCGCGCATGGCAGCCTTTACTCCATCGGTGCGTATGTCGCGGCCAGTTTTGGTCTGTGGATCATCAGCGCCGGGCTGAACCCGTGGCTGACCTTTCCCGCGCTGTTGCTCTCGGCGGCCTTTGTCGCTGCCCTTTTTGGCCCGCTGATCGAAATGACGCTGGTGCGCTGGACCTATGGGCGCGGCGAGGCCGTGCAGATTCTGGTGACTTTCGCGCTGTTCCTGATCCTTGAAGACCTGCAGCGGCTCGTCTTTGGTGTCTCGTCGCTTTACGCCGACACACCGATGGCGCTGCTGGGCATCAGTGAGATTGGCGGCATCATCTATCTGAATTATCAGCTGCTGCTGATCGCTGTCGCCGCCGTGGCGCTGTTTGGCACCCGACTGTTCATCCGCCACACGCGCACTGGCAGGCTGCTGGCCGTGGTCGTCGCCGACCGCGAAGTGTCCGAAGCGATGGGCATCAACACGCGCCGCATTTTCACGCTTGCCTTCACGCTGGGCGTGTTTCTGGCGGCGCTGGGTGGGGCGATGGCCACGCCGACGATGGGCGTGGCCCCCGGACTGGGCGCGGACACCATGGTGCTGGCCTTTGCCGTCGCCGCCATCGGCGGGCTGGGCCAGATCGAAGGCGCGGCACTGGCCGCGATCATCGTTGCTCTCGTGCGGGTGCTGGCGATCTATTACGTGCCCGAGCTGGACGCGGTCGCCCCGTATATCGTCATGCTGCTGGTTCTGCTGGTGCGCCCGTATGGGCTGTTCGGCAAACCGCCGGTTCGGAGAATTTGAGATGTCAAAGCGAATGCTGGCGCTGATTGCTGCCGTGCTTGTGCTGGCGGCCCTGCCGGTCGTCTTTCCCTTTACCCGCTTCATGCTGACGCTCGCCATGGCCAAGGGCTTCGCGGCGCTTGGTGTCGCGCTCTTGCTGCGTGCGGGCCTGATCTCGCTGGGGCACGCGATGTATTTCGGCCTTGGGGCTTATGCGGTGGCGTTTCTCAGCGCCAAGGCGGGGATCAGTGATTTCTTTGTCGGGCTGATTGCCGCTGCCGTCGTCTCAGGCGTTGCCGGGCTGATCTTTGGTGCGTTTCTGGTGCGCTACCGGGCGATCTTTTTTGCCATGCTCAATCTGGCAGTGTCGATGGTGCTCTATTCCCTGTTCTCCAAGCTTTATGGCCTGACCGGCGGCACTGACGGGTTGCGGGTCGGCGTGCCCAGTTTTCTGGGCTGGGAGCCGACGCGACAAACGTTCGAGGGCGTGTTGTTCTTCGCCTGCCTGATCCTGATGCTGGGCGCGGGCTGGCTGGGTCACCGCTATCTGCAAAGCCCGATGGGGCAGGCGCTGAGCGCGATCCACACCAACGAGCTGCGGCTGGAATATCTGGGCGTCTCGGCCTGGGCGACGCTGCTGTCGGCCTATACCGTCTCGGCAATGCTGGCGGGAATCGGCGGTGCGCTTGCTGCGATGGCAGTGGGGCATGTGCTGCCTGAATACCTCTACTGGACGCAATCGGGCCATCTGGTGCTGACGGCGGTTCTGGGCGGGTTCAGCGCGGTTGCCGGGCCGTTCATCGGGTCGATCACGCTGGAAGGCATCCATACACTCGCCGTCGGCTATGCGGCCGAGGCATGGAACCTGATCGTTGGCGCCGCCTTGCTGGGGGTCATCTTTTTCCTGCCCAACGGCATTGTCGGTCTGCTGCGCGGACGCCGTGCGGCCAAAGCGGAGGAGGTCCTGTGACCCAGTCCAACACCCCCTCCGCCCTGCTGGAAGCGCGGGATCTCGAGATCGCCTTTGGCGGTGTGAAAGCCGCCGACGGGGTCAGCCTGACGGTGAACGACGGCGAATTCGTCGCGATCATCGGCCCCAATGGCTCGGGCAAGACGACGTTCCTGAACATCTGCACCGGCTATCTGAAGCCTACGCGTGGCACGGTGCGGCTGGCAGGGCGCGACATTACCCGCCTGCAACCGCGCGCCATTGCCCGGCAGGGCATTGCCCGGGCGTTCCAGATCCCGCAGCTGTTCACCGACCATACGTTGATCGACAACCTGATGCTGTCCATTGCCGCGCGGCGTGGGATCTGGCAGGCGCTGACGCCGCTTGACCGCCCGGCCTACCGCGACGAAGCGATGGACCTGCTGCAACTGCTCGGGCTGGAAACGCACGCCAATGCGCTGACCGGCACGCTTCCCGAAGGGCAACGCAAGCTGGCCGACATCACGCTGGCCTTTGCGCTCAACCCCAAACTTCTGGTGCTGGACGAGCCGACTTCGGGCGTGTCGTCCATCGAGCGGTTCGAGATCATGGAAACCCTGATGCACGCTGCGCGCCAACGTGGATTGTCGGCGCTTTTTGTAGAGCATGACATGGATATCGTTGAGAAATACGCCGACCGCGTGGTGGTCTGGAGTTCCGGCACCATCATGGCCGAGGGAAGCCCGGCCGAGGTGCTCAAAGACCCGCGGGTTCTGGAAAGCGTGGTAGGGGTGGCATGATGTTGAGTGTCAAAAACCTGAAAGTCGAGATCGCCGGCATCGAGGTGTTGCGCAACGTCTCGTTCACGCTGGAGGCAGGCAAGGCGACGGTCCTGATCGGGCGCAACGGCGCGGGCAAGACCACGACCCTGCGCGCGATCATGGGGCTGTTGCCCAGCAAGGGCGGCTCGGTGCAGCTCGACGGGTGCGACCTGATGAAGCAGCCCGCCTATGCCCGCGCCGGTCTGGGCATCGGCTACGCGCCCGAGGATCGTCGCCTGATCAGCGATTTCTCGGTCGAGGAGAACATCCTCGTCCCCGCCCTGGCGCTGAAAATGCCCATGGCCGAACGCCGCCGCAAGCTGGACGAGATCTTCACGCTTCTGCCCCAATTGACCACGCTGCGCAGCCGCCCCGGCGGCGGTGTCTCGGGCGGGCAGGGCAAGATCGTGGCTCTGGGGCGCGCGCTGATGGTGGCCGAGAAAGTGCTCTTGCTCGACGAACCGTTCCAGGGCCTCGCCCCGGCGCTGGCGCTGGAATACGCCCGCACACTGGCGACGCTGCACGACAAGAAGCGCGATGTCGCGATCCTGGTGACCGAATCCAGCCCGCACCTGCTCAAGGCCATCGCCGAGCAGACGCTTCATATCGAACGTGGCGCGTTGCACGAAGTCGTGGTCTGACGGATCGCGGTGCCCAAGGCTTTCGGGGGCCGATCCGACACAAGCGGTGAAGGACCACGTGTGCCTGCACGCCTTGCCCTCTCTCGCGCCCGGTCGGCTTTCGTGCCGCCGACCGGGCGGATAGGAAAGGGCGACGGGCCCTTTCCGCAGTATCGCCCTTGCCGCCACACGTCTGGGCGGTTGGTCGTTATTGGGCGCAGGCGCCGTCACCGGTCAGTGCGTACACGATTTCGACGCGCGCCGCCAAACTCGCTTCACCCGCCTGGATGGGGACTGACCCTGCTGAATCGGCTTGCATGCGCATCATCGGGCTTGGATCGCTGACACCAGACGGCAGGTCGCGAACCGTGATGACGGCACCCAACGAAAGACCAGACGACTCGGCCAGCACCTCGGCCTTGCGCCGCGCATCGGCTACGGCTGCGCGAAGGGCGTCATCCATGGCGTCCGCAGCGTTTTCAAGCGTGAAGGAGATGCCGTTGATCTCGTTGGCACCGGCGGCCACGATGGTGTCGAGAACCTCGCCGACGCGAGTCAGGTCCGACATGCGGACGCTGACCATATTTCTGGCCTGATACCCGGTGACGGTGGGCGGCTGGCCCTCGTTATAAGCCATTTGCGGGGACAGGGTCACGCCCGAGGTCTGCAGGTTCTCCCCGGCGATCCCGGCAGCGCCAAGGGCCTCAATCACCGCCGTCTGTTGTTGCGCGTTCAGGCGCATTGCTTCCGCTGCGCTGTCGGCTTGGGTGGTCACGCCGACCTGCACCGTCGCCAGATCCGGGGCAGCGCGTGACTGTCCGTCGCCCACGACACTGAGCCGCGAAGGACCAGCGGTGCCACAGGATTGCAGGTCTGGCATCGGCTGGGCCGTCGCCGAGGCCGCCATCAAAGTCGCCAGAGCTGCGGAGAAAGCAAGGTGACGTCCGCCAAATCGTTGAAAGTTCAGTCGCATGGGTAAGCCCTTCTGATCGTACGTAGATACCGATAGTGATGCTCTCTCGCGATGCGCATTCCAAGGCACCGCGCGGTCACTGGTGATCACATTCTCAGCAGCGCCAGATCGCGAAAGAGATCTGGCTTTCACCGATGGACGCCGCACGCGCGGTATCGCTGGCGAGCAGGGTCTGGACGATTTCCGCCTCGCAGTACCGCTCTGTGCTGCGGTTCTGACCGCACGAACCTTCGATCTTTCGTCGCGCCGCCGCCGCTCAGAACCTCCTTGAACCACAACCTCAAAGCTGTGCCACTGGCACTGACGGGCGACGCTCACACATCCACTCAGATAGTGCGCGCGACCTTTCCATATGCGATGGTCGCGTCTCATTTTCCGGGGGTGGCGTTTGACCATGACTTGCAAAGACGGCCTCTATCTTTCTGTATACGCTCACATTGATGCGCTCTGTCACGCGTATGAGATTGCGGTACGCCATGATCAGAACATGGCGCTCTGGCTCAAGACGGGCGAGCAGGTAACCCTTGTGCGGTATTGGGAGTTCGAGCGGTATTCCGGCCAGAAGCATCACAGCCGGTCATTCGCCAATCCTGCGCAGGCGCTGGAGGTGATTGACAGGTTGTTGGCTGAGGCCGGTGTCGACCGCTCTGATGTGCGGGCGATCTTCGGCACGCCCGGCTTGCCGCACAGTGACGGGGCATGGGACGGTGCTGATGATCTGAACGCGCATACAAGGGCGCATCTGTTCGGGGCCATGCTGGCTGAAACCGATCGCTATTTCGAAGGCGACATGATCGGGCTGGCGCTGGATGGAGGGCCTGACACCGTTCTGGGCAAGCCCGGCCTCAAGTCTCCCCTCTATGCTGGCGCTGTGTCTCGCAAGGGTGACGCCCGCTTGTTTTCGGTCAGCTCGCCGGCGCCTTTGTGGAGCGCAGCACGCCATCTGACAGGGATGGAAGAAGGGTCCCTGATGGCGCTGGGTTCTGCCTCGCGGACGGCGTACATGGGCTCGGTCGAGGATGCTCCCTCGGTGATCGCCATGCAGGATTACAAGGCCGCCTATGAGTGGGTGCAGCGCTTGCATGCCACCCTGTCGGGGCTCGACTCCAGCGCGAAGGGCACAGGGCACACCGGATTTGATCCGCAGTTCAGCGCGTCGGAAAACCGCATCGCGATGCTGATGAAGATCATCCAACGGGTTTCCGAGGCTCAGGTCTGCCGAACCGTGCGAGGGATACTTGAAAGCGAAGGCATGGACCCGGCGAAAACCACTCTGGCCATGGGAGGCGGTTTTGCCCTGAACTGCCGCAGCAATTCCCATGTGATGAGAACTTTTGGCTTCGCCGATTTTCAGGCCCTGCCCGCCGTGAACGACGGAGGAATCTCACTCGGATACGGGTTGATGTACTTCAAGGCGCGAATGGAACGCTTTCAGTTTTCCATGCAGAGCTCAGGACACGGCTCCCTTGCGTCGGTCGAAACGGCATCCGCCCCGGTCAGGACAGATGTAATTCTGGAAGATCTTGCGAAGGGTCCGATTGTCTGGATGGAAGGACGGGCCGAAATCGGGCCGCGCGCACTTGGCCACAGAAGTCTGCTGGCCGATCCTCGTCAGGACACGATGAAGGACCGGCTGAACCAGATCAAACGTCGCCAGTGGTGGCGGCCGGTCGCGCCGGTCATTCTGGCCGATCAGGTCAGGGAATGGTTCAGCGACGCGGATCGGTCGCCCTTCATGCTGCGCACGTTTACGCTGCGACCCGAGAAAGCCGCGCGCGTTCCCGCGATATCACATCTGGATCGGTCTGCGCGCATCCAGACCCTGACACGCGAAGAAGCGCCGCTTCTGTATGACCTTTTGCAGGCATTTCATGCCAGTACCGGTGTGCCGATGCTCTGCAACACGTCTCTGAACGACAAAGGCGAGCCGATCATAAACGTGCTGGAAGAGGCCCTGATCTTTGCCAGACGCCGTGGCCTTCCCGCCGTCTACGTGGACGGGCGGCGCCATGCCGTCGTCGCCGACGCGGTTCGTGATACCACAGTTCTGAGCGAGCGGTCGATAGCACCGCTGTTTCGCTCTGCGCCGGCAGAGATTGCGCGTCTCCGCGCCGAGGTCAATCCGCACGGGCTGGACAGAAACACTTTGGCAATGCGCCAGTTTCTTCCCGCGTTCGAGGGCGTGGACATCACGGTTCGGACGTCGGCAGAGCGCTTGCGCCGATATGCCGCGCGGCTGGCCAGAAACGGTGTTCAGGCCTGGTCTCTCATGCAATGACGGCCGCGCCGCGTGGCTCCAGTGCGTTGAGTGTCACTTTCATTTCGGATGTGGGGGACAACACAAGCTTGTTGGTCAGACCCATGTCCTCGGGCGCGTGTGTCACCCACTCAAACCGGTCCAGCATTGTCGCGAGGACGGCGGCCATCTCGTACATCACGCTGCGCGCTGCCGAACAGGTATGGCGGCCTGCCGCGAAGGGCAGATAAGCCATCGGGTGTTTGATCGGGCGCAAGAACCGCTCGGCGTCGAAGGTGTCAGGCTGGTCCCAGAGATCCCGGTGACGGTGAATCGCGTAGATGGGGACCACGATGACGCTGTTTGCGGGGATCGCTTGACCGCACAGGGTCTCGTCTTGTGTCGTGCATCGCACGGTGGCGGACGAGGGAGACAGGAGACGCAGGGTTTCCCGCAGGACCGCCATCAGCCGCGGCATCTTTCCGATCGCCTCGGGAGACAGCGATCCTGTGGCAGCTTGCGCGTCGCGGGTTTCGCTGCGCAGTCTGCTTTGCAATTCCTCGTCCTGCCCCAGGATCCAGAAGCACCAACTCATGGTCAGCGCCGTGGTCTCCTGACCTGCGTAAAGCAGGGCAAGACGGTTGTCGGCCAGGAAGGGCTCTTGCATCGGACGCGGGCGGGGTGGGAGTGCGCCCGCCATGTCAACGCCGGAGATCGCAGCAGCGCCGGGGCCGCGGGAGGTGCATGTCGTTGCCAACTCGTGAATATGCTGCATCGCCCCGTGCAGATCACCGGCGTGCTGCTTTTCGACCAGACCCTGGGCAATGGCGGCAAGGTGGTAATCTGCTGTTGCGTCCGCGTCATCGCCAACAAGGGTGCGCATGATCACATCGACCGAGATGGCTGTGAAGAACGCCTCGATGTTCACCGGATTGCACGTGGTGGTGGCGTCAAGCGTCGCATGTCGGGCGACATCGACAAGCAACGACCACCGGCTGCTGTGAAACAGTGGTTTGATCGCGCGGCGCAGCGGCGCCCAGTCCGCGTCCGTGGAGGCGAAGATCGTGCCGGTTCCCGTCTCGCGCGCTGCCGAATGGCGATAGATGGGCATCCATTTCGGAAATTGCTTTTCGCTTTCGACAAGGACGCGCGATACCTCGGCGGGATCGGCCAGAAGCACAACCGTTCTGCTGGTGCGCTGCGAAACACAGAGTCGACGATGCAGGATGTCCACGGGCCATGTCTGCTCGGGAAGGCGACACGCCTTGACCGCCGAGCGCAGCGTCGCCTCGGAACCGCGCAGGTTCAGTTTGGGGACGTGGATCATGCGTCGCTCTCAAAGGGAAAGGGATACAGAAAGATCTGGCCGATGGTTTCGATCATGCTCAACCAACCCTCGAAAGACCCCACATCGGCGAGGTGCTTTTGCGTCGGCTTGAAAAGTTTCGACCAGCTTCCGCTGTACAAGCGGCAATGATTGCAATCCACATCGGGCGTGCAGCATTTCATCTGTTTCTGCGTTCCTGCCGTGTCGAAATAACGCAGCGGATCGCGGATGCGGGAGCCGCAATCAAGCGGCAGGCCTGTTGCCGGATCCATGTCGTACAGCGGACCGGGCCGGGTGATCAGATCCGCATACTCGGCCGAAAAGATGACCGTGTCGGGATAGCGTTGCATGGCATCAAGCATCGCCTCATGGGCCTTGGCGAGATCAGCATCCGTAAAGACCGCCCGGGCCAACGAGGGGCCAAGGCGGAAATACTTGCTGTCTGCCGCAGTACCGGCGGTGAGTTTGGCAAGATAGGATGTGGTCGCCGAGTACATGGAGAACGTCAGCTTCACGTCATGATCTTCTGCTGCCTTCAAGACGTCCCCGACACTGTCGAGGTTCCACGGAGACAGCGTGAACAGCATCACGGCGCGGGGGTCGCCGGTATAATTCCGCATGGCCTTGCGCAGCACCGAGCCCCCCGAAGCACCGCATCGTCCGTCTCGTTGCCCCAGACCGATATGCCGATGCGAAAGCTGATGTCGCGGGGGATGACGACGGTGCCGTTGGTCCCGATCTTGCCGTACCGGATATTCTTTGTCGCCGCGCGCAGTCTGTGGGGATAAAGCGACGGTTCCGCCCCCACGAGATAGGCCATCGAGACACCCCTGTCGTGCTCGGCGGCAAAAAAGGCATCCCATCCGTCATCGGACATTTCGTTTCCGACAACCTGCCGTTTGTCGTTTTCGAAGTAGTAGCAGCCCTCGCACCAAAGATTGCACTTTTGGCTGACCTCGTAAAAACTGGGCCTCCGAAAGGCGCGAATGATCTTTCGCGCCGTTTCGTAGCGCGCTTGAAGATCCGGTGCCTGTGCGATCAATCCCTGAATGCGCGCGTTGGTTTGGCGCGCCAGTGTGATTGTCGTGTCGGTCAGCAGATTTTGGCCTGTCCCGGGCTTGGATGCGGATATCGTCACAGCGTCTTCCCGTCTGCCAGCGCGGCGCCGCCACCGTGCCTGTGAATGCTCCCGGCTATCGCTTCGAACAGCGCGTTGGGCAGGTTCAGGTTCTCAGGGCCTTGCTGCAAATACTGCTCCAGATGCGCTTTGTACTGTGACATCCAGATTTGTGCCCATTCGGCCCAGCCGGTTTCTTCGGTCGCATCCGGCATGCGCGCAAGGTCGAACCGGATCTTCCCTGCGTCCAGACGCGTTGCCATCCAGTAACTCGGCACGCGGTGTTTCCAGGCCAGTCGGGGAATCAGGGTGGACACTCTGATCGGCGGCAAATCGAAGAGGGACAGCTCTAGCGTGAAACGATCACTTTCGAACTTCTTGTCCGCGACAATGGGCTGATCAATCGACCCTGCGATTGCCGTTCCCTTCTTCAGCAGAGAAAGCAGTTCGCGCCCGCCCGAGGACGATCCGTCGATCACCAGCGGCGCGCCACTGATCGGAGAGTCCGTTCGTACAGCAGTCTGGTTGGACAAGATACGCAAATTTGGAAGGAATTTGGCAAGCCACCACGCGGCCAAATGCGGTCCCTGATGCGTGCTGGCAATCAGGAAGGGTTCACCGCGCGCGGCATGGTTCAGGAGAATCTGAGCATCCGGAAAGTCCACGAGGGGATCCAAGGCCGAAAAACTCTCAGGATGCTCCATGTAGCAAAGGTTCAACGACCTGGAGACGTTGGCAGCCTTCAGGATCTGCTTCAGCCACGTCTCATAACTGCCGATGCTCGGCTTGGCGATCCGCTTCACAATGGCGACCTGCTCGGAGGGCAGCGTCAGGGGCGCGTATGTTTCGCCGAATAGAATTTCGAGAAGAGGGGCGCGCCCTTGGTTGGGGTCGGCTGTTCATTTCCGGCATGATGACCGTCTGCCAGGGTGACATAGTGTCTGACGTTCTGCCGCAAATACGGAACGGACCCGAGGCGATCAGCGATCTTGAGGGCAGCGCCGTCACCCATCCTGTCGTAGGCTCTGTGAATGCGCATCAGGAAACTTGATCTCACGCTTGGATCTGCGACGCCCTGTACCGCATTTTCCAGACGGACCAGATGGGTTCGCGCCTGATCCCAGGATCGCATCTCGATAAGAAGGTTAATCAGTCGGAACGCCGCTTCATGCTGATCGTTGGGCTGGTCGTTCAACGCGGCCTTGAAGCGCTCAAGGTCGCCCATGGTCCACAAAAGATCCATCAGCCGTTCGCGAACCCGCTTGGATTTCGGGTAGGTGGCAAGAAAGCTTTCGCAAACGCGGACCGCCCCCTCGAAATCCCAAACCGCTGTGCGCAGGGACGTCATGGATGAGACCAGTTCCTCCGAAGCCGGAATGGCCTTCAGCAACGTCTCTTCAAGCGCACCCAGATCATCAAGTTGCAGCGCTGCGATCCGGACCTGAAAGAAGCAGAGCAAAGCGTCCGGGCTGTCCGGAAGCTCGGAAAGCCACGCCTGCACCAGATCGAGAGCTTTCGCAAGCTGCCCCGTTTCAAGACAAAACCTGATTTTCTGCTTTCGCATTTCACGCGCGTCACCGGGCGCTTCGACATAGGTACGCAAGACGGTATCGGCTTCGTCGAACCTGAAATCCTCGATCAAAGCAGCGTGCAGCGACCGGGCAACATGCGGCAACCCGGGCGTGATGGCATGAACCCTCTGCAACTGCTCGATCCTTGCGCTGTCCTTGCCCATATGGGTAAGGACGTCAGCGCGCTTGACACTGAGTGCGATGTTCTTGGGATCGGCTGCAAGGGCCTGATCGATCAACGTCAGCGCGTCATCCAGCTGATGATCTTGCAGCAAACCTTCTATGTGCCCGATCAAGGCACCCTGATGACCCGGTGCCTCGGCAAGAAGAGAGCGAAAAATTGCGGCGCTTTCGCGTGTTTCCCCGGATGCTCGCAGCGACGCGGCAAGGCTGTGGCGAAGGTCGGTGTTGCCGGGATTAAGCGCGAGCGCCTTGCGCAGGTCAGCGATGCTTTCATCGGTCCGCCCAAGCTGCTGCAGCGTGGCACTGCGTCTGCTCAAGACCATCACATTGTCCGGCAGACGCAGCAGGGCCCGGTCTGCGGCCGCGAGAGCGGCTTCGAAATCCCGCGCAAGCGCATTCGTGTCGATACAGGCCAGCAAAGAGGGCCAATGCGCCGGGTGGTTTTTCAGGATGGCTTCGCTCTGCGTCAGGCTGTTGGCATAGTCGCCCAATTGCCGCAGAGTGACCGCCAGTTCATGGGCTTCACCCGTTGCATCGGGATAGGCGTCGACCACCGCAGAAAGCACGGATTTGCTTTCGTTCAGGCGGTTCAACTGGCGAAGGACTATGCCGCGCTTCGTCAGCAATTGGCGATCTTGGGGGATACTCTCAAGTGCCCGGTCTACCGCTGCGAGTGCTGCTTCGACATTCCCGGAACGGATGGTGGCCTCGACAGAGGCCAGCAGGGACGGGCGATGATCCGGACGGCTTGTCAGGATGCTTTGCGTCAATTCATGACTGCCCTCATGGTCACCCATAAGCCGGAGGGTGACGGCCAGTTCATGCTTTGCCGCCAGGTCGTCGGGAAAAATGTCCACGACCGACGAAAGGATCGCGCGGCTTTCGTCAAGCCGGTTCAGATGGCGCAGCATGGCACCGCGTCTCGTCAGGAGTTGCGCGTCGTCCGGCAAGCGCTCGACAGCGCGTTCCGCTGCTGCCAGTGCCCCGTCAAAGTTCCGCGCATGCGCATTGGTATCGATACAGGCCAGCAAGGATGGTCGATGCATGGGACGGGCGGACAGGATCTTTTCACTCAGGTCCAAGCTGCTTGCGTAGTCCCCAAGAAGCCGCAGCGTCACGGCAAGCTCATGCCGCGCGCCCAGATTTTCAGGATGAGCGTCGACCACCGACGTGAGCAGAGACCTGCTTTCGGCCAGTTGTCCGGACTGGCGCAACATCACGCCGCGTTTGATGAAAAGTGGCGCATTTTCCGGGATCTGCATCCGATCCATAGCCAGTTCCGGGTCTGCGCCCAGCTCCAGCGGTTTGCGCGAAGCGTCTGCTGCCAATGGCTGAACGTCACTTCTCATCTGTATGGATCTCGCCCTGAATTTGCAGACTGATCCATCGCTGATCGACTGCGCTTCCGCAACCAAAGAGTGTCCGACCATACTGCAATGAAGGGGATGCCTTGAACCGTTTCGCGCCCCGAGCGGCTACAGATGGGGATGAATGCCGCCCGCCACGGCAAGGATCTCGCCGGTGACAAAGGCCGCCTCGTCGCGCAGGAAAAAGGCGATGGCTGCGGCAGTTTCTTCAGGTTCCGCGAGGCGGGGAATGAAGCTGCCCGCCACCAGCCGCGCGGTCTCGGCGGCGGGCATGTTGCGCGTGACCGACGTGTTGGTCAGGCCGGGAGCAACACAATTCACCGTGACATGCGGGGCAAATTCCGCGGCCAGCGACCGGGTGAGCGAGGCGACGGCGGCCTTGGCGGCTGCGTAGTCGGCCTGCCCCTTTTCCCCGGCAAAGACGATAGACGCGACGTTGACGATGCGCCCGAAACCCCGGTCGATCATCCCCGGCACCAACGCCTGCATCAGATGAAAGCCACCCATCAGGTTCAGATCGAACGTCTGCCGCCAGCGGGTTTCGTCCATCGACAGGAACGGGGTGTAGAGCGCCCTCGACCGCAGCCCGCCCACCAGATTGACCAGCAAATCCACCTGATCGAACGCGGCCAGCGCCGCCTCGGCCACGGCCCGCGCCTCGGCGGCGAGGGTCACGTCTGCGCGCTGCACCACAAGGCGCGGCGCGCCGGGCAGGGCGCGCAGGGTCGCTGCGGTTTCCTCCAGCCGACGGGCGGAAATATCGGTCAGCACCAGTCCTGCGACCCCCTCGGCCACAAGCCGCGCCGCGACTGCGCGGCCCATGGGCCCGCCCGCGCCGGTGACCAGTGCGATCCGTCCCGTGCTCACAGCCCCATCGCCTCGCGCAGTTGGCGGCGAAGCTCGAATTTCTGGATCTTGCCCGAGGCGGTTGCAGGCAAGGCCTCGCGCAGTTCCAGCCGTTCGGGCCAGTACTGGATGGCGAAATCATGCGACTTCAGATGCGCGGTCATAGCGTCGAAACTCAGGCTCTGGCCCGGTTTCGGCACTACAAAAGCACAGGCGCGTTCGCCCAGCCGGTCATCGGGATAGCCGACGATGGCAACAGTCTGCACCGCCGGGTGTTTGAACAGCGCGGCTTCGACCTCGACCACCGGGATATTCTCGGCACCGCGAATGATGATGTCCTTGGAGCGTCCGCAGATGCGGATATAGCCCTCGGCATCCCTGCGCGCGATGTCGCCGGTGTCGAACCAGCCGTCGGCATCGACGTTGTTCCAGTGCGGGCGCTTCAGGTAACCGCCGAAATTCGAGCAACCGCGCACGTAGAGGTCACCCTCAAAGCCGGGGTCGCTAACCGGCTGCCCGTCACGGTCGCGGATCTGCAGCTCGATGCCGGGCAGCGGTACGCCGTCAGTCTGGGCCGCACGCTGCGACGGATCCGAGGGTAGGACCGTCGTCACGGCCCCGTTCTCGGTCATCCCCCAGGCTGAAATCACCCGCGCGCCCAGCACGTGCTGCGCGCGTTCGACAACCGGGCCGGGAATGACCGTGCCAGCGCACAGGAAAATGCGCAGCGACTGCGGATCGGTCCCCAGCTCTTCCATCGCGCCGGTCAGGTCCAGCAGGAACGGGGTCGACGCCATCGTCCAGGTCACACCGTCCCCTTCGATGGTGCGCGCTGCCATGGCCTTGTCCCACGTATCCATCAGCACGAAACGGGCCTTGAGCATCAAGGGCAGCAACAGCCCGTACATAAAGCCAGTCTGATGCGCCATCGGCGAGAACATGAGGATCACATCATCTGCCCCCATGCCCAGCCGATCGGCGAAAGGGGCAAGGTTGGCGTACATCGTGTTGGCGGTGTGCATCACGCCCTTTGGTTCGCCCGTCGTGCCCGAGGTGTAGATCAGCTGGCACACATCATCGGGGCCAAGCCGTGTCTCAGGCGTGATCGTCGCGAGATCCGCGTCAAAGGCGGGGGTGTTCATCAACGCGTCAAAACTGTTCGCTCCGGCACCCCCCGCCACAACGATGTGGCGCAGGTCGGGCAGGTCGGGCTGCATCGCCTCGGCCATTGCCTCATGGTCGAAGCCACGAAAGAGCTTGGGCACAAGGAAGACCTTGCTCTCGCCATGGCGCAGCATGAAGCGCAGCTCATGCTCGCGGAACATCGGCATGACCGGGTTGAACACAGCCCCAATGCGCGAGCAGCCCAGATAGGTGGCGACAAATTCCCAGCCGTTGGGCAGCTGGCAGGTCACCACATCATTGCGCCCGACGCCAAGCTTGCGCAGTCCAAGCGCGGCCCGGTTCGCCAGCAGATCCAGCTGCGCCCAGGTCAGGTCACGCCGCGCGCCGTTGGCGACGGTGATCGACGACAGCGCCATGGCGTCCGGGTTCGTGGCAAGGCAAGCGTCGAAAAAGTCGTCGGCAGTCTTGTCCAGCCACAAGCCCGCAGCGACCATTGCGGCGCGGCGGGGCTCGATGAGAACGGCGTCGAAATCCATGGTATCCTCCCAAGGCGTTAGGGTTTCCCCGTTGTGGCCCGAGCGCCCTCCCCGACGCCCGGAAAGGCGGGCCGTCAGCCCGTCACGGCCTGACGGCCAGCCCGCTCGCGGGCGATGATGTTCTTCATGATGTGCGCCGTGCCGTCCCCGATCTGCAGCCCCAGCACATCGCGCAGGCGCTGCTGGAAGGGCAGTGTGTCGGAATAGCCCGCGTGGCCGTGGATCAGCAGGCACGCATGGATCGCCTCATAAGCCAGAAGCGGCGGCCACCATTTGGTCATCGCGGCCTCGGCCGTGTGGGGCAGTCCCTGATCCTTGAGCCAGAGCGCGTTGTAGGACATGAGCCGTGCCGCCTCGACCCGTGTGTCGAAATCAGCCAGCTGATGCGTGATGCCCTGATAGGCGGCCAAGGGTTTGCCGAAGGCTTGCCGTTCACCGATATACGCCCAGGTCTCGTCCAGACTGGCGCGCGCGGTGCCGACGCATTGCAACCCGATCAGGCTGCGCGAAAAGTCGAAGCCCTGCATGACCTGCGCAAAGCCCTTGCCTTCGGTCCCCAACAGGTGATCGGCGGGCACTCTCACGTTGTCGAACCAGATCGAGCCGTGACCGATTGAGTTCTGACCCATGTTGGCAAATTTGGACGTGGTGATGCCGGGCAGATCCAGCGGGATCAGCACCGCCGAAACGCCCTGCGCGCGGTCCTCGGGGCGGCCGGTCCGGGCGAAGGTGATCACGCCCTTGGCGATCTGGTTGGCCGAGATCGATGTCTTCTCGCCGTTGATCACGTAGTGATCGCCGACCCGCTCCATTTTCAGCCCAAGATTGGCCGCGTCCGAGCCCCCTTTGGGTTCCGTCAGCGCAATGGCCAGTAAATGCTCGCCCGCCACCAGCCCCGGCAGCCAGTCGGCGGCGATATGGGGCTGCGCGAAGCTGGACAGGATATGCCCATTCAGCGAGGCCAACAGCGAGACATAGCCGAAGGTGAAGTCGGCCTTGCCCAGCTCCTCGATGATGGCACCCGAATAGAGATACGGAGCACCCATCCCGCCATAGGCTTCGGACAGTTCCGGCGCGATCAGACCCAGCGCGCCCATTTCACGCATCAACGCGGCGTCGAACCGACCCTCGCGTTCGCGCTGAAGATAGCCGGGAGCCACCCGATCCTGCGCAAACTTGCGGGCGAGGTCGCGGATCTGGTCCAGTTCCTCGGTGTCGAAAATGGTTTTCATGCAGGCCTCCCAACCCCAGAACCAGAAAATGGCGGGCACCTCAGCGCCCGCCGCCATCGCGTCAGCGGTTGAACTTGCGGAAGTCCGGCTTGCGCTTTTCCTTGAAGGCGATGCCGCCTTCTTTGGACTCGTCGGTGTCGTAATAGAGTGACAATCCCAGCATCCCCAGTCCTGCAATGCCGCGCTGATGCTCGGTGTCCATGTTGAAGCTGCGTTTGGCCAGAGCGATGGCGGTCGGCGACTTCGCCATGATCTCGGCGCACCATGTCTCGACCTCGGCGTCGAGTTGATCATCGGGCACAACCGTGTTCACCAACCCCATGGCCAGCGCTTCCTGTGCCGTGTAGCGGCGGCACAGATACCAGATCTCGCGCGCTTTCTTCTCGCCGACGACGCGGGCCAGAAACGCGGTGCCATAGCCCGGATCGACCGACCCTACCTTGGGGCCGACCTGCCCGAACTGCGCGCTCTCGGCGGCAAGGGTGAAATCGCAGATCGTGCACAGCACGTTGCCGCCGCCAATGGCGAAGCCGCGGACCTTGGCGATCACTGGCTTGGGCACGTCGCGGATGATCGTGTGCAGGTCTTCCATTGGCAGGCCGATGGTGCCGCGCCCGTCGTACTGGCCTTCGTGCGCAGATTGATCGCCGCCGGTGCAAAAGGCCTTCTCGCCCGCGCCGGTGAGCACGATCACGCCAATCGACTTGTCCCAGCCCGCCTTGTTGAACGCGTGGATCAGCTCTTCGCAGGTCTGGCCGCGAAAGGCGTTGTACTTGTCGGGGCGGTTGATGGTGATGGTGGCCGTGCCGTCCTTCACCGAATAGAGAATGTCCTGATAGTCCATGATCTTACCCGTGCATGGTCAGGCCGCCGGAGACCGAAATCACCTGACCCGTAATGAAGGAAGCCTCGTCCGAGGCGAAGAAGGCAATGATGCCGGGCAGATCCTCGGGCTTGCCCAGCCGCCCCAGCGGCACGGCGCGGGTAAAGGCCTCGCGCAGCTTTTCCTTGTTGCCGGCGCTGTCCATGAAATTTTCCAGCATGCCGGTTTCGGTCACGCCGGGACAGACGCAGTTGAAGGTGATGCCATGGCGCGAATGCTCGCGTGCCAGCGTCTTGGAAAAGGCGACAACCCCGGCCTTGCAGGCGGCGTAAACGCTTTCGCCCGACGAGCCGACGCGCGCGGCATCCGACGCGATCGACACGACCCGGCCGGCTTTGCGTTCGACCATTCTGGACAGCACCGGATGGGTGATGTTCAGCACGCCCCGCAGGTTGTTGTCGATGATCTTGGACCAGAAATCCGGGCCGGATTTCAGGAAGGGGACGAAGATATCCCAACCCGCGTTGTTCACCAGCACGTCAATCGGACCGAAATCGGCTTCGATCTGGTCAACGGCAGTCTGGCACGCGGCCAGATCCGTGAGATCGAAACCCAGCGCCAGAGCCGCGCCGCCCGAGTCCCGGATCTGGGCGGCAACAGCCTCGGCGGCTACCGCGTTGATATCGGCAACCACAACCTTCGCGCCGTCTTCGGCGAAGCGCAGGCAGGTGGCCGAACCGATGCCCCCGCCACCGCCGGTTACGACAACCACTTTACCTTTCAGACCTTTCAAGGCGATCTCTCCTTCTGCTGTGGGAATGAACGCGCAGGACCGTATCCGCGCCTCTTGCGCGGAAAGCCGGTCGCACCAACGCGAATCCCTCCCAGTCTTCAAGAGCAATGGTTAGAGGGGCTCTAATTTTATGTCAACTACTTTACATATTTTCCGACCCATGATCGCGCGGGACCACTGCTTGACGCCGCAATGCAACGGGGCGATAGTAGGAAAATGAAGCAAGACATTGACCAATCCGGAACATTGACGGCGGATCTGTCGAACCGGCTGGCGTTTCGCCTGTATCAATGCGCCAACCAGCTCAACAAGACCGGCACCCGGTGGCTGGATCGCCACGATGTCACCACCCAGCAATGGGCTGTGCTGGGCGCTCTGGTGCGTGAACGCTGGGTCAACGGAATTGCGGTGCGCGATCTGGCCAAGCTGCTGATGGTCAGCCGACAGAACCTCACCGGCGTGCTGTCGCGGCTCGACGCGCGGGGGTGGATCGAGCGGGTCGTGGACGTGAACGACAACCGCTCACGGCTGATCAAGCTGACGCCGGTCGGCTGGCAGCGGTGGGCTGACATGCAAGGCGACATTGCCGCCTTTTATGCGGAATCGATGGGGAACCTGTCGAACAACGACATGATCCACATGCTGCATTATCTGGACATCCTGCGCGAAAACTTCCGCGCCATAGACGACGCTCAGGGCGGCGAGGATTGACCCGCCTCCCGCCGTCGCGCCCTAGCGCGCGTAACCGGGGCGCGGCACCAGCCCCATCAGGGCCTGTGACAGCCCGCCATCCACCACGATTTCCTGCCCGGTGACATAGCCCGCGCGCGGCGAGGCGAGGAAGAGCACCGCGTCGGCCATGTCGGCGGGCGTGCCGATGCGACGCAGCGGCACCACGGATTCGCGGCGGGATTTCACCTCGGGATCGTCGTAAAACCGCTGCGACAGCGGGGTCAGCACCAGTCCCGGGCTGACCACATTCGAGCGGATCGCCTCGGGCCCCAGTTCGACGGCCAGTTGCCGCGACAGCATCGCCATCGCCGCCTTGCCGGGACTGTACGCACCGGAGAACGGCTGCGGATTGCTGGCCGAGATCGAGGCGACATGCACCAGAGCACCACCGCCCCGCGCCCGCATCTGCGGGACCAGCGCCTGCACCATCCGCAGCGCGCCGGTCAGGTTGATGTCCAGCATGGCCGACCAGTCTGCGATACTGACATCCTCCAGCCCGCCGGGTTTCAGGATGCCCGCATTGTTGACAAGGATGTCGGCCCCGCCCCGCTGCGCGATGATCGCGGCGGCGGACAGGACGGCGGCGGGATCGCCCAGATCGCAGGCGATGCTGCCGGGGTCATCCGCACTGCGATCCACCGGGATGGCGACGGCGCCCGCTGCCCGGAACGCCTGCACGCAAGCCCGCCCGATCCCGCCGGAGCCGCCGGTGATCACCGCCACCTTGCCCGCAAGTCCCAACCAGTCCATGTCAGACCACCCCCGCCAGATGCCGCCCGGTGACATAGCCAAAGGTCATCGCTGGTCCCAGCGTGATCCCCGCGCCGGGATAATTGCCGCCCATCACCGACGCGCGGTCATTGCCCACCGCGAACAGGCCGGGGATCGGCTGGCCCGCCATGTCCAACACCTGCCCCTTGGGCGTGCATGCCAATCCGTCGAAGGTTCCCAGATCCCCCATCAACAGCTTCACCGCGTAGAACGGCCCCTGCCGGATCGGTGCGACACAGGGGTTGGGGCCGTGCTCGGGGTCGGCAAGATAGCGGTTGAACGCGGTCGAGCCGCGCTGGAATTCCGGGTCTTCGCCTCGCTCGGCCCCGGCGTTGAAGCGGCGGACCGTTGCTTCGAACTCCTCGCCCTTGATGCCACAGGCACGCGCCAGTTCAGCCAGAGTACGCCCCGATTTCAGATAGCCGTTGCGCAGGAAGCGACCGATCGGCATCGGCGCGGGTTTCACAAAGCCCAGCCCGTATGTGCGCAGCGCCTCGCGGTCGGCAATCAGCCAGCAGGCGGCTTCCGCCTCACCCTCGCAGGCCGCGATCATCGCCGCGCCGACGTCGTGGTAGCTGTTGCTTTCATTGGTAAACCGCTTGCCGTTCGGCAGGACGGCGATCACGCCGGGTTTGTAGCGGTCGATGAGATGCGGGAAGGCTGCGCGTTTTCCGCCGCCGACCGGCACCGCCGACACCGGAATCCAGGCTGCGGTCGCGGGCAGGCGCGTGTCGAACCGGGCGCCGATTTGCTGCGCCAGCGTGATGCCGTCGCCGGTGTTCGCCTCGGGCACGGGGGACAGATGGTCGCCGCCCTGCCGTAGATGCGGATAGGCCTGCCGGATGCGCGCCACGTCCTGCGCGAAACCGCCCGCCGCCAGCACGACGCCGCGTCGCGCGGTCACCGTTACCGGGCCTTGCGGCGTGCTGATCTCGGCCCCGGTCACGCCCCCGGGGCCGTGCAGCAGGCGCAGCGCGGGGGTGTCGGTGTGGATCTCGATCCCCAGATCGAAGCAGCTTTTGGCCAGCCGTGCGGCCAGCGCATTGCCCGAGGTCACGGTGACCCCGCGCCCGTAGCGCCCCAGCTCGACCATATGCGCGGCAAGGCGTTTTGCGACGTAAAAGAAGGACTTGGCGGATTTCGTCGCGTTGAAGAAGTGTTTGATATCCGCATTCGACGAGTTGAACATCATCCCCATGAACGTGATCGTTTTCAGCGGTGGCCGCAGTCGCTTGAGATTGTCACCCAGCACCGAGGCATCGAACGGCGCGGCCAGCACCGAGCGCCCGACCTTTGCGCCGCCGGGCGCGTCGGGGTGGTAATCGGGGTACAGGGTGGGGACGAATTTCATCGCCGTTTCGCGCTCGAAAAACGCCATCATCCGGGGGCCTTCGTCGAGGAAAAGCTCGACCGCTTCCTCGTCATAGAAATTGCCGGTCTCCGATTTCAGGTAGGTCCGCGCGGCCTCGCGTCCGCTGGCATCCGCGGGGTTCCCCGGGATCCACAGCACGCCGCCGGAAAACGCCGTGGTCCCGCCAAAGACCGGGGCCTTTTCGATCACCATGACCTTCAGCCCCAGCTTGGCCGCCGTGATGGCTGTCGCCATTCCCCCGGCACCCGCGCCCACCACCAGAACATCGCAATCGCGCTGCATATCCTCTCCCTCCGAAGCCATCTTCGGTCAAGGAACACCACGATCTGTCCAACGACAGAATGGACGCTGATCTGCATTTATTGCACGATACGCAGGCGACGTGAGGGAGGCGACAAACCGATGGACTGGACAGGGACTGGCATACCGAGTTGTTTTCTCTACGGAGAATCCGCACCCGACGTCGAGATGGATTTCCTGCATATCGAGCGGATCCCCGAACGCAGCGGCCGCCACGATTGGACGATTCCGCCGCATGTGCATCCTGACCACATCCAGATTCTGCTGGTCGATAACGGCGGCGGCACCCTGCGGGTCGAGGGGGAGGACTACACCGTTCCCCCCGGCTCGCTGGTCGTGGTTCCGGCGGGGCTGGTGCATGAATTCCTGTTCGTGCCGCGCACCGATGGGGCCGTGATCAATGCCGCCGTGCCCTTCATCGCCCGCCTCACCCAGGACGTGGCCGATCTGGCCGCCGCGCTGACCCAGCCTGCCGTCTACGCGCTGGTTACCCCGCCCGGTGCCATGGATCACGCCGCGTCGCTGTTTCATGGCCTGCAGGAGGAATACGTCCAGTCCGTGCCTGGCCGTGTCCGTGCGATAGAGGGCTATCTGCATTTGATCCTGATCACCGCCATGCGCCGCCACCGCGCCGCACAGCCCGACATGCGCCCCCTCGCGCAGGACCGCGAGTATGTCTTGCTCTGTCGCTACCGCAATGCGCTTGAGCAGAATTTCCGGCACGAGAAATCCATGGAGTTCTACGCCGCCGATCTGGGCGTCACCGTCCAGCGGCTGACGCAAGCGTGCCGCGCGCGGACCGGGCGAACCGCGTCAGAACTGCTGTACGAGCGGCTGGTTGTCGAGGCCAAGCGCCACCTTGTCTATATGGCGCGCACCGTGGCTGAAGTGGGGTACGAGCTGGGGTTTGAAGACCCGGCCTATTTCAGCCGCTTCTTCTCGCGCCGGGTCGGCATGGCACCGGGCGAGTACCGCCGCAGCCGGCACGCGGAAAAAGCACAAGAATTCACCGCTTGAATCCATGTCCCGGCCGACCGCGCTGCGCAGTATGGCGCGGCAGGAGGGGCCAATGATTTTCGAATGGCGCAGCTATGATCTGAGTGTGGGCAAGGCGTTGGACTACCTCGCCCTGTTCAGCCGCGAGGGCGTTCAACACGCCACCCGTCATCTGCCCTTGGGCGGCTACTGGCTGGCGGAAAGCGGGTCGCTGAACCGTATTCACCATCTGTGGATCTACGGGTCTTTGGCCGAGCGTGACACCTGCCGGGCAGGCCTTGGCGGCGAGGCGGGTTGGACACAGGGTTTCATGCCGCGCGGCTTTCCCCTGATCGAACGGCAGGAAAACCGGCTGATGCGCTTGCAGCGCGGATCGGCGGCGCTGGAGGCCGTCGTCGCTGCCCGCCGCGCACCGCATGCGGCGCTGGAGCCGGGCGCACCGCTTTTTGCGCCGGGGTTCATGACCCTGACCTTTGGTGCCGCGCCCGATGAGGCGCTGGCGGTCTGGAGCGTCGCGCACGGCGACACCCCCGGCGCGCTTGTGGCCCTCAGCCCCGGGACGCCCGTTGCACCGCCGGGCGCAACCGCGCATCACCTGCTCCGCTCGCTGAGCGTTTCACCGCTCAGCTAGCGTCCCCAGGTGCGCCAAACGCCATCCACCCGGCATCGACCGTCAGCGTGGCCCCGGTGATCGCCGAGGCCGCAGGCGAGCACAGGAAAGCCACCGCCGCGGCGATCTCGGACGGCTCGATCAACCGGCCCATCGGGCAACGCCGCTCAATCGCTGCGACGTCGAGCAACCCGTCCTCAATCAGCTTTGCCACCAGTTCGGTGCGCACATAGCCCGGCGCCACCGCGTTGACGCGGATGCCCTGCGCCGCCCATTCGCACGCCAGCGACCGGGTCAGCGCCACGATCCCGGCCTTGGCCGCACCGTAGCCATTGCGCCGCGCCAGCCCGGTGAGCGCGGCGATTGACGCCATGTTGACCATTGCGCCGCCCTGACCGTGATCTGTCATCGCCCGCGCGGCCGCGCGCGCGACCAGAAAGGCGCCGGTCAGGTTGACGTCCAGCATCTTGCGGAAATGCGCGCCGGTCTGGTCAAGCGTCGGCAGGTTCACGTCGCCGATTCCAGCGTTGTTCACCAGCACGCGGATCGGTCCCAGCGCCGCGCCGACCTGCTGCACCGCCGCCGCGACCGCCTGTTCATCGGTGACATCGCAGGCCAGTCCGAGATGCTCTGGCCCCAACGCCACGGCTCGTTCAATCGCCTTGCCGCCGTTCAGATCCAGCAGCGCAACGCGGTGTCCGGCGGCGGCGAGGGCCTGCGCGCAGGCCCAGCCGATCCCGTCCGCTCCGCCGGTGATAATCGCACAATGGGTCATGTCAGTTCATCAGATTGGGAAGCAGCAGGATCAGGTCGGGGAAGGCCACGATCACGCCGATGATGACGATTTCCCCCAGCAGGAACGGTGCAACGCCCTTGAACACGCTCTCCAGCGGGATATCGGGCCGGATGCCGTTCACCACGTAGCAATTCAACCCCACCGGCGGCGTCACCACACCGACCTCGATCAGTTTGACCAGCAGGATGCCGAACCAGACCGGATCATACCCCAGCGCGACAATGGACGGGAACACCACCGGAAGGGTGAGCAGCATCATGCCCAGCCCGTCCAGAATCATCCCCAGCAGCAGGTACATCACGATGATCCCGCCCAGGATCACCCAGCGCGGCACGTCCAGATCGGTGATGCCTTCGGAAACCGACGCGGGCAGGCCGGTAAAGGCGAGGAACCGCACGAAGACCATGACGCCCCAGATCACCATGAAGATCATGGCGGTGGTCTGAACCGTGTCCAGCAATCCGTGCCCGAACTCGCGCAGCTTCATCCGTTTGCGCATCGCCATCAGCAGGATGATCGCCGTCGCCACCCCTGCCGATTCCGTGGGGGTCATCCAGCCCATGTAGATGCCCACAAGGATCACGCCAACGACCGAGAACACACCCGCCACCTGCGGCAGCGCGCGGATCTTTTCCATCATCGGCACTGCCGGTTCGATCGGGGCCAGACCGGGACGCAGTTTGACGACGATGGTGATCACCGCAAGGTAAACCACGATCGACAGGACGCCCGGCAGGAACCCCGCCAGCAGCAGTTGTGCGACCGAGGTTTCAACGATGATGCCGTAGATCACCAGCAAGGCCGAGGGCGGGATCAGAGCGGCCAGCGTGCCCCCGACAGCCACCACCCCGGCCGAAAAGGCCAGATCGTAGCCGCGCTTTTCCATCTCGGGCAGGGCAAGGCGGGTGAAGACCGCGGTCGAGGCGGTCGAGGCGCCAGAGACCGCCGCGAAACCGGCGCTGGCGAAAATTGTCGCCGTGGCCAGCCCGCCCGGTGCGCGACCGACCCATTTGCGGGCAGCGTCATAGGCCGACGTGGTGATGCCCGCATGCATTGCCAGAAAACCGATGGCCACGAACAGTGGCAAAACGCTGAGCGAATAACTGGCCGAA
Source organism: Pararhodobacter zhoushanensis (assembly GCF_025949695.1). NCBI lineage: Bacteria > Pseudomonadati > Pseudomonadota > Alphaproteobacteria > Rhodobacterales > Paracoccaceae > Pararhodobacter > Pararhodobacter zhoushanensis. Next base: position 94,879 of record NZ_JAPDFL010000002.1, on the reverse strand, counting down.
TTGGCGAAAGGGATCATCCCGGCCAGCCCCTCGCCGACGGCAGGGTTGCGGATATAGCTGATGCCGATGATCCCGACAAAGGCCGACGCAAAGGCGACTGGAACGCCCAGCAGGACCAACAGGACCAGCGCGCCGATGCCCAGATAGCCGATCGTAACAGGGTCCATGGCGTCAGCCCTTTCCAGTTGCGGCGGCTGAAGGCCGCTCGATGCCGAACACCCGCGAGGCCGAGCGCGGCAGCGCCAGCAGGCGCAGGGCCTCGATTAGTTGCAAATGCAGCCGGGCCAGCAACAGCGCCAGTGACACGGTGACAAAGCTGATGCCGATCCAGGTGGGGATGTGGATCTCGGCGGTGTCGGCACCGCTGCGCCAGGCGCGTTGCAGGAAGCCGTTCGAGCCCTGCATCAGCACCCAGACAGACCACGCGGCGATGGTGTAGGTCAGCGCTTCGAGCAGCCAGCGCGGCCGGTCGGACAGACGCCCCGTCAGGATCGTCATGCGCACATTGCCCAGCCTGGATTGCGTGTAGGGGATGCCCCCAGCCGCAGCGATGGCCATCATCTGTGACACGATGTCGATGCTGCCCCGGATCGGATGATGCAGCGCCGAGCGCCCCACAACCTCGGCGCAGACGACGACCATCAGGCCCATCACCACAATCCCGGCGGCCAGCGCGAAGACGCGCTCGACCTGCCCAAGGGCCTTGTGGATTACCTCGATCAGTCCTTGCATGCTTTCCCCATTGGATGAGCCCGGCGGGCGGTGTCCGCCCGCCGGCAAGTGTGCGGCTTATTGCGCCGTGGCGGCTGCGGCCGAGGTCAGGATGAGGTCCAGAAGCTCTTGCCCCGGATAGCCGCGGCTATCCATGTCAGCGACCCATGCCTGCCAGCTGGGCGTGACCGCCGCTTCAAGCGCGCTGCGCACGTCATCCGGCATCGGCACCCGCACAAGACCGCGCGCTTCGAAATCGGCCTCGTTGGTGGCGTCCACCTCGGAATAGGCCTCGATCTGGTGGGCATAGGCGGCGGGGATCGCCTCGTCGATCAGGTCGCGGTATTGCTGTGGCAGCGCGGCATAGGCGTCAGCATTCGCCGCCAGCGCACAATGCACCGTACCCAGATTCCAGCTATCGGTGACCCAGGTGGACAGTTCCTGCAGCGAATAGGCGGTGAAAGCGTAGGTGTAGGGATAGACGATCGCATCCAGCGCGCCGCGCTCCATCGAGCTGTAAAGATCCGGGGCCGGAATCGTCGTTGACACCGCGCCAAGCGCCTGCATCAGCGCGGCATGCCCGCCCGAGGCGTTGATCCGCAAGCCCTGCCACGCCGCCAGATCCATCGGCGGCTCGCCGCGGCCCATGACTTCGTAGTTGGGCATCAGCACCGACATCACCGGCACCGCATTCCATGTCGCCCATTCCGCCGCCACCGCCGGGTGACGCAGGTATTCGGCATAGGTGCGGTACTGACTTTCCAGCGTCGGCAGCGGCAGCAGGGCAAGGTTCAACCCGGTCGAGACCGGAAGCTTGCCGGGATGATAGAACGAGCAGACCGTCGCCATCTCGAAGGCACCGATCTGGATGCCGTCGATGTTCTCGGTGGGGTCCGACAGCACGCCGCCATATTGCAGCGACAGCTGGAAGTTACCGTCAGTCTTTTCGGCCAGATAGGCTGCCAGCGCCTCGACCCCTTCGGTAAACCCGCGGCGGTTGCCCCAGAGCGAGACCTCCCAGGTGATCGCCGGGCCCTCGACTTCGGCAGCCATGGCGGGTGCCGCGACAGTAAGGGGCAGGCTGCTCAGGATCAGCGATCCCAGCGCAAGTGGTGTGGTCAGTAAACGCATCGTCATGTTTCTCCTCCCAGGACGGTGTTGTTTTCGTGCGGTTCGCGGGGCCCGTTCGCCTCAGCGGTTGGTGAAAACGGGCGGGCGCTTTTCGGTAAAGGCGGTCATGCCCTCGCGCCGGTCGTCGGTGGCGAAGGTCGCGTAAAGCAGGCGGCGCTCCAGATAGATGCCTTCGGACAGATGCGTCTCATGCGCGTGGTTCACGGCCTCTTTGGCCAGCATCATGATCGGGCGAGACCGGGCAGCGAGCTGCCGTGCAAGCGCCAGCGCCTCGCCGAAATAACTGTCGGCTGGCGCCACGCGGCTGACGACGCCGCGCGCCAGCGCTTCGGGCGCATGCATCACGCGCCCAGACAGGATCATATCCATCGCCACGGCCTTGCCGACGATCCGCGTCAGCCGTTGCGTGCCGCCTGCGCCGGGGATCACCCCGACGGCAGATTCCGGCAGGCTGAAGCGCGCGGTTTCCGAGGCAATGACGATGTCGCACATCAGCGCGATCTCGCAGCCACCACCCGCCGCGTGACCCGACACCGCCGCGATGATCGGCTTTCGGCAGGTGGCCGGTCGCTCCCAGCTGCGGGTGATGAGCTGTTCGGCGTAGACGTCCGAAAACGTCTTGTCCTGCAGCTCCTTGATGTCTGCCCCGGCGGCAAAGGCCCGCGCATTGCCGGTCAGCACAATCGCCCCGATCGCGTCGTCTTCCTCAAACGCGGTCAGCGCGGCCGACATCTCGGTCGTCATCACCAGATTGAGCGCGTTCAGCGACTGAGGGCGATTGAGCCGGACAATGCCGACCGGACCGTCCGTCTCGGTCACGATAGAGGTCCAGCTCACAGGCCCTCACCCCTTCTTGTCAGCACGCGAACGCGGCGCGCGTTTCGTGCTGGAAACGGGGGTAATGCGATCAGCGATGGACAAGCCATCGGCAATGCGGGCCGCCAAAACGGTCGCCTTCATGAGTGTCTCCTCCCACCTGAAAACTATGTAAACATATTAACATAGTTTCAGCAAGCTCTGTGTGAAAGCCACTTCACTGAGCCGACGCAATCCAGCTACCCTACTGCATAATTTAGGAATAATCTGTGCATCTAGCGTGGCATCTCTTGCACTCTAAGCGCAAAATGCGGCGCGGCACTTTACGGACTAACGACAATATATTGCCCTTTAGTCACGGCAGGCGGCAGTGCCGGATCGCGCCTTGCGCCGCAGCCCGTTCGTGAGATGGCTGCGCGACGGTGTCGGCCAAGCGATGCAGACTTGCGGGGTGTTGGGCGACTCGTTTCCGGCCTGCAGGCGCTCGACAAGGCCGATGCGGCCCGAGCAGATATCGGCGGCGTGTTCCTCGGCGCGGTTCTGCGACACCAGTCTGGCCCGGATGGGAGACGAGATGTGCCGGATCTCGCTGGCCGCGCTGCCGGTGCTGATCAGCAGCATCCTTGCCCCGGCACGAAGCACTTTCGGCAAGAGCCACGCGAAAGTCGCGGTCGAGGCACGTGATTCCAATCAGGCGCGGGCGTCGGTAGCGGGCCTGATTCAGCCACGGCCTTTTGCATGAACAGACGTGTCCTGCGCACGCAGCAACGCCCTTGCGTGCAACAGGGGCTCGGTCGCTGTCTTTTGCAGGGCGTTGCCGTCAGCGTGGTCTCGAAGGCGGCGCGAGAACCGCCCTCCCGACATGCCCAACACAGCGCGCCAATGCTGCGTTCAGACCTGACGATGCAATGGTCACCGCTTCGGTCAGTGGATCTGCACGATCTGATCCTGCGAGGCCGTCGCCCAGACATCGTCGCCCAGTTGATAGATCTGGTGCGGGCGCGCGACGATGCGCAGCTCGAGCCCGCTGTCGGTGCGAAACACGTAATCCCAGGTCTCACCCAGAAATGCCCGTGCGCTGATCTTGCCGCGCAGCTTGAACAGATCGTCGGTGACCGGTTCGGTCGCGCTCAGATGCAGCGATTGCGGACGGATCGAGATGAAGACCTCGGGTTCGGTCCCGGTAAACAGCGACAGCGGCAGCGCAAAGCCGGTGAAGTCGACCTGTCCCGCCCGCCGCGTGCCGGTTATCTGATTGGTCCGCCCGATGAACCCGGCGACAAAGCGCGTCGTGGGGCGGGTGTAGATCTCATAGGGCGTGTCGATCTGCTCGACCTTGCCATGGTTGATCACCGCGATCCGGTCCGATGTGACCATCGCCTCGCTCTGATCATGCGTGACATAGACCGAGGTGATGCGGAATTCATCGTGGATGCGCTTGATCTCGAACCGCATATCCTCGCGCAGCGAGGCATCGAGGTTCGACAGCGGCTCGTCCAGCAGCAGCAGTTTCGGGCGGATCACCAGCGCCCGCGCCAGCGCCACGCGCTGCTGCTGGCCGCCTGACAGCTCGGACGGATAGCGGTCGGCCAGATGGCTCAGGCGCACGGCTTCCAGCATCTCGCCGGCGCGGCGGCGCACATCGGCCTTGTCCATCTTGCGCAGTTTCAGACCAAAGGCGACGTTCTCCAGCACCGTCATGTTCGGCCAGATCGCATAGCTTTGAAAGATCATCGACATGCCGCGCTTTTCCGGCGGGACCGACCCGCGCGGCGACGATACCTCGACCCCGTCCAGCAGGATCGAGCCCGAGGTCGGCGCGAGGAACCCGGCGATCATCCGCAGTGTCGTGGTCTTGCCGCAGCCCGACGGACCCAGCAGCGACAGAAACTCGCCCGGTTGCAGCGTGATGTTGACATCCTTGACCGCGTCGACGTTACCGAAACGGCGACCGAGATCCTTCAGGACCAGACCTTGCATCAGGTTCTCCTCAGCATGAAATCACGTCCGAGCAGCTTGACGCCGATCAGCACAATGGCGGCAATGATCAGCAGCAACACGCTGCCAAGCGCCGCAAGACGTTCGAAAGTGCCTTCCTCGCTCATATCCAGCAGCACCACGGATACGACGCGGGTATGCGGACCGACGAGGAACACGGCGGTGGACAGCTCTTGCGCGGCGGGCACGAACATCAGGATCCAGCCCGAAGCCAGCGTACGCTTGAGCAGGGGGGCTACGACCTTGCGGATCGCCGTGAACTGCCCGCCGCCAAGGATGCGCACGGCCTCTTCCATTTCAGGGTTGATGGCACGCACACCATTGGTGCTGGTGGTATAGGCGATGGGCAGAAAGCGCGTCGTGAAGGCCAGCACCAGAATGATGTAGGTGCCATACAGCCCCACCGGCGGCAGCGCATAGACGGCATAGAACCCGATCGCCAGCACGATGCCCGGAATGACGAAGGGCGACATGCACAAGAAGGCAAGCACACCGCCGTAAGGCAGCAATCTACGCTGCACGATATACGAGATCGACAGGGCCAGCGAGATCGCCAGCGTGGCCGCAGCAGCGCCTGTGCCAACGCTGGTCAAGAGCGCCTTTTGCGAACTGGAATGCTCGAACAGGACATAGTGGAAATGCTCCAGCGTGAAATTGTCGATGCTGAACCCGTCCACCCAGGAATGACTGAACGCGGCCATCAGCAGCACCAGAAGCGGCATCGCCACGGACAGGAGCACGACCAGCATCGCATAGGCAAAGACCGCCCATTTCCAGCGGCCCAGATCAATGATCCGGCGCTCACCGCCCTTGCCGCCAACGGCGGTGTATCCCTTGCGGCCCAGCACGCGGCGCTGCAGCAGCAACAGGCCGATGGTGATGCCCAGCAACGGGATGGAATAGGCGGCAGCGACCTCGATGCGGATGGGGAAGGAAAAGAACTCGGCCAGCTGGATCACCACCACCGGATACCGCGCCGGGATCGAGATCAGCGCGGGCACGCCGTAAAGCGCAATTGACACCAGAAAGGTCAGCAGCGCGCTGCCCAGGATCGTCGGCATCGCCATCGGCAGGGTGATCTTGAAGGCGGTGGTGAAGGGACCGGCACCCAGGATATTGGCGGCGTCCTCCATCTCCGAGGACAGCAGCTCGAACGCGGCGCTGACCAGAATGAAGATGGTAAAGAACGTGCTGACGCCCATTACCAGCACCAGACCGCCGAACGAAAAGATATTGACCAAGGGGTCACCCAGCCCGGTCAGCGCGGTCCAGGCCTGATTGATGAACCCGGCATTCGGCCCGGCGAGCAGGATCCAGCCCACCCCGGTCAGATAGGGCGGCATCAGGAACGCGCCGAACAGCGCGATCCGCACAAGGGTGCGTCCGGGCATATTGGTACGCGTGCAGGCCCAGGCAGTCGGCACCGCCAGCAAAACGGCCAGCACCGTGGTGCACAGCCCCATGATCAGCGTGTTCCACAGCGCCTGCACATGGCGCGCGCGCCCGTATGCGGCAACGTAATTGTCGAAGGTAAAGCCGCCGCTGCCCGCTGCGGTAAAGCTTTTGATCACCAGCATGGCGATAGGGGCCACAACCAGCAGCGCCAGCGCCAGTGCAAGGCCCAGCCAGACCAGCCGGACGGGTTGCAGCACCGAAAGCCGGTTACTGAAGGACCGCTGGTGTGTCACGGTTTGGGGATCGGTCGTCATGGGGACTCCGCTGTGCTGATGGTGTCGGCCGACCCCGACAGGGCCGGCCGAGAGCGGGCTCAGATGCCGAAGATGTCGCGGAACATTTCGGCGACGTCTTGCTGGTTGGCCAGCGATTCAGCCACCGACACGGTCAGCACGCTGACCTGATTAAGGTCTGGTGTGCCCTCAGGCGTGGCCACATCGGTGCGCAGCGGGTTGCGGCCCATGGACGCCAGCCATTCCGAGAACTCGGTCGAGGCAAGGAACTCGGCGAACAGGCGCGCGCTGTTGGGGTTGGGCGATCCGGCCAGCACCCCGGCGGCGCTTGGCGGCAGGAACATGCCTTCGTCCGGCACGACCAGATCGACGGGCTTACCGTCGCGCATCGCATCACGCCCCAGCGCCAGCGAGGTCACGGTGAGCGAACGCTCGCCGGTGGTGACCATCGTGTAGCCATCGGCAATCGAGCGGCCGATCTGCGGCTCGTTCGCTGCCAGCCCCTCGAAGAACGCGCGCCCATACAGGCGGTCCATCGCAATCGCCCATTGCCCGGCGCTGCCCGAGAAACCGGGGTGCGCAATGGCAATCTGGTCCCTCCAGCGCGGGTCTGTAAGGTCGTTCCAGCTGTGCGGCACTTCGTCGGCGCCAACCAGATCGGTGTTATAGACAAAGCCGAAAGGCGACACCCCAGAGACGAAATAATAGCCGTCCGAGTCGTTGAGTGCGGCCAGCGACGGCTGCATGCCTGACAGGTTGTCGGGCATGTATTGCGCAAGCCCGCTCAAGGCCTTGAACTCTTCAAAGTCGGAGACGCTGTTGGTGCTGACGATGTCGCCCTGCACCGCGCCCGCCTGAATTTCCTGCACCACGCGCTGCAGCGTGCTGCTGCCATTGGCGCGGACCGGATAGCAGGCGATGCCCTCGAACCGGGTCGAGAACCGCGCGCAAACCTCTTCGGCCTGCTCGGTGGTCAGCTGCGACGTGTACCAGGTCACGCCATTCTCGGACTGCGCCGCCGCATAGAGCGTGCTTTCCGTCTCTGTCATTTCCGTAGCCTGCGCCAGCGACGCGGGCAGGATCATGGTGGTGATCACCAGAGCCTTGAGAGTCTTCATGGGTGTTCTCCTCCTCATGGGTGCGGCGCATGTCCGCGATCTGCTGCCGGCACGAAACCGGGCAGCACGGCTGGGGCCCGTACGTGTTTCTCCTACCCCGCCGTTTTCCTCTGGTGCAGCCCGTCCAGTGCCGAACGGGCTGCGCGCTGGCCGTCGGTGACGGCCTCGCTTAGCATGCCGATGCTGCCAACCCGCAGATCGCCCGCAGCATAGAGCGCGGGTGCTGTCGTCTGCAGTGTCGCTGTAACCATCAGCCGCCCGGCTGCATCCCGGTCGGCGATCCCCTCCAGAAACGCCGTATTGGGTTGTAGTCCGGTGTAGACAAAGAGCCCGTTGGCGCTTTGCGTCTGTTCGGTGCCTTGGGCGGCGTTGTGCAGGGTGACGCCGGTCATCCCGGTCTCGTCGCCCAACACCGCCGTGACGGTGGTGTTCCAGAGCACCTCGATCGTGTCACAGGCGGTGATCCGTTCGGCCTGGCCTTGAGTGGCGTCAAAGCCGGTGCCGCGATGGACCAGCAAGACCCGACCGACCACCGGGGCCAGCACCAGCGCTTCATCGAGCGCGGAATCTCCGCCCCCGGCGACGACCACGGTCTGGTTGCGAAAGAACCCGCCATCGCAAGACGCGCAATGCGACACGCCGCGCCCGGTGTAAGCCTCCTCACCCGGTACGCCCAAGGGTTTGCGGGTCGAACCGCAGGCGATGATCACCGCATCTGCGGTATGATCGCCCTCGCTGGTCGCCACGCGCCAGAATTCGCCGTCACGGGTCAGCCCGGTGACCTCGGCCAGCGCGAGGGCTGCGCCGGCGTCTTCGGCGTCTTCTTGCAGCATCGGGCCCAGTTCGAACCCGCCGATCTCATCCTGACCGGGGAAATTCACGATGCGGTCGATGGTGGACACCTGTCCGCCTGCGCTCAACCGCTCGATCACCAGCACGCGCGCGCGCGCCTCGGCGGCGACGCGCGCCGCTGTAAGTCCGGCGGTTCCGGCACCGATGACGATGATATCGTGATCCGCCTGCGTCATGGGTTCAGCGCCACGCGTCGATGCTGAGCGTGTCATGGCGCGTGACGCTCATGATCTGCCAATAGCCGTTGGTTTCCCCGCCGGTGACGACCACATTGATCCGCTCTTTCAGGAATTTGTGGATCAGCTCGTCCGGCGCGGCCTTGAGCCGTGTCGCCAGCGGTTCCTCGCCAAATGTCGCGCGCGGATAGACATAGTTCTGCACCAGCTGCAGATCCCAGTATTCCCCGGCGGGAACCTTGGCGAGATCGTGGATAAAGTCGATCAGCGCCGCCTTGTCGGCGAACCCGCCCCGGTCAACAAATTGCTGCGCGCAGATCGGGTCCAGCACCAGACAGGGCGCGGTGATCGCTTCGGTGCCGCGCAGCATGTCGGCGACGTGCTCGCGCCAATGCTTTTCGCGCAGGCCCAGAGAATGCGTCACCGCCCGCAAGCCCGAGAAAATGCTGACCGTGCTGTCTTCCGCCTTGAAGCCATGCTGCACATGCAACGGCTCCCAGGGGCTGCGCTCTTCGTTTTCGGCGAAGGTCAGGCCTGAATAGGAATAGGCGCTGCCCATCGTGCCCATATAGGTCTGATCGGGGGTCGAGCCGCCCTGCAGGTTCTGCGACAACAGGCTGTAGGCGCGGCCAATGGTGGCATTGGCGTGGTTATAGGGGCCCATCGCGCCGATGCCGAAATTCATGCCGATCTCATGCCGGATCGGGCCGTTCACCACAACCATCGTCGCGACCGACGACGAGGATGAGCGGCGCGAGGAAAACTCGGACGCGGCCAGCGCCAGGATCACCGGGAAATACTCGGGCCGTGCGCCCGCCATCACCGCGTTGATCGCGACCTTCTCGACGGTATAGCTCCACGCGCCCCGGTTCGGGGTGGGTTGCATGCGTCCGATCACCTCGTCACGCGCGCGGCTGGTGCCCGCCAGCATCTGCTCGACACGCGCCTCGGTCGGCAGCACGATGGGCAGGAAATCGGTCCACAGGTTCTGCTGGTAGAGCGCGTGCAGGTCATCTTCGCTGTCCGCCCAGACCAGCCGCTCGCGCGGGGTCGCGGGGTCGCTGTCCCTGGTGACCGGGGGCAGGCTGGTGGTCAGCGCCTCGACGATCTCCTGCATGACTGCGCCCCCGCGCACCGGATCCGTGCCATGCACATAGGCGCGCAGCTCGGCCTCGGTCTTGCCCATCACGGGTTGCGGTACAAACACCAGCGGCGCTTGCGGCAGACCGGCCATCTTGGTGACCGAGCGCACGACGCGGTCGAATTTCTCGGTATGCACGGCGACGGTTGGTACGCCGTATTTCGTCTCGAGTGTGATCGCATGGGTCGACACCGCAGGCGCGCAGGTGCTGCAATGACCGACGCCGATGATCGCGGCATCCCCTTTGTCGCGGATCTCTTCCCACAGCGCGGGGTCGTCCTTGGCATAGGTGCTGGCCAGCTGCCTGATCTCGACGGTGACACCGGGCATGACCTCGGAGAACCAGATCTTGATCTGCTTGAGCAATTCGAGGGAATCGTCGAACCGGCTGTCCACCAGATAGACAGTCTTGCCCTCCAGCGTGGAAAGCCGGGGCGCGGCCGTCTTGCCAACCACAACCGGGGGAAAACCTGTCGGGTCCAGCGCCGCAACGCGGGTTTTTGTCTGGGCACTCTGCAGATCGCGGGTCATGGCTGACGGTCTCCCCCTAACAGTCAGCAGACCCTAGCCTTGCCTGTGAGGGATAAAAATTACATAGTTTCGACAGGATGTGTCTAAAAAATAGAAAGCTTGCGCCCGATGGACATCAGACAGTTGCGCTACTTTCAGGCAATCTATGACAACGGCTCGCTTCTGGCGGCCTCGGCGCGGGTGAATATCGCCACGACCGCGCTGAGCTATCACCTGACGCGTCTTGAGACCGAGCTGGCCACGCCGCTATTCATCCGCAAACCCCGGGGCATGAGCCCCACTGCCGCCGGAGAGCGGCTTTACCAGCACGCCACGTCCATCTTGCGCTCCATCGACGTTGCGGTGGCCGATATCCGCGAGGGGGGCAAGGAAATCTCAGGCACGGTGCGCGTCGGCATGGCCTATTCGGCGGTCAAGGCGATCGGGGTGCAGTTGGCAAAACGGATGATGGCCGACCATCCCCGTGTCCAGCTGAGCCTGAATGAAAGTCTGTCTGGCGCGACGCTGGCCTTCCTCATGCGCTCTGAGGTCGACATGGCGCTGGTCTATAACCCGCCGACCGACGCAAGGCTCAAGTCCAGCCCCTTGCTCAGTGAGCGGATGGGCTGCGTCGGCGCGCCGGAGCTACTGGGCAACGCCGAGGTGCCGATCACAGTCGAGGAAATGATGTCCCTGCCGATCATCATGATGCAGCAGGGCGTCTCGTCAGGGCCGATCCTGGACGAAGTCGCGTTGCTCAAGCGCATTGAAAGCAGCGCAGTGCTGAAGATGAATTCGGTTCAGGCCATATCCGGCGCGCTGCGCGAGCGGCTGGGCTGCACCATCGGCACCAAGCTTTCGGTCAGTGAAGCGATCGCAAATGGAACCCTGACCTACCGGCCCATCATCGAGCCGTCGCTGTCGCGCACGCTCTATCTTTGCGAGCTTGCGGATCGGCCGCAGACCTATGTGCAGGAGGTAGTTCGCGCGTTGCTGATCGAGTTGGTAAGCAACGGCGTGACCTCGGGCCGCTGGGATGCCACGCTGATCGGTGCGTGAGTGCGCAGGTCAAGTACACGCAAATGAGCAGACGACCTGACGCCGATGCACGAGAACCCGCCCTGGGATTGTTGGGTTATTGGGCCCTTCGGGCAGGGTCAGGGCCTTTAGAAGCCAGGATCCAAAGGGGTTTCTTGTGCCGTGATCCGTTTCTTCTCGCACCACCCCGGCGCAATAGCGACGGCTGCGTCTGTGGCGCGAAGGGGGCTGCGGAACCGATCGGGTTTGCAAAGCGCAGGACAGGTCCCGGTGATGGGAACTGCGCGCGGGCAGTCGGTTTACCTGTCCTGCCACCGCTCCATCATCATGGTGTAAAAGCGCTCGGCTGAGGGTGACAGTGTCGAGCCGACACGCCGGACCAGACCCACGGTGCGTGTCACCACCGGGTCCTTCAGTGGACGGCTTGCAATCGTCGGATGGTCGCCCGTCGGTAGGGACATGCGCGGTAGGGCTGCGATACCCAGCCCGGCCTCGACAAGGCCCAGCGACGTCGACAGGTGCTGGACCTCGTAGAACCACTTTGGCCGTATCCCGGCCCGCCCAAGGCCAAGGTCGATGATAAGCCGGTTACCGCTGGAGCGCCCGACGGTGATGAAGCGATGCTCTGCCAGATCGCTCCAGGTCACCGATGCCCGTTTTGCAAGCTCATGGTCGGTGCGGCACGCCAGCATGAACGGCTCTTCGACCAGCGGCGCGAACAGGACATCGGGATCGTCAGCGCCAAGGAGGGTGATGCCGAAATCGACTTCGCGGTTCAGAACGCTCTGCAGCACCTCATTCGCGCCATCATCGACGATGCGTATGCGGATGGCGGGATAGGCCGTGTTGAAGGCGCGCACCACGTCGGGGAGAAAGTAATAAGCCGCAGTCGGAATGCAGGCGATGCTGACCAGACCTGACCGGCGTTCGGCGATTTCACGAACCGACAGCAGCGATGTCTCGAAATCGTCGAGAAGCCGCCGCGCGCGCCCCAGAAAATCGCGTCCGACCGCCGTCAGCTCGACCCGCCTCGTGGTCCGTTCGAGCAATGTCACGCCCAAAGCCTGCTCAAGCTTCTGGATGCGCCGGGTCAGGGCAGGCTGCGACAGATGGATGCTCTCGGCTGCCGTTCCGAAATTGCGCATCTCGGCGGTGGCGACAAAGGCGCGGAGGTCTTCGAGATCTATATTCATGTGTCTAGCGCATTAAACAGTGTGAAAAATGCATTTCACACAAAAGAAGGCAAATGGCAAGGTTCCTTCAAGCGGTCGGACAGCGACCGTAGTGAGGAGGAACCCGCCAATGCCGACAATACCCTGCGTTCTGATGCGTGGCGGCACCTCCCGTGGCCCCGTTTTTCTGGCCTCAGATCTCCCGGCCAACACCGCAGCCCGTGACGCCATGTTGATTTCGGCGCTCGGCTCGGGTCACCCGCTGCAGATCGACGGGATCGGCGGCGGCAATGCCCTGACCAGCAAGGTCGCCATCGTCGGCCCGGCCACGGTTCCGGGGGCGGACGTCGATTACCTCTTCGCGCAGGTCAACGTCGAGCGCGCTCTGGTCGACACCGCGCCCAATTGCGGCAACATGCTTGCCGCGGTAGGGCCCTACGCCATCGAGCGCGGTCTCGTCACCGCTGGCGACCCATTGACGCGTCTGGTGATCCACAACGTCAACACCGGCAAGCTGATCGAAGCGACCGTCGAGACGCCCAATGCCCGGGTGACCTATGACGGAACAACGGCCATCGCCGGCGTTCCGGGCACCGCCGCCCCGATCCGCCTGGCGTTTCTCGATGCCGCAGGCTCGAAGACCGGGAAATTCCTGCCCAGCGGGCAAATCCGTGAGATGATCGACGGGTATGACGTCAGTTTGATCGATATGGCAGTCGCTGCGATGATGGCCGATGCTCGAAGCTTTGGAAAAACCGGCGGCGAAAGTCCCGCCGCGCTTGATGGCGACCGCTCCTTCATGGCGCAGCTTGAAGCCATCCGGCTGCAGGCAGGCAGGGCGATGGGGCTGGGCAATGTGGCCGACCTCGTCATTCCGAAACCCATTCTGGTATCGCCCCCTGCGGCCGGGGGCACGATCCGCGCCCGCTATTTCATGCCGCATTCGTGCCATACGGCGGTTGCCGTGACCGGCGCAGTCTGCATTGCCGCCGCCTGCTGTACGCCCGGTTCGGTTGCCCACGCGCTTGCCGCGTTGCCTCAGCCGGATGCCCAAGGGCGTCGCCTGCTGCAGATCGAACACCCGTCGGGCAGCACGCCGATCGAGATCGAACAGAACCCGGAAACCGGCGAAGTGACCCGCGTGTCGGTCATCCGTACCGCGCGGCGCATCTTGGACGGCGTCGTCCACGTGCGCGACGTCGCTGCCTGACCCAGACTTAACTTAGGAGGAGGAGAAACCATGACCATCCTGAAAGCCATTAGCCTTCGGGCGGCCCTCGTTTGCGCGACGGCCTTCGCGCCCGTGGCAATGCCCGCCATCGCCCAGGACTTCTCGGGCCAGAACGTTGAATGGACAATTCCGTTCGGCGTTGGTGGCGGCACCGATGTCTGGGCGCGCTTTTTCGCCCCGCAATTTAGTCAGGCCCTGCCGGGCAACCCCAACGTGGTCGTGCTGAACGTGCCCGGCGGCGGCTCGATCACCGGCGCGAACCAGTTCGCGGCGCGCGCCGGTTCGAGCGGTTTTGAGGTACTGGGCACCTCGGCCTCGACGCAGTTCCCGGCGATCTTGGGCGATCCGCGTGTGCGCTACGATTATGCCAACTGGACTGCGGTCCTCGCCTCGCCGACCGGCGGCGTGGTCTATATCGCACCGCGCTACGGCGTGACCGGGCCGGGTGACATCGAGGCGCTGCGCGCCGCCGATATCCGCTTTGCGGCGCAGAGCGCGACCGGGCTTGAACTGCCAGCGTTGCTGGCCTTCGAGATGCTGGGTCTTTCCATACGTCCGGTCTTTGGCATGGAAAGCCGTGGCGCCGGGCGTCTGGCGTTTGAGCGCGGTGAGGCCGGGATCGATTTCCAGACCACACCCGCCTATCTCAACAGTGTCGTACCGCTGGTAGACTCGGGCAACGCAATTCCGCTGTTCGCGCTTGGCGTGGTCAACGCCGATGGCTCGGTCGTGCGTGACCCGTCCTTCCCCGACCTGCCGACCTTTGTCGAGTTCTTCGAGCAGGCGACGGGTGCTGCGCCTGAGGGGCAGGCTTTTGCGGCCTGGCAGTCGCTGATGCTCGCCGGTTTCTCGCTGCAGAAGATGATGGTTCTGCCCCGCGATGTCCCAGCCGAAATGCTTGCTGCCTATACGGCCGCCGCGCAACAGATCGTCGATGCGCCGGACTTCCGTGAGCGCGCCGGCGAGGAGCTGGGTGTCTATGAGCAGCTGGTCGGGGCCGAGGCCGACGCCGCGCTGACGCAAGCACTGGAGATTGACCCGGCGGTCCGCGAGTATCTGGTCACCTGGTTGCGCGACGAATTCAACGTCAACCTGTGACGCATTGTCGACGGAACCCCGAGGAGGTTCCGTCGACGTTCTATTTTGGGAGGGACAATCATGCTGGACGCCGCACTTCTTGCGCTGAGTCAGGTCTTCACCGGCGCGCATCTGGGATTTCTGGTGATCGGCGTCCTCGTCGGCCTGGTGGTGGGCATCCTGCCCGGGCTGGGCGGCATCGCCGGCATGTCTATCCTGCTGCCGTTTCTCTACGGGATGGATCCGACCTCGGCGCTTGGCATGCTCATCGGCATGGTTGCTGTGATCCCGACAGGTGACACGTTCACGTCGGTGATGATGGGGATACCCGGGTCCAGTGCAAGTCAGGCAACGGTGCTCGATGGCTTCCCTCTCGCCAAGAAGGGTGAGGCCGCCCGCGCCCTGTCGGCAGCCTTTGCAAGTTCGCTGTTCGGCGGTGTCATCGGCGCGCTGGTCCTGTCGGTGGCGATCGTCCTGGCGCGACCGCTGGTTCTCTCTTTCTCCTCGGCCGAACTCTTCATGCTCACGCTCTTCGGCCTGTCAATGGTCGCGGTGCTTTCGGGCCGAAGTCTGGCCAAGGGCATTGCTGCGGCGGGCCTCGGGCTGATCATCGGCGTGATCGGGACCGCGCCTGCGACCGGCGAGCTGCGGATGACGCTGGGCATCGACTATTTGTATGACGGCATTCCGCTGGTCGTGGTGGCGATGGGCCTGTTCGCCATCCCCGAGATCATCGACCTTCTCAAGCGCGGCACCGCGATCTCCGAGACCACCGGGCTGGGCGGCGGCTGGGGCAAAGGTCTGCGCGATGTGCTGCGTCACCCTTGGCTGGTGGCCCGCTGCGCGGGTCTCGGCTGTGTCATTGGCGCCCTGCCGGGTCTTGGCGGCGCGGTGGTCGACTGGATCGCCTACAGCCATGTGGTGCAGACCAGCCGCGACAAGTCGCAATTCGGCAAGGGTGACATCCGCGGCGTTATCGCGCCGGAATCCGCCAACAACGCCTGTCAGGGCGGCGCGCTGATCCCGACGCTTCTTTTCGGCGTGCCGGGTTCGGGCTCGATGGCGGTGTTCCTTGGTGGCATGGTGCTGCTGGGGATCCAGCCCGGCATCACGCTGGTCGAGACGCGGCTTGACCTGACCTACACGATCATCTGGTCCCTCGCGCTGGCCAATATCGTCGGCGCCGGGCTTTGCGTCTTGCTGGCGCGCTATGTCGCGCGGTTGACGCAGATCCCCTTCGTCTATCTCGCGCCGTTCATGATCATGATCACCATGTTTGCCGCCTATCAGGCAACGCGGTCCATCGCCGATCTGGTGGCGCTGCTGGTGATGGGGGCGGTCGGACTTTATATGCGCCGCTTTGGGTGGCCGCGTCCGGCACTGCTCATCGGTTTTGTGCTCGCGCCGGGGGCCGAGGGCTATCTTTATCAGGCTGTCCAGTTCTACGACTGGGACTGGATCTGGCGGCCGGGCGTGCTGATCATCGCTGGCATTACGGTCGCCTCGGTGGTTCTTGGCCTGCGCTACGGCACCGAGATATCGAGCGAGGGCGACACCGATCCCGCTGCAAATGCGACCCGGCCGCGCCAGTTTGCCTTTGCCGCGCTGTTCCTCGCGGCGTCGGGTGCCTGTATCGTCACCGCCTTGGGGCTCAGCTTCCTTGGCCAGGTGTTTCCGCTCACGATCGGGCTTCTGGCGGGTGGCGGCGCGCTCTGGGTGCTGACCCATCTCTACGGAGCGCGGGCCTCAGCGATCCACGATGATGACGCGGCGCTGGCCCTTCAAGGGCGCTGGTCCGGGCGCGAGCTTTACCTTGGTGTCTTCATCGCCGTGGTTGCCGCAATCTGGCTGATCGGGTTTCTGGCGGCGATGGCGATCTTCTTTCCGGTCTTCCTGATCGTCGCCGGAAAGGCCCCGCTGCTTCGCGCTGCAATCCTGACCAGTGCGGCCGTTGCTTTCATCTATGGCATCACCACGGCCATGTCCCTGCGCCTTCCCGAGGGCCTGCTCATGTCCGTCCTCAGCTGAGCCGGTTTGGGCCGGACTGCGCGAGGCAATGGCGCACAGTCCGGCACCACCAGCCCGCGACCCTGATCAACGCCGGAAAACGCGGCCTTCGGGTGGTCCGACGTTGGGGAGCGGATCAAGTTCAGGGGCAGGTCACACTCAATCCACCATCGAGAAATACGCGGATCGGCGGTTCACGAGCTGATCATGGCGACCGCTTTCAACGATCCGGCCCTCGTTCAGGACGACGATCAGGTCAGCGTGACGAATGGTTTGCAGCCGGTGTGCGATGACCAAGGTGGTCCGGCCCTGAGAAAGCGTTTCAAGAGCGGCCTGCACCTTGCGTTCGGTGCCCCGATCGAGGGCGGATGTTGCCTCGTCCAGAAGCAGGATCGGCGGGTTGCGCAGGAAGACCCGCGCGATGGCGACCCGCTGCTTCTGACCGCCGGACAGCATCACCCCCCGCTGACCGACCCTTGTCTCCAGCCCCTCGGGCATCCGCGCTACCAGATCTTGCAGCTGCGCGTTCTCGACGGCGGACAGGATCTCTTCCTCGCTGGCATCGAGTCGGCCATAGGCGATGTTTTCCCTGAGGGTGCCGCCGAACAGAAACACATCTTGCGACACCAGCCCGATCTGGTTGCGCAGGCTCTCGAGCGTCATCTGGCGCACCGGGATGCCGTCGATCCTGACGTCGCCACCGGTCGGCTCGTAAAAACGCGGCAACAGGGCCATCAACGTCGTCTTGCCCGCGCCCGACGGCCCGACCAGAGCCACCGTCTGACCCGGCTCGACGACCAGCGAAACGCCGTTCAACACGCCTTGCGCGCCGTCATAGGTGAACGCCACATCGTCAAACTCGATCCGTCCCGCGAAGGCGGGCGCAGGCCGGGCATCGGGGCCGTCCGCGATGTCCGGCTGTTCGGCCAGCAGCGCTTGAAAACGCTGAAAGCCCGCGATGCCACGGGGATAGGTTTCGATGACCGCAGCGATCTTTTCCAACGGGCGGAAAAACACCCCGACCAGCAGCAGAAACGCCACAAAACTGCCTGTCGACAGGGTGCCTGCGAAAACAAAGACGGCGCCTGCCACCATCACGATCACCTGCACAAGGCGCAGGCCCATGTACTGCAGCGTGGTTGCTGCCGCCATGATGCGGTAGGCGTCCAGCTTGGTCGCGCGGTAGTCGTTGTTGGCTTGTGCGAAGAGCTCTCGTTCATGCGCTTCGTTGGTAAAGGCCTGCACCACACGGATGCCGCCCAGCGTCTCTTCGAGCCGCACGTTGAACTGTCCGACACGGCCATAAATCGACTGCCAGGCCCGCGTCATGCGCCCGCCATAGACCGCCAGCAGGATGACCATCACCGGCACGATGACCGCGGTCATCAGTGCCAGCGGGACGTGGAACCAGAGCATCAGGGCGAAGGCGCCCACGAAGGTCATGATCGCGATGAACAGGTCTTCGGGCCCGTGGTGTGCGACCT
Organism: Pararhodobacter zhoushanensis; assembly: GCF_025949695.1. Lineage (NCBI taxonomy): Bacteria > Pseudomonadati > Pseudomonadota > Alphaproteobacteria > Rhodobacterales > Paracoccaceae > Pararhodobacter > Pararhodobacter zhoushanensis. The sequence goes on along the minus strand of NZ_JAPDFL010000002.1, from coordinate 76,729 downwards.
CGCCGATCTCTTCAAGATCGCGGGTCACGCGGGCCACCAGTTTGCCGGTCTCGGCCTTGTCGAACCAGCGCCAGTTAAGGCGCGTGAGATGCGCGAAGGCGCGGGCGCGCATCTCGGTTTCGATGGTGATACCCAGTTTGTGGCCCCAATAGATCACCACCGCCATCAGCCCCGCATTGATCACGTAGATCAGCACCAATGCCGTTGCTGCCCACAGTGTCAGCCCGACTTCGCCACGCGGCAGCAGGTGGTCGATGAAACCCGCTATGGCCAGCGGGAAGGCCAGTTCCAGCAGTCCCGAAAGCACGGCGCAGCCGAAATCCAGCCAGAAAAGGCGCATGTGCGGACGATAGTAGGCGAAGAACTGACTGAGCATGGGCGACCTTCAGGCGTTGGGGGTTGGCTGACCGAAGGCTGGCTACCGCAAGGTTTTTGCGCGCAAAAGTGGCGCGCGGCAAGATCGGCGTGGCAAGAAAGACCACTTGAAAGCGGATTTTCGGGGGGATGAACGGCGCTGGGGCAAGACACCGTTTGACCCCACAAGCTGCCGAGGCTACATCACACGTGCCAGCCCGATAGCCCGCCTCGTTCCCAGATTTCAACCGACGAGAGCGCAGCAGATCATCCGTGGTCTGTCTCGTCAGATTGACGAACAGGTCAGGAGGCTCCCAATGCCCACCGCAACCGGAATGCTGCCTATCGAGGCCCGTACAGCGCTGTCCCCGCTGGCCGAGCGCGCACGTGCCCGTGGCGCTGCCGTCGAGAGCCGTGAGGGTCAGGTGACGATCCGTTCCAGCGCCGGTGTCGTCACCGCTGCCGCCCATCCGCGAGGGGTGCAGATCAGCGTGGCTGCCACCGAGACGCAGCAGATGAGCGCGTTGGTCGACCTGATCAACGGGTTCTGTGCGACGGCTTTCGACGCGGTGCCGCATTGGATGGGTCTGCAACCGCCGAAGATGACGATGACAAGGGTGGTTTCGATCAGGCAGATCTCGCCAAACTTCCGCCGGGTCAGACTGGCGGGTGATTTCTCGGCGTTCATGGATGGCCAGAGTGCGCATTTCCGCTTTGTTCTTGGCCCTGAAGGTGCCGACTGGCCGCGGACGGGCGAGGCGGGCGTGGAATGGCCCGGCGGCATCGACGCATGGCACCGCCCGCCCTATACCATCGTCGCGCTGGACCCGGAGGGGCGCTGGCTGGACACCGATGTCTTTGTGCACGAGGGCGGGCGGGTGACCGAATGGACCGCGACCGCGCAACCGGGCGACGCGATGTTGATCGCGGGACCGGGTGGCAAGGCGGTTCGGCAAGCGCCGTGGCTGGGGCTTGTCGGCGACGAGACGGCGCTTCCAGTGATCCTGCGCGCCTTGAAGGCCGCTGAACCTGGGACGCGCGGGCACGCTTTCGTGCTGGTGCCCGATCTTGCAGACGCTCAGGAGGTGGCACTGCCGGACGGGCTGTCGCTGACGTGGATCGCGCGCGGCGCGGGTGTTGATCTGTTGTCACTGCTGCACCGGCTGTCGCTGCCGGACGGGCCGCGCTCGGCTTTCTTCGCGGGCGAACGGTCCGAGGCAACCGCCGCGCGCGAGATCGCCGCCGCGATGGGGCTTGGTCCTGACGAGTTCCGCGCCGCGACCTACTGGACTGCAGGCCGGTAGCCGCCCGCAAGCCAGCGCCAAAGCCGCAGATTTTGACGTCAGGACTGTTTGCGCGGGACCGGCACTGCGCGAACGGTCTTGGGGTCAATGATCACGCGGACAGGCAGTCCGGACACGTGTTCCAGCCGGTCCTCGCCGCATTGCCCGACCCTGACGGCACGCCATGTTCAGGGGCCGGGCAACAGCAGATCGTCTGAAAAACCCAGCGACGCGGGACTTGGATCTACTCCAGACAGCTGCGCCGGACCTGTCAGTCCGGCACCATCGGCAAGCCGTAGACCGCGCAGGCCAGATCGGGGGCAGGGGGCGTTGCCGTCGGGCCTGCCTCTTGCGGCAACAATACGCGCGCGCCGCTGAAGCCGAGGTCATCAAGCTGCGCGGGCGTGCCGCCGCGGTACTCCAGATGACCGCGCCCGATGATCCCGACGACCAGCGCATCCGGCCAGCGCTGTGCAGCCTCGACGATGCGGCAGGCAAAGGCCCGGTCCCAGGTCTGCTGCGCCCGCACGAAGCGGTCAAATGCCGGGTCGTCAGGCCCTTGCGCTGCCCGGTCAGGTCGCGCGCCGCCGGTGATATCGAACAGGTAGCGCCGATAGGCGGGGCTTGCCGGTGCTGAGGGGGTGATCCCCTCGCGGGCCTCGACGGGAATGCTGTCCCAGCCCCCGGCACCCACGTCGCTGACCAGCGCGCGGCGGCAGTTCAGGCCGACCATCGGGACGCGATGCAGGCGGCAGAAGTGGAAGAGCGGCAGGTAAAGCTCGGCCGGGAACCCCCAGACCTTGCTCCATTCCGCCCGTTCGAGAAACTGAGCCTCGTCGAGATTGCCTGCAACCCAGTCGGCCAGTACAGGATCCAGCCGCTGCGGGAACATCTCGAACCCCATCACCAGCTTGGGCCGGTGCGCCAGCAACCCGGCCGCGACCTGCATCTGCCAGCGGTGCTGGTCGGCGCGGTCATGCCGCTCGCCGAGCAGAACCGCAGGGGCGCGGGCCATCTCGGCCATCACCTGCGTGTGGCCGGGCGTTGTGCCATCGGCGGGATAGAGCCATTTTCCGGGCGCAGGTGTCATGCGCTGATCCTTTCATCAAAGGGACCGATAGCCAGCTCGCCATCGGGATCCAGCCCGACAGGAGGGCGGTGCGCGACGCAAAGTATCGTCGCCTGTGGCAGCTCGCGGCGCAGCAACGCCAGAAGCCGGGTTTCCGACGCGGGATCAAGCGCGCTTGTCGCTTCGTCCAGCAACAGCCAGCGCGGACGCAAGAGCAGCGCGCGGGCCAGCGCCAGCCGCTGACGTTCGCCCATCGACAGACCCTGCAGGGTGCCGGGCCCGTCGGTGGTTACAAGCCGCGCTTCCAGCCCGACCTTGCGCAGCAACGCATCCAGCATTGCGCGGTCATAACTTGCCGGATCCAGCGGATAGGACAGTGTTGCCAAAAGCCCGTCCGAGAACGCGACGGGAACCTGCGGCAACGCCATCAGCGGGGCATCGGGCAGCGTGATACTGCCCGTGCCATAAGGCCACACACCGCGCAGCGCGGAAAGGAGTGTCGTTTTCCCGCGCCCTGAAGCACCCCGGATCCAGATCCTTTGCCCGGCCGTGATGGTACAGTCGGGAACCGGGTCCAGCGCCCGCCCCGACGGGGTAAAGAGCTGAAGGCCCGACAGGCGCAGGCGGTCGCCGCCGCCGGTCACCCGCAGCAAGCTGCGCGGCGCATCGGGTGCGGGACGGGGCGCGGCGGTCGCAAGGAACAGCCCGTCCAGCCGCTCGGATACGGCGACAAAGCGGGCGATCCGGGCGTAGTAGAACACGAAATAGCTCAGCGTGGTCGTGACGTTGGAAAACGCGCTGGCCGTCTGCATCAACCCGCCCAGCGTCACTGCCCCGCCGAAATAGGCGGGCAGAGCCAGAAAGGTCGGAATGCGCAGGACGGTGTAGCGGTAAGGCTGGGTATAGAGACCCAGAATGAACTCCCGCCCGATCAGCTGTTTCCAATTGTCCCTGAGGCGGGCAAAGCGCGCCGCCAGCCGCCGCCGCTCGGCGTCTTCTCCCCCGGCCAGGGCGATGGCATCGGCGTTGTCGCGCACCTGAACCAAGCCGTGCCGGAAATCGGCCTCGACGCGCTCTTGTCGAAAGGCGAGGTTCTTGAGCGGCTTGCCGAGCAGATGGGTGATCAGCGTCGAAAGTGCGACATAGAGGAAGGCCGCCCAGATCATGTAGCGCGGGACGATGATGTCGATTCCGACAAACGAAAGCGACAGCGGAAAGCCCGAAAGGTTCCACAACACGGCAAGATAAGTGACCAACGCGACCGAGCGGGCGATCATGTCAACGGAAAATTCGAGCAGGTATTCGATGAACAGGTTGCAATCCTGCGCGATACGCTGATCGGGGTTGTCGATCGGATCGGGGCTGAGGCCGGGGCGCAGATGCCAGTAAGCGCCATCGGTCAGCCATTGATTGAGCGCCCTTTCGGTCAGTCGCTGGCGCCACGCAATCTGCAACTGCTTGGTCAGCCAGGTGCCGATCAGGGACGCGCCGGCAGTCGCGGCGATCAGAATCGCGAAGACGCCGATCTGGCGCAGCGCTTCAACCGCATCGAGTTGTTCCAGCGCGTCGTAAAAGACCTTGGACCAGTTGATCATCTGAACCGAAAGCCAGACGCCAGAGAATTCGAAACCGAGGATGAGCACGAAAAGGCCGAGTCCGGACCAGGCGCCCATGAGCCCCCGGTCCGGTCCCGAGGCGGCCAGCCAGGCCAGTCGCCCCAGGCGTTTGAGCACAACGCCCATCGCGTCAGAACCGCGCCTGAAGCGCGACGGTGATCTCGCGCCCTGAACCGAGGCGCAGGTCGAGAGGGTTCTGCCGCGCAACCGCCTCGGTGGGAGAGGTCGTGACGCCGATTGCTGAATCGGTGAAATAGGCCCGATCAAAGAGGTTGGTCACGCCGATGCTGAGCACGGCTGTTTCGGTCAGTTCGTAGCGGGCAAAGAGATCGACCAACCCGTAGCCTGCCGGGCGGAATCCGGTGTCGGAGGCGGTTTCCTTAACCCCATCCGCGAAGCGCAGGTAGCTGTCCATCGACCAGCGGCTTCCTGCGGGCTGCCAGTTGAGGCCAACGACGCCGCTGAGTTCACGCAGATCGGCACGGGTTTCGGCGCTGGCGGGTGTCACGCGATCCACGCCGCGCTGCCAGTTCAGCGAGCCGTTCAGCGTCCATTCAGTGTTCAGCCGGTACTCGCCCGCAAACTCGATACCCCAGACTTCGCGTTCGGAAATGTTGCGATAGGTGTAATCATTGGTGCCGGGCGGGTTGTAGAACGACTGAATGAAGTCCGAATAATCCGCATGGTACGCGCTGACCGACAGGTAGCCCCAGCCAGCCTCGGCCCGCGCGCCGATTTCGACGTTGAGCACGTGCTCGGGCAGCAGGTCCGGTGCCGGGACAAGGTCAAAGAACGTCCCCGGCAGCGAGGTATAGAGTTGCTGCGCGGTTGGCATCTTGAAGCCCTGGCCGATGTTGCTCCACAGTGTCCATGTCGGCGATATCTCCCAGCGCGCGCCCAGACTTCCCAGCAGTTCGGCACTGCGACGGGCCACGGGTTCGGACCCGGGCACGACGGCGTAATCGGCATTCGGGCGCGGGTCGATCTCGTAGGTTGCATAGCGCAGGCCCGGCGTCAGTTCGAACCGGCCACCGGCAAGGCTGATGCGGTCCTGCACATAGATATCCGCACGCGTCGTCGTGGAATTGGCAAAGTTGAAGCCGCCCGCAAAGGTGGTCACGTCGGACCCGGTGGTCTGGTTCCAGACGCGGCTGGCGCGGTAGTAATCGGTTTCGGTCACGTCGCCATCAAAGCCGAACGTCAGCGCGTGCTCGGCCCCGCCCAAGCTGAAGCTGCGCACGCCCTGTATGTCGAACTCGGTGAAGGCCTCGTCGTAATCGAGCCAGTCCTCGGTCTGGACAAGCTCGCCCGTGCCCGTGACATGGCGCCGGACGCGATAGGTGGCATATCCGCCCGGCGCATACGACAGGGTCGTGGTCAATGAATCGACGACGCCGCTTTCGGGCGTCCATTCATGGCTCAGCGCATAGCGCTGACGGCGAAGATCCTGCTGACGTTCGTCGACCTGAACAGTGTTTGTCGACCCCGTGACGAGGCCGAGGTTCTGGTCGAAGGCAACCGTGGTCACCCTGCGCATCAGGTCGGCGGTGAAATCGAAACTATGCTCGGTGGTCGGCGTCCAGTGCAGCCGGACAAGGCCGCGCTGGGTTTCGATATCGGTCGGGTCGAACTGGTTGCACGGGGTTGCACCGGCGGCCAGATCGCGCGGGCAGCCCCCCCAGAGGTCGCTGTAAAGCCCGCCATTGGCCGAAGCAGTCGACGTTTCAGGTTCGTTTGCGGCCAGGGTTGACGCGCCAACCAGCAGCGTCAGCGAGTCCGAAAGGCGTTGCGCGAAGGTGACCGAGGCGGTGCGGGTGTGGGTATAGCTGTCATAGCCCGTTCGGGTTTCACCACCGCGGTCCCGGCCTTGCAACATGTCCTCGGCGGTGATTGTTTGCAGCGCAACAACACCGCCAAGCGCATCCGCCCCCCAGACCACCGACGCCGGGCCGCGCACGACTTCCGCCTGCCGGATGAAGCTGAAATCAAGGTAATCGCGCGTGCCGTCGGTGATGCGTTCCGGCAGGCGAGAGCCATCAATCAGCGTCAGCACCCTGTTGCCGCCGACTCCGCGCATGTTGAAGCCATCGAAATCATTGAAAGGCTGCGCCGCGTTGATCTGCCGGTTGACCGTCAGTCCCGGCACGTAGCGCGTCAGCTGCTGCATGTCGGTCACGCCCTGTTCCTGAAGATCCTCGCCGTCAATCACCGTTACGGTTGCGGGGACTTCCAGCACAGGACGCGGCAGGCGGCTGGTGAAATAGGTGATCCGGCCAAGCCATTGGGGCGCTGCGGTCGATGCGTTCTGCTGCGCCTGAACCAGCCCGGGTGCCAGCGCCGCGCACAGCGCCAGGCCTCCGACGGTGGCCAACAAGCGCGCACACTGGTGGGATGACCGCGCACCGGGCGCGGTCAGATGGTGAGATGTCATAAGTGTTATCCTGCCGCGACGGGCGGTTTCTGAGACGCTGGCAGGTCGCTGGCGAGGTGAACGTTGAGGGGCGCGGACCCTGTCAATGCGTGCGCATTGCCGAGTGGGCCGCGAGTGCCTCGAAACGGGTCGATGATGGTCGGGGATCTGGCCGCTGGGGGACGCGATGGTCCCCGCCCGCTGGATGCGCATTACCTGACAATTATAGTCACCTTTAGCAAGCGGTATTCCGCCTGCCAGCACCGGGCACCCGCACATGTTGCCGATCAGCAACGGATCCGCGGCATTGGCCCGGTCGCACGCTTGTCTTTGTAACGGCTTTCGTCGCGCAGGGCATCGCTTCCCTGATCCTGACGCCAACGGCGGAAAGTGCCGGGAACTTCAGGAAACGCGTTCACCGGCAAGCCCGAATTGTTGAGCAGAGGGGCGCGGGCTTAGGCGCGGCACCAGCAGGGAAATGAGCCACAGATAGAGGATGCCGCACACCATGAGCGTCAACGCGCGGCGGACAAGGGAGGCCGCGCTACCGTCGCGTGTCGGCCAGAAGCCTGCGCATCGTCAGCGGCTCTCTGCCCTGTCGTCTGGACAAGGCACCGACCAGCCCGCCGGGCAGGAACAGCGCGAAACCGATCGCCAGCGCGCCGACGCCAAACAGATACCATGCACCGATATCGCCGAAGAGCTCTTGCAACGCCATGAGCAGCACAGCGCCGACCAGTGGCCCGGCGAAGGTGCCGAGGCCTCCGGTCAGCACCATGAACAGCATGAACACGGTCCATTGTATCCCAAACCCCGTCCGGGGCTGAAACGTGATGGCCGAGGCGAGCCAAAGCGTCCCCGCCAGTGCGCAGCCCGCGGCAGCGACCACGAAGATCAGACGTTTGACGCGGAAGGTGCTGACGCCGACCGCCGCAGCGGCTTCCTCGTCATCGCGGATCGCCTGTGCCTCGGCCCCCAACCGTCCGCGCAGCAAAAGGTAGCTGCCGACCAGCGCCCCGGTCGCCGCCGCAAGGGTGAGCAGATAGATCACGGTGCGCCGCACCTCGGGGTCAAAGGCGTTGAGCGCGATCAGCGAGGTGCCGGTTTCGCCCTGCACCAGCGGATCGAACATGACGACCTGGCGGAAGACCTCGGCGATCACCCACATGGCAATGGCGAATTCACCAATCTTGAGGCGCAGCACGAACCACGCAAGCAACCACGCCACCCCGGCCACCAGCACGGGTGCAAGCACCAACGCGGGGAAGGGGCCGACGCCCGCCTCGACCAGCCGCACCATCGCGTAGCCGCCCAAACCGACGAAGGCTTGCTGCCCCACCGAGACAAGACCCGCATACCCGGCAAGCAGGTTCCACATGAAAGCGAGCAGGACGTAGATGCCCAACTGCGTGAGCTTGTCGACCACCAGCGCGGGCGCGACCACCGGGGCGAGCACCAGCAGAACCAGCAGCGCGCAGGCCCCGCCGATCAGGTGGCGGTCCGCGCCGGGCATGGGCAAGAGACGCTCAGACATTGGATTTTCCTTCCGTGCGGCGCAGCAAGGCGGACCAGCCACCCCGCGACAGGGCCTCATCACGCAGCACCCGGAATGCCAGTACCGCCAGCAACACCAGATGACCGGCCAACAGCGGCGCCTGTGCCGAGATCGTGCCACCCAGCGTCTGCGCGACGCCCAGAATGATCCCGCCCACCAGCGTGCCCCACAGGCTGCCAATGCCGCCAATCACCACGGCCTCGAACGCGAAAATCAGCTGCGCGGGACCGGAATAGGGCGTCACCTGCGCCCGCATCGCCAGCAGAACGCCGCCCAACGCTGCCAAGGCCATGGCGGTTGCAGCGGCGGCGCGGTGAACCTGACGGGCATCGACGCCGGAAAACTCTGCGGCTTCGGGGTCAGAGGCGGTGGCACGGATCGCGCGGCCCAGCGGCGTATGGGTCAGCACCAGATGCAGCAGGCCCAGCACAACGACTGCCAGCACGAAGGTCAGCGCCGGAAGCGCGCCGACGTTGATCCCGCCGGGCAACAGCCAGCCCGACCACGACAGCGTACCGATATGGGCTCCCAGCGACCGGGTGTTGGACCCAAACAGGCCGAACATCGCGTTTTGCAATGCCGCGCCCAGACCGACGGTCACAAGGATCGGCACCAGCGCGCCCCCCTTGAGCGCACGCTCGAACATCAGACCCTGCATCAGCCAGCCCAGTGCCGCCATCACCGGCAGCACCGTCACCAGCGCCAGCCAGAGCGGCCAGCCTATCTGCTCGACAGCGAACAGCGCCAGCATCGCGCCCAGCACCAGAAAGTCGCCATGCGCCAGATTGATGAATCGCACGACGCCAAACATCAGCGACAGCCCGGCGGCGATGATCGCGTAATAGCCACCCAGCAGGACGCCCTGCACCACGGCATTGAGATAGGTCTCAAACATGCTGCACCTCGTCCTCGGTCAGTCCGAAATAGGCGCGGGTAATCGCCGCGCGGGTCAGGTCAGAGGGGCGGCCCGCGAGCACCGCCCGCCCTTCGGCCATGCAGATCACCCGGTCGGCAAAAGCCAAGGCGCGGGTCAGGTCTTGCTCGACGACCAGCATCGCCATGCGGCCAGCGGCGCGCACCTGCGTCAAAGAGGCATAGACGCCCTCTACCGCCGCAGGAGACAAGCCCAGCGAAACTTCGTCCAGCAGCAGCACGTCCGGATTTGCCATCAACGCCCGGCCAATCGCAGCGGCCTGCCGCTGTCCGCCAGAGAATCCGCCGGTCGGCAGGTCGATCAGCGGGGCGAGCTGGGGGAAAGCCGCGAGAACACGCTCAAGCGTCCAGTCACCGCGACGGCCATTCTCGGCGGCGATCCTCAGGTTCTCGCGCAGGGTCATCTCGGGAAACAACCGCCGCCCTTCCGGCGACAGCGCAATGCCGGCGCGGACCCGGCGATGGGTCGGCAGCGCGGTCATGTCCTGCCCGTTCAGCAGGATCTGCCCGTGGGCCAGCACATGCGCCCCGGCAATGGCGCGCATCAGGGTCGTCTTGCCCGCTCCATTTGCCCCGATCAGGCACACGACCTCGCCGGGGTCCAGCGTCAGCGACACGCCGTTGACGGCGGTCAGCAACCCGTGACGGGCCGTGGCAGTCTCGACAGACAGCAGGGTCATTCGGGGTCACTCCCCAGATAGGCGGCCCGGACCTGCGCGTCGTCCATCACCGCGCGCGGAGAGCCTTGGGCCAGAATGCGCCCCTCGGCCATGCAGACCAGCCGGTCGATGACGCGCAACAGCGCATGCAGGATATGCTCGATCCACACGATGGTCAGACCCTGCGCTTTCAGGGTCAGGATCAGGGCGACCAGCACGTCCAGCTCGCCCTCGGTCAGCCCGCCGCCGATCTCGTCCAGCAGGATAACGCGGGGTCTGGTCGCCAGGGCGCGGGCCAGTTCCAGCCGCTTGCGGTCGAGCAGTCCCAGCGCCCCGGCAGGTCGGTTGGCCATCGCGCGCAGTCCGGTTGCGCCCAGGATCTGCGCGGCGTGGTCAATCGACGCCTCGGTTTTCAGATCGCCACCGGCACGGGCAGCGACCTGAACATTCTCGAACACCGTCATCCCCAGAAACGGGCGCGGCACCTGATAGGTGCGGGCGATCCCCAGCGCGCAGCGTCGGGGCGCGGGCAGCGGCGTGATCACCGCGCCGTCCAGCCGGATCTCGCCCGCGCTGAGCGGAAACGCCCCGGCCAAGGCGCCAAACAGCGTGGTTTTGCCCGCGCCATTGGGACCGACGATCCCCAGCGCCTCGCCCGGCTGGACGGCGATATCGACACCGTCCACCGCGCGCAGACGGCCATAGCTTTTGACCAACCCGGTCCCCGACAGGATCGCCTGCATGCTGGGTCAGCCCCCCAACTGGTAGGCGGTCATCGGCGCCGTTAACGGCACAGCCGGATGATCGGCGTTCGACACCACGTCGAGCTGGTATTGCCACGGACCCTGCGCCGCGCGGTTCCACTGCACGCCGACCAGATGCGTCTGAGCACAGTTGGGCACCGGTCCGGCAGTGAAGTCGATCGGCCCAACCGCCGTGTCACAGCGCAAGGTCGCCAGCGCACCCGCCACCGCCGCCTTGTCCCTGGGTGCACCCGAGGCGCGCAGCGCGGCCACCGCCGCGTCAAGCAGGCTGGCCGTTGCTCCGACCTGCTGGTTCCACTGCTTGCCCGTCGCGGCCTCAAACCCCTGCGCGATCTCGGTGTTGTTCAGCCCGGTTGCGGCCGAGGCGAAGGGGAACTCCGGGTGCCAATAGGCACCGGCGTGCAGACCGTAGCCAAGCGCCCCCATCGATTCCAGCTCGGCCGCGAACAGCCCCGCCTTGGCCATTTGCATCACCTTGACCCGCTGCGCCAATCCTTGCTGTGCTGCCTGTCGCCAGAAGACCGGGAAGTCGGGCGGGAAGGGGAAGGCGTTGACGATCTCGACACCCGCATCGCGGAAGGCGGCGATGTGGCGGGTGAAGTCGCCCGCGCCGTTCTCATAGGGGCCGGGATCCAGAATATCCCAGCCTTTTTCCGCCAGGGCGGGCAGCAGACCCATGCGGATCGCGTTGCCGTCAGCATCGTTGGGGGCGAGGATGCCGACCTTGCGGTTGGTCTGCACCTGTTGCCACTGATCGTCATAGAGGGTGACGAAATTCCCGGTGCCAAAGCAGAAATGATAGGTCCAGCGGAAGGGCGAGGGGGCACCGGGACGCGCGCCACGTCCGAAGTAAAAGCTCTCCCACGGCGCGGTGGTCGAGAGGCAGGGCACGCCCGCCGCCTCACAGGCATCCGCCACGGGGTTCACCGTTTCGGGCGTCGAGGCCGTGATGATCAGATCGGGGGCCTCGCCCGTGATCAGATCGCGCGTCACCAGACTGCCGCGCACCGGGTCAGACTGCGTATCGGCGAGCAGGATCTGCACGCCGTAGCGCCGCCCGCCGATCTCGATCCCGTCGACATGGGTGCGGTTGAAGTGCTCGACCAGAAACGCATCGCCGTCGCCGAAGATGCCCAGTGGACCGGACCTTGGCCCGACAAAGCCGATGCGGAGTGTGTCCGCGTCCTGCGCCGACACCCGGCGGGCAGTGGCGGGCACCATCAGCGCGGCGGTGCCAGCCCCCAGCAAACGATTGAACGACCGGCGCGTCAGCGCGGTAGAGTGGGTTGGTTTGGACATGCGGTTTCCTCCCGTGGGTTGCAGAAATCACCCCGCCAGAGATCCTCGGCGCGTCTCCTCAGCGCGCATCGGTCTCGGCGGCAGGGTGGTCGGTTCGGTGGTCTAAAGCGTTGCGCGCACGAATGCCCCGGCCTCATCCAACGAGGCCATGCCCTCGTCGATGAAGGGGGCCCAAAGCTGATGGTTGTGGCACATGCCCTCCCAGAGTTTCAGCTCGACGCGAACGCCGGCGGCGCGCAGGCGCTCGGCGATGGTGACGCTGTCGTCGCGCAGAAACTCCCAGGTGCCGACATGCACCAGAACCGGCGGCAACCCCGCCAGACTGGCCGCGAAAGGGGTGGCCAGCGGCGAACGCCGGTCCAGCGCGCCCAGATACGCCCCGGTGAACATCGCGCTGAACGCGGCATTCACCAGCGGCGCATCGGCCATGCTGCGATGCGACTCGCCCTCGTCGGCAAAGTCGAGCGCGGGTGAGAGCAGCACCAGCGCGCCGGGCAGCGGGAGCTTTGCGTCCCGTGCCCGCACCGCGGTCGCCAGCGCCAGATTGCCGCCCGCCGAATCCCCGGCGATAGCAACACGCCCCGGCGCATAGCCTTGCGCCAGCACCCATTTCCACAGCGCGAAGGCGTCGTCATGGGCAGCGGGGGCAGGGTGCTCGGGGGTAAGTCGGTACTGCGCCGACAGCACCGTCTTGCCGCTGGCGCGCGCGAGGTTCGACGCGATCACCCGGTGCGAACGGGGCGAGCCAAAGACAAACCCGCCGCCGTGAAAATAGAGCAGCAGATCCCCGATTGCCGCGCCGTCGGGGCGCAACAACTCGCAGGGCAGCCCATCGATATCGAGCGGCTCGATGCTGACCCCCTCAGCCGTGGGGACCGGGGCCATCGACCCTTCAAACCACGCGCGCAAGGCCTGGGGACCGCCCTCAAGCGGCGGCGGATTCTGCGCGCCCCTTTGCAGGACGGCCATCAGCTGATCTTGGGACATGATCCGGCCTCAAGTATAAAGCGCGTCGATGCCACCATCGACGGGCAGGTTGATCCCCACCACCCAGCGGGCGGCGTCCGAGCACAGGAAGACCACGGGCGGGGCGATCTCGTCGGGGATGGCGGGGCGCTTGATCTTGCTCGCATCGGCTGCAACGCGGTCTTCGCCCAGCATCTGCACGAATTCACCCAGGATTGGCGTCATCACCGGCCCCGGCGCGACCGAGTTCATGCGGATGTCGTGCTGCATGAACAGCTCAAAGCCGCGCGTCTTGGTCCAGACGATCAACGCCTCTTTGAAATACTGATAGCAGGTCGCTTGCGGTACTGGATTGGCGTCCAGCCAGGCCGCGCCTTTGGCAAAGGACGGCGTTGCGGCCAATGTCTTGTGCGCCTCCAACCGCTCGCGCCAGTCAAAGCCAAGGATCGACGCAATGTTGACGACCGCCCCGCCACGCAGCTTGGCAACCAGTGCTTCGGTCAGATGGCGCAGGCCCAGATAGTTGATCTTCGCGACAAGATCGCGATCCGCCAGCCCCGAGATCCCGGCACAGTTCACCAGCGCGTCGATTTTTTCCGGCAGCGCATCCGCCGCCGCGTCGATCGACGCCGGGTCGGCCATATCCACCGACACAAATCCGTCGAGCGAGACCATCGGGTCATTGCGGTCCATGCCGATCACCCGCGCGCCGTGGAAACGCGCCAGCCGCGCAACCTCACTGCCAATGCCCGAGGATGCGCCGGTCACGACCACTGTTTTGCCGTGCAAAGTCATAAGAGTGCCTTTCAAGAGGGTCGGAGCCGCCACCCGCCCCGGGTTTGGGGGCGGCGTGGTCTTCTGTTCAGGGATAGAGGGTCAGAACGGGTAGGTGCGCGCCTCGGGCAGGGTGGTCACCCAGACCCATTGCGTGAATTCCTCCCACAGCGCCGGGCCGGAAATCCGCGTGCCGTTGCCCGACCGCCCGCGCCCGCCGAAGGGGGCGAAGGGGCTGGCGGCGACGGTCTGGTCGTTGATGTGCAGATGGCCGACCTTGAGCTGGTTGCCCAAGGCGCGGGCGCGGGCCAGATCGGTGCCGATGATCCCGGCGGCAAGGCCAAAGTCGGACAGGTTGGCCAGCCGCACCGCGTCCTGATCGCCGTCATAGGCGGCAACCACGGCGACGGGGCCAAAGATTTCCTCGTCAAAGGCGCGCATGCCGGGTGTCACCTCGGCCAGCACCGTGGCCGGGAACATCGTCCCTTTGGCCGTGCCGCCCGCCAGCAACCGTGCGCCCTTGGCGACCGCGTCCTGCACGATCCCCTCGATGCGCGAGGCTTCCTGCCCCGAGATCAGCGGCCCCAGCGCCACCTGTTCGGTCGCCGGATCGCCCACCGGCAGATGCGCAGCCTTGGCGGCCAGCGCCTCGGCCAGTTTGCCGGCGATGGCGCGCGGGGCCAGGATCAGCCCCGTCGCCATGCAGATCTGCCCCTGATGCATCCACGCCCCCCAGGCGGCGTTCGACGCCGCGCGGTCGAAATCGGCATCGTCCATGATGATCAGGGCGTTCTTGCCGCCCAGTTCCAGCTGCACGCGCTTGAGATTGCGCCCGCAGGCCTCGCCTACCTTGGAGCCTGCCTCGGGCGAGCCGGTGAAGCTGACCATGGGGATGTTGGGATCCTCGCACATTGCAGCCCCGACATCGGCCCCGCCGGGAACGATGTGCAGACAGCCGTGCGGCAGCCCTGCCTCTTCAAAGATCCGCGCGATGATGAAGCCACCGCTGATCGGCGTGCGCGGGTCGGGTTTGTGCACGACGGTGTTGCCGGTGGCGAGCGCGGCGGCAATGGCGCGGATCGACAGGATCAGCGGGAAATTGAAGGGAGAGATGACCCCGACAACGCCATGCGGCACGCGGATCGCCTCTTCATGGCGACCGTCCATGCTGGGCAGGATGCGGCTGACGGGTTCAACCGCCGCCGCCGCTGCGGCACGCAGAAAGCCCGCGCTGTGCTCGATCTCGATACCCGCTTTTGGCGGGATCGAGCCGGTCTCGCGGATGATCCACGGCATCAGTTCAGGGCCATTCGCTTCAAGCAGATCGGCGGCAGCGTTCAGGATCTTCGCGCGCAGATGCGGCGGGGTCGCGGCCCAGCCGGGCTGCGCGGCGGCGGCGGCTTTGGCGGCACGGTGCAGGTCTTGCGCCCCGGCCTTGCCGACCCGTGCCACAAAGGCACCATCTGCGGGTGCTGTCACCTCGGTTTCAGCGCCAGTGCTGGTCCAGCCGCCGGAATAGATGCGCCCCGTCCAGGCGCTTTCGTGCAGAAAGCTGCTAGGTGTTCCGTCCATGATCGTCCTCCCTTGCCGCGCTGGTCCTCCCTGACGCGGCGTGATGAGCGAGAGTGAGAATTCGATGAAGCTGCGGGCAAGGGAAATTTTAGGCGACGAGAGAATCTGAAGTAAGAATATGATTATTATGGAATAATCAGAAATTCTTGCGGGCGCAGAAATTTCATGTCTAGATGAAGTCGGTTCTCAGAGTTCATCATATCCGACAATGACCAAACGAATCTCGCTCACCGAAGTCTCTCGCCGCGCCCCGCGCATTCTTTCAAGAGGCGATTCAAAGCTGTTGGATGAGGGGGCGCCACCCACCCTGTCCGACCTGGCCGGCGCGCTGCAATTCGCGCTGGGGGATGGGCGCATCTGGCTGAATGACGACCGCATGGTCCTGATGCAGACAACCTCGCTGGGCCAGTTGCGCAAAGAGATGATCGACGCGGTCGGCATCGATCAGACACGCCGGATGTTCCGCCGGGTGGGCTGGTTTCAGGGCATCCATCTGGCCGATGTGATCGCCAAACGATTCGAGCAACAGGACCTGACCGCCGCATTGGCCGCCGGGCCGCGCATTCATACGATGGAGGGCTTCGTCAAGGTCACCACCAAGCGCTTCGAATTCGACGTCGCGCGCGGCCATTACCATGGCGAGTTCTACTGGCATGACAGCACCGAGGCCGTCGAGCATCTGGCCCATTTCGGCATCTGCGACTGCCCGGTGTGCTGGATGCTGATCGGCGTGCCCTCGGGCTATACCACGCGGCTGTTCGGCCATCCGGTGATCTTCCGCGAGATGGAATGCACCGGCATGGGTGCCGAACGCTGTGTGATCATCGGCCGCAATGCCGAAGCCTGGGGCGATGATGTGCCCGAACTGGCCGAGTTCGGCCTGAACCAGCCCAAGACCCGGGCACAACCCTGGAAGCCGCCGGTCGATTTGCCCAAGCCCGAAAAAGACGGACCGACAACCATTCAGGGCCGCTCGCCGGCGATCATGCGGGCACGGCGGTTGCTAGAGCGCGTCGGCGGCTATGATGAGCCAGTCCTTTTGCTGGGCGAGCCGGGCACCGGTAAAGAGCTGTTCGCGCGACGCCTGCATGAGATCGGCCGCACGCCTGCCGGGCCGTTCGTCTCGGTCAATTGCAGCATGTTCGACGCCGAGGAAACGCAGGCCGCCATCGCCGGGCTGGAGGCACAGATCGAGCGAGCACGGGGCGGGACGCTGTTTCTCAACGACGTTCTTGCCCTGCCGAAACCGTTGCAGGGACATCTGGCGCTGCGCGTTCAGGCCGACGACGGCAAGCGTCTGGGTTTTCGCATCCTCTCCGCCTGCGCGGGCCAGCCGCGCGCCGCCGTGCAGTCGGGGGCGTTCAGAGCGGATCTGTTTTACCGGCTGTCGCTGCTGCCTGTCATGCTCCCCGCGCTGCGCGAGCGGCGCGATGATCTGCCGATGCTGATCGAGCATTTCCTGACCCGCCATTCGCGCCGCCACGGCAAACCGCTGCGCAAGATCGGCGGTGCAGCGATGGATCTTCTGCTGCGCTATGACTATCCCGGCAATGTTCGGGAATTGTCGAATATGATCGAGCGCGGGGTGATCTTTGCCGAACCGGCAGGCGATCTGGAAATCTCGCATCTCTTTGCCGGGCTTGAGGAAATGCCGGGTTTCATCGAGCGTCTGCACGCCAGCGGAACCATCGTGCGCAGCGCCGCTGACGGCAGCAGCGAGGGGCGGACGCTGCAACAGATCGAGATAGACACGTTCAGCCGCGCGATGGATGCGGCGAAAGGCAACGTCTCTGCCGCCGCGCGCGCGCTGGGTATGACGCGCGCGCAGTTGGATTACAGGTTGCGCAAACTGGAGATATGGGGCGGCCCGAACTCTGCAAATTAGCTGCGGGCGCGGCCCTCGCTGCTCAGGCCGATCGGCGTCGGATGAGCGAAAAGCCGACGCCGATGACAGGGTGCGCAGGGTCTTCGCCACGGATCCGGGCCAAGACGAGGCTCGCGGCTGAGCGCCCCAAAGCCTCGCGGTTTACCCGGATCGTGGTGAGCGGCGGCTCTACAGCCGCCGCAAGGTCCTGATCCCCAAACCCGATCACCGCCAGATCCTCGGGCACCGTCAGGTTGCGCGCCGCTGCCTCGATCAGCACGCCATGTGCAAGGACGTCCGAGCTGCAGGCGATCAGACCGCCCTGAAACGTGCCGCTGTCCAGCACGTCTGCCAGCATCGCGCGGCCCTGTGCCAACCCGCCGACCGCCGTTACCTTTACCGGCACCGGCGTTCCGCTCTGTGCGCTGAACCGCTCGGCGAAGGCCGCCAGACGCCGCCGCGCCCGCTCGTCGCCCGCAGAGAAGCCGACCGCCGTGCGATAGCCTGCCGAAACCGCGAAATCTGCCATCGTGTGACCGGATGCCGGGTGCGAGAAGCCGACGCACAGGTCGATCGGCGTCTCGGTGATATCCCAGACCTCAACCACCGGAATGCCCGCGCCAAGCAGCATCTTGCGGGTGCGCGGGGCGTGATGGACGCCGGTCAGCAGGATCGCGTCGGGGCGACGCGACAGGTGCAGTTCAACGGTGGCGGCCTCTTGCTCGGCATCGAAACCCGTCTCTGACAGCAGGATCTGATAGCCGCGCGCGCGCAATTCCTCGGAAAAGGTCGCAAGCATCGAGGAGTAGACGATATTGGTCATCGACGGCACCAGCGCCGACACCAGCATGCTCTTATGTGACGCCAGCGCCCCCGCCAGCGCATTGGGGACAAAACCCGTCGCCGCAATCGCCGCATGAATGCGCGCCAGAGTCTCGGGCGAGACTTTCGACGGGTCAGACAGCGCGCGCGACACGGTGACCTGCGACACGCCCGCCATCCGTCCAACCGCCTGCATCGTCACGCCCCGAGGCGGGCGTCTGGGTGCGGTACGGTCGGGCGGATCAGAAGAATTCATGGCGGCATAGTCTGTTCTGTTGCGGCGAAAGGCAAGAGGCTGTCCCGCAATGACTTCGCATACATTGTCATGACGTTAGAGGTCAGAATCCCGCAGCTGTTGTCCTTCTGTTCGGAATTTTTATGGCCAATAGAGGATTTCCTGTTGAGCCGCTGTCAATTGTGCGGCTATGTATGCGCATACATTCGAGTCACGACACAGAGACACCCATGCCCGCATCTCACCGCAAAACGCCTGAATCCCTTCGCTCGACGCGGTGGTTTGGCCCCGACGATCTGCGCAGCTTTGGCCATCGGTCGCGGATGATGCAGCTGGGCTATTCTGAAAGCGATTTCATGGGGAAGCCGATGATCGGCATCCTGAACACATGGTCCGAACTGAACAGCTGCCATGCGCATTTCCGCGAGCGGGCCAAGGACGTGAAACGCGGCGTGTTGCAGGCAGGCGGCTTCCCGGTCGAACTGCCCTCGCTGTCGGTTGACGAAAGCTTCACCAAACCGACCTCGATGCTCTACCGCAACATGCTGGCGATGGAGACTGAAGAGATGATCCGCTCGCACCCGCTGGATGGCGTGGTGCTGATGGGCGGCTGCGACAAGACCACGCCGGGGCTGGTGATGGGCGCGATCACCGCCGGTGTGCCGATGATCTACCTGCCCGCCGGGCCGATGCTGCGCGGGAATTACGCCGGGCAGAAGCTGGGCTCGGGTTCGGATGCGTGGAAATACTGGGACGAACGGCGCGCGGGCAACATCTCGGACGCCGAATGGCAGGGCGTGCAGGGTGGCATCGCGCGTTCGGCCGGGGTTTGCATGACGATGGGCACCGCCAGCACGATGACGGCGATTGCCGATGCGATGGGGCTGACGTTGCCGGGCGCGTCGTCTGTCCCTGCGGTGGACAGCGGCCATCAGCGCATGGCGGCGGATTGCGGGCGGCGCATCGTCGATATGGTGTGGGAGGATCTGACCCCCGACCTGATCGTCACCGAGGCCTCCGTCAGAAATGCGGCTATTGTTGCGATGGCCACCGGCTGTTCGACCAATGCCGTTGTCCACCTGATCGCCATGGCCCGCCGCGCCGGAGTCGACCTGAGCCTTGATGATCTGGATGCGCTCGGGCGCGTGACGCCGCTGATCGCCAACGTCCGGCCTTCCGGCAAAGACTATCTGATGGAGGATTTCTACTACGCCGGCGGCCTGCGCGCGCTGATGGCGCAGATCAAGGACCGGCTGGCGCTGGACGCGCTGACCGTCACCGGCAAGACAATGGGCGAAAACCTGATCGGTGCGCAGGTCTACAACGATGACGTGATCCGCCCGCTGTCGAACCCGGTCTATGCCGAGGGCTCGCTGGCCGTACTGCGCGGCAACCTGTGCCCGGACGGCGCGGTGATCAAACCCGCCGCCTGCGATGCGAAATACCATGTGCACCAAGGCCCGGCGCTGGTCTTTGACAGCTATCCCGAAATGAAGGCGGCGATCGACGACGAAACGCTCGACGTCACGCCCGACCATGTTCTGGTGCTCAGGAACGCCGGTCCGCTGGGCGGCCCCGGTTTCCCTGAGTGGGGCATGTTGCCGATCCCCAAGGCGCTGATCAAGCAGGGCCACCGCGACATGCTGCGGATCTCGGACGCGCGGATGTCCGGCACTTCCTACGGTGCCTGCGTCCTGCACGTCGCGCCCGAAAGCTATGTCGGCGGACCGCTGGCGCTGCTGAAAACCGGGGACATCATCCGGCTGGACTTGCCGAACCGGCGGCTCGACATGCTGGTCGATGAGGCCGAGCTTGAGGTGCGCCGCGCCGCATGGCAGGCACCCGATCCCCGGTTCGAGCGCGGCTGGGGCTGGATGTTCTCCAAGCACGTCACGCAAGCCGACAAGGGCTGCGATTTCGATTTCCTCGAACGGAGCTTCGGTGCTCCCGCAGGCGAGCCGGAGATTTACTGACATGACAAAACTCACCCTTGATCAGGCCCTGACCGGGATTTCGGGGATCCTTGTGACCCCCTTTGACGCCGCTGGCGATATCGCCCCTGCGCGGCTGGCACCGATCCTTGAACGCGCGCTGAAGGCCGGGTTGCATATGCCCGTGGTCAACGGCAACACCGGCGAGTTCTACGCACTGACCACCGCTGAGGCCGTCACCATGGTGCGCGAGGTTGCTGCGATGGTTGCCGGTCGCGCGCCGCTGCTGGCCGGTGTCGGGCGGGGTCTGCGTGACGCCGCGCAACTGGCGCGGGCGTCGGCTGACGCGGGGGCGGCGGCGCTGATGGTCCATCAACCGCCCGATCCCTTCGTCTCGCCGCGCGGGTTGGTCGATTACCTGAGCGCGATCAACGATGCGTCGGGCGGGTTGCCGATGATGCTGTATCTGCGCAACGACGCCATCGGCACCGCCGCGATTGCCGATCTGTGCGCCGTGCCGGGCGTCAAGGGCGTGAAATGGGCGACGCCGAACCCGATGAAACTGGCCGAAGCCAAGGCCGCCTGCGATCCGTCGATTGTCTGGGTCGGCGGTCTGGCCGAGGTCTGGGCACCCAGCTTTTACGCCGTCGGTGCGCGCGGTTTCACCTCTGGCCTGATCAACGTTTGGCCCGAACGTTCGCTGGCGATTCACGCCGCGCTCGAGGCAGGGGACTACACCAAAGCCAACGCCCTCATCGCCGGGATGCGCGTGTTCGAAGACATCCGCGCCGAGGAAATGGGCGGGACCAATGTCACCGGCGTCAAATCGGCGCTCATCGCCCAAGGGCTCGACTGTGGCCCCACGCGCCCGCCCTCGGCCTGGCCGCTCACGGCGTCGCAAGCCACGCGGCTTGACCGCTTTCTCGCCGACAACCGCCTGACCTGAGGCCCGCCATGACCGATTACACCCTTTCCGACGCGACCCGCCACAAGCTGCGCAAGGTCTCGACCGCTTCGGTCGCCACGGCGCTGTTCAAGCGCGGGCTGCGCAGCCAGTTCATTCAGGGTGCGCGACAGGTTGCGCCCAAGCCGACGATGGTCGGGCAGGCCTTTACCCTGCGCTACATCCCCGCACGCGAGGACCGCAACCCGCTGACCGCCTTCCGCGATCCCGAGCACAAGCAGCGCGTCGCGATCGAAACCTGCCCTCCGGGTCAGGTGCTGGTGATGGATGCGCGCAAGGACGCGCGCGCGGCCACGGCAGGCTCGATCCTGATTACCCGGCTGGCCCTGCGCGGGGCTGCGGGCGTGGTCAGCGACGGCGGCATGCGCGACGTCGCCGGGATCGCCGCGCTGGACATGCCCGCCTATTGCGCCGGTCCCTCGGCCCCCACCAACCTGACCCTGCACGAAGCCATCGAAATCAACGGCCCCGTTGCCTGCGGCGATGTCGCGGTGTTTCCGGGCGACGTGCTGGTGGGCGACGGCGACGGCGTGATGGTGATCCCTGCGCATCTGGCCGACGAGATCGCCGAGGAATGCACGGGCATGGAATCGTTCGAGGATTTCGTGCTGGAGCAGGTAAACGCCGGGGCAGGGGTGATCGGGCTCTACCCGGCCACCAAAGACGAGAATCTGCAGAAATACCAAGCCTGGCGCGACAAAACCGGGCGCTGAGAAGGACACGGCATGACCTATCAACCCCACGGCGACCACCTGATTGCAGGTCAGCGGATCGGAACCGAGGCCCGCTGGACGTCAAGCCCGGCGCACGGCCCGGTGCATGCGTTCTCGACCGGCTCACCCGCGCTGGTCGCGCAGGCCTGCGCGGCGGCGGAAGCGGCGTTCTGGAGTTTCGGTTACACCGCCCGCGCCGAGCGTGCGGCCCTGCTGAACGCCATCGCCGACGCCATCGAGGCGCGCGGCGCGCAGATTACCGAGATTGGCACGCAGGAATCCGGGCTGCCCGCCGCGCGGCTCGAGGGCGAGCGCGGGCGCACCACGGGGCAGTTGCGGCTGTTTGCCGAGCATATCCTCAAGGGCGACTATCTGGATCGCCGCCATGACCCTGCCCAGCCGGATCGCCAGCCCGCGCCGCGCCCGGACATGCGCATGATCCAGCGACCCATCGGTCCGGTTGCCGTGTTCGGCGCGTCGAACTTCCCGCTGGCGTTCTCGGTCGCGGGCGGTGACACGGCAGCGGCACTGGCGGCGGGTTGTCCGGTCGTGGTCAAGGGGCACTCGGCCCATCCCGGCACCGGCGAGATTGTCGCCGAGGCCATCGCCGAAGCGATCGCATCGCAGGGCATGGACCCGGGTGTGTTCTCGCTGGTGCAAGGCGGCAAGCGCGATGTGGGCGAGGCGCTGGTGCAAGACCCGCGCATCCGCGCGGTGGGGTTCACCGGATCGCTGGGCGGCGGGCGGGCGCTGTTTGATCTGTGCGCAGCGCGGCCCGATCCGATCCCGTTCTTTGGCGAACTGGGGTCGGTCAACCCGATGTTCCTTTTGCCGCACGCCCTGGCCAACCGTGGCGCGACGATTGCGCAGAACTGGGCAGGCAGCCTGACAATGGGGGCAGGGCAGTTCTGCACGAACCCGGGCATCGCCGTGCTGATCGACGGGGCGGATGCGACCGACTTCATCGCGACGGCAAGCGCCGCGCTGGCCAAGGTCGGACCGCAAGTCATGCTTACCGACGGTATAGCTGATGCTTATCGCCAAGGCCGTGACCGTGTCCGTGCCGGCACCGGTGTGACCGAGGTGCTGACATCGGCGTGCGATCTGCGAACCGCGACGCCGTATCTGTTTGAAGTGTCCGGCGATGCGTGGCTGGAAAACCATGCTTTGGGGGAAGAGGTCTTTGGCCCGCTGGGTCTGGTCGTGCGCGCCCGTGATGCCGAACAGGTCGCGCAGATTGCCCGCAGTCTGCAAGGGCAATTGACGTGCACGCTGCATCTGGACCCCGAAGACAGCGGTTTTGCCCGCCGCCTGCTGCCTATCCTTGAACGCAAGGCCGGGCGTGTGTTGGCTAACGGCTTTCCAACCGGCGTCGAGGTTGCGGACAGCATGGTGCATGGCGGACCCTATCCGGCCAGCACCAATTTCGGGCACACCTCGGTCGGGACGCTGTCGATCCGGCGCTTCCTGCGCCCGGTGTGTTACCAGAACATGCCGACCGACCTGCTGCCTGTCGACCTCGGTTAACAGGCTCAGTCCGCCCTGTCGCGCAGATCCAGCAAGCCCTGCGCGACATGGCGGGTCGATGGTCCGGCCTCGTCGAGTTTCCAGTAGAACCCGATCGGCTCCAATGGCGCGCCGACATCGAAATCCAACTCGACAATACTGCCATCAAGCAGCCATGCCGCCGCGACGCTTCGCGGCGTAAGGCACAGTAATTCCCCGCTTTTCAGCATAGACCAGATCAGCATGGGGATGCGGGAAATGAACTGGACCTCATCCAGTTCGACCCAGCCGTACCGCTCGCGCAGGTCGTCAAAGACATGCCGTGCCAGCGTTGCAACATGGTTCTGCAGCCAGCGCGCCGCCCCCAGATCCGCTGCCGTTACGCCGGTTTTCTGGGCCAGCGGATGGCGTGCCCCGGCCACAATGATCGCGGCATCATGCCGGCAGGGAACAAAGGTCCAGCCTTCGTGCACGACCGCCAAACGGCGGCAGAGGATGAGATCGAACTCGGTCCCGCTGAACGACGCTGACAACCCTTGCCCCATCACATTGTCCACTTGCACCTGAACATTAGGGTGCGAGCGCGCGAGAACTGGCAGCGCCGGGTCCAGCAAGCCGCCCATCGCCGCGACGGTTGCCGCCACGCGCACCGGGCCGCTGTCACGCCGGATGCGCGTGGCGATCAGCTCGGCCCCCTCTTCCATCGCAGCCAGAATCCGGCGGGCAACCGGCATCAGATCCTGCGCAACCGGCGTCGGATCGACCCCGCGCGAATGGCGCAAGAACAGCGTCGTCTCCAGCAGGGCCTCCAGTTCGGCGACCAGTTGCGTCATCGCGGGCTGCGTCATCCCCATGGCCTGAGCCGCGCGGCTCATGGATCTGAGGTCGTTGAGCATGATCAGCGCCTGCATGTGCCGCACGCGCGCGCGGGTCGTCAGACGGCGCAGAAGGGTTTGGGCGTTGAGGGCCACGATATTAGCTTACCTTATGACTAAGGCCGATATTCAATTTCCGAAACTGGCCCCAAGTCAATAGCCTCTTCTGCAATCGAGGTGTCTGGGAGGACTCACAATGACCACATCCACTATCCTGAACCGCCGCCTGTTCCTGTCGCTGAGCGCCGCCGTTGCTGTCGCCGCGCTGCCGCACGTCAGCAGCGCGCAGACGGTCTGGCCCACCGGCACCGTTCAGCTGCTGGTGCCCGCCCGCGCCGGGGGCGGCACCGATGCTGCGGCCCGTGTGCTGGCAGGCGCGCTGCAAGAGCGGACCGGCCAGTCCTTCGTCGTGGTGAACAACCCCGGCGGCGGTGGCGTTGTTGCTGCCGAGACCGTGCGCGCTGCCGCGCCGGATGGGCAGACCCTGCTGTTCTTCCACAGCGGCATCTTCTCAATGTATCACACCGGCACCTACGATCACAGCCCGCTGGACGAGTTCACCACGGCCGCCGAGCTGGCCGTCGGCAGCTCGTACTCGCTCGCCGTTTCCGCCGATTCGCCGTATCAGACGACCGCCGATCTGGTTGCCGCATCCATCGCGGCGCCGAATTCGATCTCCTTGGGCGTGCAACTGCGCGGCTCGACGCATTTCATGGCCGGGCTCCTGGTGATGGACAGCGACGCACAGTTCCGCATCGTCGACGCGGGCAGCGATGCCGACAAGCTGGTGCAACTGCAAGGCCATCAGATCGACGCCGCGCTGGTGAACACCTCGGGCGCACTGCAATACGTCGAGACCGGCGATCTGCGCATTCTGGGTACGATCGGCGGCTCGCCCGACCGCGACGCGGCGACCCCCGATATTCCGTCGCTGGTTGAGCAGGGCTATGAGCGCGTGGTCTATGGGCTCGACTTCCTGATCATGGGTCCGGCAGGCATGGACCCTGCGGTCGTCTCGGCGATCAATGCCGCGATCAATGGCACCGTCGAAGACCCCGAGGTTTCCGCGCAGCTTGCCACGATGAACTTCCCGCTGACGGCAATCGCTGCGGATGACATTCCGGCACGGCTGCAGTCGATCGACGCAAGCGTTTCGGCTACCGCCGAACTGCTGGGCCTGAACTGACCACACCTGCCCCGACACATGGCAAGGGCGGAAGGCCCGCCCTTGCCCTTTTTCTCCAAGACACACGGAATTCCGATGGCCCGCCGCGCTTTGCCCCCTCTTCCCACCGATCCCTATGAGTGCCTCATCCAAGGCTGTGAGCGCCCGTGGGAGGTAGCGGTCGATCCGTTCCCGGTCGCCCCGCGCACCTGGTATGTCGGCAACAACTGGGTCGGGGCTTATCTGCTGCAAAGCAGCGAAGGGCTGATCCTGATCGACACGACCATGCAGCCGCAGGTCTATCTGGTCTTCGAATCGATCCGCAAACTGGGTTTTGACATCACCGATCTGAAGCTGATCCTGGTGTCGCACATGCATTATGACCATCTGGGCGGTGTGCGGCCTCTGGTTGAAGCCTCGGGCGCCAAAGTGATGATGAGCCGAGAAGATTGGGCGTTCCTCAACGACCGGCCCGACCAATTGCTCAACAATGGTTACCCTTGGGGCTCGTTTGAGCCTGACGCGTTCTATTCCGACAACGAGCCCGTCGTGATGGGCGACCGCGAGATCCGCACGCTGCTCACGCCGGGGCATACGCCGGGCACGACCTCGTTCTTCTTTGACGTACCGGGTGAGGCAGGGGCCACGCATCTGTGTGGACTGCACGGCGGGGCCGGGGTGATCACCGTCACCAACGAATACCTGCGCGACAACAACCTGCCGATGGCGCTGCAACAACAGTATCTGGAGACGATGTTGCGGGTGCGGGACATGCCGGTGGACATCACGCTGGGATCGCACCCGGCGCAGGTCGCCATGATGGACCGGGTTGACGATATCCGCGACGGGCATAACCCGTTCCTGGATCGCGCGGTCTGGCCCCGGATGATCGACGGAAGGCTCGATCAGATCCGCAAGGTTCTGGAACAGACCGAATGAGCACCAATCTGCCCGAGTTTGCCCTGAGCCAGCAAGAACGGCTGGAACTGGCCGCGCACTTGCGCGGGACCAATCTGGTCGAAACCAAGATGACCGACGAGATGGCCAGCGACCTTGCGCGGGTCACGGTTGACGAACGCTTCATTCCCACCCGCGCCGGCGACACGCGCCTTCTGATCGTGACGCCGAAAACACCCGCTGACGGTCCGCGCCCGATGGTGCTGAACATCCACGGCGGCGGGTTCGTGCGGGGGTATCAGGCACGCGATACTGTGTTCTGTGCGCATCTGGCGGTGCAGCTGGACGCCGTGGTGATCGATCTCGACTACCGCCTCGCGCCGGAGTTTCCCTTCCCGACCGCGCTCCATGAAGGTTACGACATCGCCGTCTGGGCCGTGACCAACGCTGCGGCTCTCGGCGGAGATCCGGCGCGCCTTGCCATCGGCGGGCATAGCGCGGGCGGCAACCTGACGGCGGCGATCTGTCTGATGGCCAATGAAAGCGGCGCGTTCCGGCCTGTCGGTCAGGTGATGGATTACCCGTTCCTCGACGGGATCACCCCGGTCGAGGACAAGCTGGAGCCGCACAGCATCTTCCCGCCCGCCCGCCTGCGCGCGTTCAGCGTTTGCTACGCCGGGGTCGAAGAGAACCTGTACAACCCGCTGCTGTCCCCCGTCCTGGCACAACCCGAGGCGCTGACCGGCCTTCCGCCCGCGCTGATCATCACCGCCGGGCTGGACCCGCTGCGGTTTGAGGCCCGGCGCTATGCCGCCATGCTGATCGACGCGGGGATTGATGTGAGCCTGCGCAATTTTGCCGACGCTGACCACGGCTTTCTGATCGCTGGCCATTCGCGCTGGCGCGAAGGCCGGGCAACCATCGTGGCCTGGCTTGCCGCGCTGTTTAACCGCTAAAGACTTGTTCAAATGGGAGGAACGATCATGACCCCGCGCAAGGCGCTTGCCACACTTCTGGCGGTAACGCTCTCTACCGGCGCCGCCTCGGCCCAGGACTGGCCCACCGGAACCATCCAGATCATCATCCCGTCGCGCCCCGGCGGCGGCACCGATATCATGGGCCGCATCTTTGCCGACTACCTGCAGCAGGCGACCAACAACCCCGTAGTGGTGGTCAACCAACCCACCGGCAGCGGCATCGTGGCGCAGGAAGAGGTGCGCACCGCCGATCCTGATGGCCTGACGATGCTGTTTCAGCACACGGGCATGCTGGTGGGCTATCAGACCGGCCTCTATGACCATCCGTATACCGACTTCACCATTCTGGGCATCGCACAATCCTATCCGCCGCAGGTCTATGCGGTGGCCGCCGATGCACCGTGGGAAACCATCGCCGATTTCGTCGCGGATGCGCGCGCGCATCCCGGCCAGTACACCGTCGGTGTCTCGCTGGGTCAGACCACGCATTTCATCGCGGGCATGCTGATGGCCAACGAGGACGTCGACCTGCGCCTGGTCGAGGCCTCGGCCGAGGTGGACAAGGTCGCCGGGATCCAGGGCGGCCACATCACGCTGGGCAATCTGGGCGCAGGCCCGGCGCGGCAATATGTGCAGTCGGGCGACATGCGCGTGCTGTGTCTGGTCAACCCCGAGGCCGATCCCCGCTACCCCGAATTCCAGACCTGCCGCGAGCAGGGCGTCGACGTATCGTGGATTGCCCCGCTCTTGATCCTTGGCCCGGCGGGTATGGACCCGGCGATGACCGAACAGATCAACGCCGTGATCCGGGCCATGGGCGACGATCCGCAGGTGCAGGAACGTCTCGCAGCGGCCGATAGCGCGTTCGAGCCCTATGATCTGGCTGCGGCGCATGATCTCGTGGCTGGCGAAGACGCCACCATCGACCGGCTCGCCCGTCATCTGGGCCTCTCGGCTCACTAACGCCAAACCTTGCGCGGGGGGCCCGGCCCCCGCCCGTTCAAACCGGAGACCGGTCATGAATACCGAACGCCCCCTTGGCGCTGCCTTGCTGGCGCTTGGCGCTGGCGGGATCGCTGTCGCTTCGCAGATCAGCGTGCGCACCTTCAACAGCGACCCCGGGCCAAAACTGTTCCCGATCTTTGCCTGCGCGATCCTTGTGATCTGCGGGATCGGCCTGCTGCTGAGCAAGCCCGAGGGCGAGGAAAGAAAGCTGGACATGGCGGCGCTGCTGCGCGGTCTGAACATGGCCGGGCTGATGGTCGGCTACGCGCTGGGGCTCTGGCTGGTCGGGTTCCACATCGCCACGCTGGTCGCCGTTTTCGCGCTGTACTGGGTGATCGCGGGCGCCGAGCGCCGGGGCTGGTGGCGCGGTCTGATCTATGCGGTTGCCGTCACCGGCGCCGTGCATCTTTTGTTTGCGGTGGCGCTGAACGCGTTCCTGCCGCATGGCATCCTTCTGTAGGGGCGGCGCTATGATTGACTCCTTGCTGACACTCCTGCAGCCGATGACGCTGCTGATCATCCTGCTGGCCACGACACTGGGCATCATCCTGGGTGCCATCCCCGGATTGTCGGGCGGGCTTGGCGTGGCGCTGATGCTGCCGATCACCTTCGGCATGGAGCCCGAGGTCGGGCTGGCCATGCTCATGTCGATCTGGATCGGCGGGGTTTCGGGCGGCATGATCGGCTCGATCCTGCTGGGCATTCCCGGCTCGCCCTCGTCCATCGCGACCTGCTTTGACGGCTACCCCATGACGCGCAACGGCGAGGCCGTCCGGGCGCTGGGGGCGGCGATCATCGCCTCGTTTCTGGGCACGCTGGTCTCGATCCTGATCGCGATGTTCCTGTCGCCGGTCATGGCGCGGCTGGCGCTGCGGCTGGGACCGTGGGAGTATTTCTCGCTCGGGTTCTGCGCCATTGCGCTGGTAGCGGCCCTGGCGCGCGGCTCGGTGTTTCTGGGCATGGCCTCGGCGGCGCTGGGGTTGCTGCTCAGCACCGTCGGCTTCGCGCCGATTGACGGGCACGCACGGTTCACCTTCGGCTCGATCTATCTGAGCAGTGGCATCGACCTGATCGCGCTGATGCTGGGCCTTTTTGCGCTCAAACAGATCATCGGCGACCACGCACGTGGCGAACAACAGGTGCCCGAGGTCGATGTGTCCGACATCAAGGGCTTTGGTGTCAGCGCGCGGGACCTGATCGACAACACCTGGAACATGATCCGGTCGTTCCTGATCGGTCTGTGGATCGGGTTTCTGCCCGGTATGGGCTCGGCCCTGTCGAACATGATCGCCTATGCGCAGGCGAAATCGTCGTCCAAACATCCCGAGAAATTCGGCAAAGGTTGTGTGGACGGCGTGTTCGCCTCGGAAACCTCGAACAATGCCTCGGTCGGCGGCTCACTGATCCCGATGGTTGCGCTGGGGATCCCCGGCGACGGCACGACGGCGATCTTGTTGGGCGGTCTGATGATCCACGGCATTCAGGCCGGACCCTTGCTGTTCACCAACAACCCCGAGATCGTCTACGCACTGTTCCTCACCGCGCTGATTTCGGCGGTCATGGTGCTGGTGCTGCAGTATTTCGGCATGCGCCTGTTCCCGGCGATCCTGAAAATTCCCTACCACTATCTCTATCCGGCGATTGTGGTGCTGGGCTTTATCGGTGTGTTCGTCGGCTCGTCCACCGGCTTCAACTATTTCCTGCTGCTTGGTTTCGCGGCCTTCGGTCTGTTGATGGACAAGGTCAAGCTGCCGGTCGGGCCGTTTATTCTGGCCTTCATCCTTGGGCCGATGCTTGAGCTGAACCTGCGCCGCGGGATCACCTATACCGACGATGGCGTGCTGCCCTTCTTCACGCGCCCGATCTCGGCGGCGCTGCTGCTGGTTGCGGCATTCAGCATCATCTGGCCGTATCTGGGCCCCTGGCTGAAAGCCCGTCGCGCGCGTTCGCTGTAAGGCCACGACGACGCCGTTTGCGCGGCGTCGAAACCCGGGAGGATTTTCCATCCTCCCGGACCCTCCTGGAGGATATTTGCAGACAGAAAATGGGCGCGGTTAACGAAAGATTTACGCGCCCGCTGGCCAAGAACGGGTGCGACAGTCCGGCTTAACGCGTTTTGCGGGGTTTGACGTAGAGTTCCAGTTTGTGGCTGACGATCTCGAACCCGTATTTCTGCGCGATTTCTTCCTGCAGCCGCTCGATTTCGTCCGAGCGGAATTCGATGACTTCGCCGGTTTCCACATTGATCAGATGGTCATGATGCTCGTCGGGCGCAGGCTCGTAGCGCAGGCGCCCGTCGCCGAACATGTGGCGCTCGATCAGGCCCAGCTCCGCAAGCTTGTTCATCGTGCGGTAGACCGTCGCGATGTTCACGCCGGGTTCGCGTTGGCCAACCCTGCGGTGCAGTTCCTCGACGTTCGGGTGGTCATCGGCGGCATCCAGAACCTGCAGAATGACCCGCCGTTGCCCGGTGATACGCAGCCCACGTTGGCGGCAAAGGTCGATCAGGGGCTCTTGCTTTGGCTTGGTCATCGGGTGTCCGCTCTGGCTGAAGTCGCGTCAGCCTGACATCGGAGCGGGCCGATCTGGCTGAGGGAACCCTGTAGCACGAAGAATTTCCGCGGTCATCCGTCTTGCGCCCTGGAAGCGTCCCCCCTTTTGCAGTTGCAATGCACTTGCAAGAAGCGGCGGACCTGCTATGCATACCTGCGACTCACTTGCATCTGGATGCTGAAAAAGGACCGATCATGACACTGACGATAGCCCGCCTTTTGGCGGCGGCAGGGGCCAGCGCGTTGATGGGGGGTGCCGCCATGGCTGACGAGCACCGGATGAAGGTCGTCACCACCTTCACCGTTCTGGCCGACATGGCGCGGCAGGTGGCGGGTGACGCGGCCGATGTGGTGTCGATCACCAAGCCGGGCGCAGAGATCCACGGCTACGAACCGACGCCGCAGGATATTGTCCGGGCGCATGGCGCTGATCTGATCTTGTGGAACGGGATGAATCTTGAGCTGTGGTTCGAGCAGTTCCTGACCAATCTGGGCGATGTGCCGTCGGTGACGCTGACCGAGGGGATTGATCCGATCCCGATCGCTGCCGGTTCCTACACCGGAATGCCCAACCCCCATGCGTGGATGGGTCTGGATAACGCGCTGATCTACATTGACAACATCGCCGCTGCCTTCATCGAGCACGATCCCGACAACACCGAGGTCTATCGCGCGAATGCGGCGGCCTATCAGGATGAGCTGCGCGCAACGCTTGAACCGCTCCGCCAGCGGATCGCCGCGATCGCGCCGGAACAGCGCTGGCTGGTGACCTGCGAGGGCGCGTTCAGCTATCTGGCGCGGGATTTCGGCCTGCAAGAGCTGTACCTGTGGCCGATGAATGCCGATCAGATGGGCACCCCGCAGCAGGTGCGCGCCGTGATCGACGGCGTCCGCACGCATGACATTCCGGTGGTGTTTTGTGAAAGCACGGTCAACACCGCCCCGGCCGAGCAGGTCGCCCGTGAAACCGGCGCGCAATACGGCGGGGTGCTCTATGTTGACAGTCTGTCGGAGCCCGATGGCCCGGTGCCGACCTATCTCGACCTGCTCCGCGTCACCGCGCAGACCGTCGCGAACGGGCTGGCGCCATGACGCAGGACATCCAGCCGGACAAATCGGCAACGGCCGGGGACATGTCGGCCGGTGGCGGAATCACCGCGCAGGACGTGACCGTGACCTACCGCAACGGCCACACGGCCCTGCGGGACGCCACGTTCACCATCCCGCGCGGCACCGTGACCGCTCTGGTCGGCGTGAATGGCGCGGGGAAATCCACGCTTTTCAAGGCGATCATGGGGTTTGTGCCGGTGGCGCGCGGTGAGATCCGGCTGCTGGGTCTTGGCGTGAAACAGGCGCTGAAACAGAACCTCGTCGCCTATGTGCCGCAGTCGGAAGAGGTCGACTGGTCCTTTCCGGTCCTGGTAGAGGACGTGGTGATGATGGGCCGCTTTGGCCATATGGGCTTTCTGCGCCGCCCGTCTCAGATCGACCGCGACGCGGTCGAGGCTGCGCTCGGGCGGGTCAGCATGCTGGACCATCGTCACCGCCAGATCGGCGAGCTGTCCGGCGGCCAGAAGAAGCGCGTTTTCCTGGCCCGGGCACTGGCGCAGGACGGGCAGGTGATCCTGCTGGACGAGCCGTTTACCGGCGTGGATGTGAAGACCGAAGAGCAGATTATCGCCCTGCTGCGCGAGATGCGCGACGAGGGGCGGGTCATGCTGGTCTCGACCCATAATCTGGGCACCGTGCCGGAATTCTGCGACCGCACTGTTCTGGTCAAAGGCACGGTGCTGGCCTCGGGCCCGACGGAAACGACCTTTACCCGCAAGAACCTCGAAGCGACCTTCGGCGGTGTGCTGCGTCATTTCACGCTGGGCGGGGCTGATCTGCATGACGACGCGGACACGCGCAAACTGTCGATCCTGACCGACGATGAACGGCCCTTTGTCGCTTACGGGGACAAGACAATGATCACCGAGGCGTCGAAATGAACACGCTGCTTGAGCCTTTCACCTATGGCTTCATGACCAATGCCATGGGCGTCTCCGCGCTGGTCGGCGGGGTCTGTGCGTTTCTGTCGGCGTTTTTGATGCTCAAGGGCTGGTCGCTGATCGGCGACGCGCTGTCGCATGCCGTCGTGCCCGGAGTGGCCGGGGCTTACCTTCTGGGACTGCCGTTCGCACTGGGGGCTTTTCTGTCGGGCGGACTGGCAGCGGCGGCGATGCTGTTTCTGTCGGATCGCTCGGGGCTGAAGGTCGATGTGATCATCGGCATCATCTTCACCTCATTCTTCGGGCTGGGGCTGTTCATTGCGTCGGTCAACCCGATGTCGGTGTCGATCCAGACCATCACAATGGGCAATATTCTGGCGATCACCCCGGCGGACACGGCGCAACTGCTCATCATCGGCGTCGTCTCGCTGGCGATCTTGCTGGCGAAATGGAAAGACCTGATGGTGGTCTTCTTCGACGAAAACCACGCGCGGTCGATCGGCTTGCGACCCGGCTTGCTGAAGGCCGTGTTCTTCATGCTGCTTGCGGCCTGCGTGGTCGCGGCGATGCAGACGGTGGGGGCCTTTCTGGTCATCGCCATGGTGGTGACACCCGGCGCGACGGCCTATCTGCTGTGCGACCGGTTCCCGCGACTGATCGCGACCTCGGTCGCCATCGGCACCGTGACCAGCTTTGTCGGTGCCTATGCCAGCTACTTCCTCAATGGCGCGACCGGCGGGATCATTGTCGTGCTACAGACGCTGATCTTTCTCGCCGCCTTTCTCTGGGCACCCAAGCACGGGCTTTTTGCCGCGCGGCGCAAGGCGGCGCAGGCCCTGCGGGCCGAGGTAGCGCCATGATCGACACGCTGTTGCTGCCCTTTCAGTTCGGCTTCATGCAGAACGCCTTCTGGATCTCGCTGATCGTGTCGGTCCCCACCGCGCTGCTGTCGTGTTTTCTGGTGCTCAAGGGCTGGGCGCTGATGGGCGATGCCGTCAGCCATGCTGTCCTGCCGGGGATCGTGCTGGCCTATGTGCTGGGTTTTCCGCTGATCCTTGGCGCTTTCGGGGCAGGGATGATCACAGCCCTCGCCACAGGTTATCTGGCCGAGAATTCGCGCGTGAAGCAGGACACGGTCATGGGCGTGGTGTTCTCGGGCATGTTCGCGCTGGGGATCGTGCTGTATGTGTCGATCCACACCAATGTCCACCTCGACCACATCCTGTTCGGCAACATGCTGGGCGTCGGTGCCGAGGATCTGTGGACCGCAGGGATCCTGTCGGCCTGTGTCGCGGTGGCGCTGCTGCTCAAGTGGAAAGATCTTATGTTGCATGCCTTCGATCCGGCGCAGGCGAGGGCGTCGGGCCTGCCGGTCGGGCTGCTCCATTACGGGCTGCTGACCATCCTGTCGCTCACCATTGTCGCAACGCTGTCAGCGACCGGATTGGTGCTGGCAGTCGGGCTGCTGATCGCGCCGGGGGCCATTGCGTTTTTGCTGGTGCGCAGTTTCGGGCGGATGCTGGCAGTGTCGGTCGTCGTGTGTACCAGTTCGATGCTGCTGGGCGCCTATGCGAGCTTTTTCTCGACAGTGCCCCGGCGCCGACGATCATCCTGATCCTGACCGCGCTCTTCGTGATCGCGTTTTTTCGCCGAATTCTGCAGGTCAGACGACGCTCGGCCCTTGGTTGACGTCAGGCCCCGGTGGGAAGCGCACCGTCACGCCTTGGATGTCAGACCGGTCGCAGATCAACCGGGTCCACAAAAGCCGCCCCGAGGTTTCGACCGGCTCAGACGTTTTGCGCGCCCGGACCGTCAAGCGCGCCGCCATGACTGTGACCGTCTGGTCGGAGAGACGCGGGCCTGGGACAATCCCACCCTTGTGGGCCTGGCATCACGGCTACACGCTGCTCAACCTCGATCAACTGCGCCAACGCGAAACCGGGGTCGGAACAGACAACCTTACCGAACCGATCTCGGCGGGCCTTTTGCGGGGATGAACGGCCCGTTGACCGGCAGGGCCAGAAAGCCCCCAGGACGGCGCGCATCATCGACGCGCGCCGCTTCGGTCAGCGGATGCCAGAAGCGCGGGGCAGCCGTTCCGTCCGGGCGCTATTCGAACCCGGGCGGCACGGTGAAGCCGCCCACCGCCTCCTCGCACAGCTCGGCCAACTTGAGCACCGTGCGGTCGCCGAAGGCGGGGCCCATGATCTGAACCCCGGCGGGCAAGCCGTTGATCCCTCCCGGTATCGGGCAGGCAACAGCGGGCAGATGCGCAAAGGTCGCAATGCCCGGCCATAGCAGGTTCTTGAGATAGGATTCCGGCTTGCCGCCGACATCCAGCGTCTCTGGCAGTTTCGACACCGGGCCGAACCCACCGCCCAGCATATGCGGAAACGCCTGACCCATGGAGACCGGCATCAGCACCGCGTCGTACTCCTTGAACCATCCGTCCCACGCGGCGATTGTCTGGGCTTGTGCCTCGAACAACTGCGCGACGTCGGCCATGCTGGACGTGACCGAACGCGCAATGAGCTGAACGATCGGAATATCGGGGTGAGCAGCGGCAACGGCGGCGTAGCCTGCGACCTCGTCCGGGGGCGATCCCGCGCCAAGGACAGCGAACAGCAGCTTCAGATACAGATCATCCGCGCCTTTGAGCGGGGATGGCATCGTATCGAGGACCGTAACCTGCGCGCCTTGGCCAGCCAGCGAATTCGCATAGCTGTCGATTCCGGCGGCATAGGCTGTGTCCACCGGATAGCCGCCGGTCCAGACGGCGATGCGGAAATCGGCAAGTCGCTGGTGACGCGACGCGGGCAGGCTCAACTGCCAGGCACCCGGCCCACCGCCGGCCAGAACATCAAGCGCCAGCGACAGATCCTTCGCCGACCGGCCCAGTGGCCCCGAAACGCCCAGAGGCGAGGGTGCCAGCGCACCGGGGCCGGGAGGGATATGGCCACGCCCCGAAACGATGCCATAGCTCGGTTTGAGCCCCCAAACGCCACAGAAATGCGCCGGCAGCCGGATCGAGCCGCCGATGTCGCTGCCCAGTTCCAACGCGGTAAAGCCGCCGGCGACGGCAGCCGCGGCACCACCTGACGATCCGCCCGGGGTGCGCTCGAGGTCCCAGGGATTGCATGTCAGGCCATAGATCGGATTGACGGACTGGTGATCCGCAGCGGCCACCGGAACGTTGGTCTTGCCCCAGATCACCGCCCCGGCCTTGCGCAACCGGGCGACGGCATCGGCATCGCGCGTCGGGCGGTTGTGGGCCAGATCAGGGATCCCCGCCGTGGTCGCGAAGCCGGTCACGTCGTAGGTTTCCTTGATGGTCATCGGCAGCCCGTGCAACGGACCCAGCGGGGCGCTTGCCTTGTCTGCGGCCTGCGCAGCCGCTCGGGCGGTGTCAAGGTCGGTGGCGATCACCGCATTGAGCGGGCCGTCCAGCCGCTGCTGCCGCGCGGTCATGTGGTCCAGCAGTTCGACAGCGCCGATCCGGCGTTTTCGCAGGGCCTCGACGGTTTCAGTCGCGCTCCAGCAATGGGGCTCGTTCATGGGTGTGATCCTTTCTTGATTTTCAAAGCCAGCCCTGCAAGCGCGGGCCACAAGCCGCGCGGGCTGACCAACAGCACCACCACCGACAGCAGGCCCATGACGATCCAGTACTGGTCGCCGGAAAAGCCCGCCGCGGTCATTGCCTCGCGCAGCCCGATCAACAGGGCGGTTCCCAGCGCGGGGCCCGTCAACGTCCCGGTTCCGCCAATCACCGTGACGACCATCATCGCCACCACCCAGTTGAGCTGAAAGGCATCGACCGGCGTGATGTAGAGCGTCGTGATGTAGTAAAGTCCGCCCGCAGCGGCGCATCCCGCCGCCGTCAGCGCAAACAGCACCAGATGCAGGCGGCGGACATCGACTCCGGCGGCGCTCGCCGCGGCTTCGTTGTCGCGCAGGGCCAGCGTTGCCAGCCCGGCGCGGGTGCGCAGGAAGATACGCAGCGCCACCATCAGCCCGACAGCCGCCACCAGCGCCACGGCGAACACACTCTGCTCGGGGTAGCCCTGCATCGGATGCCCGCCGGGCCGCAGCATCAGCCCCATGCCGCCGCGGGCAAAAGGCAGCTTGAGGGTCAACTGCATCACGATTTCAGCGACAACCCACATGCCAATGGCAAAATAGGCGGCCTTGAGGTGGAACATCACCATGCCCAGCGGAATTGCCAGCAGCCCGACAATCACCGGCACCCCGGCCAGTACCAGCCACACCGGCAAGGGTGTCGCATTGGCGATCAGAAAGAGCAGGTAAGCGCCCAGACCGACGAAAACCTGATGCCCCAGCGAGACCTGTCCGGCGTAACCCGCCAGCAGGTTCCACATTTGCGCCATCAGAAAGATCACCAGCATCTCGCACAGCAGGAACAGCAATCCTGCGTCCAGCAGGCGGCCTCCGGCGATCCCCAGGCCCAACGCAAGGGCGAGGGCGAGCAGTTCCAAGGGACGGATCATGCCAGCCTCCCGGTCACGGCGCGCCCGACAAGCGCTGTAAAGAAGACGAGATGCACATAGAGCAGACCGGCATTCGCATCGAACCGTTGGGCAACGACCTGCGCCAGACCCAGAATCAGTCCGGCGATCAGCACACCGCGGATCCGCCCGATGCCCCCCAGAACCACCACCTCGAAAGCGATGAGCAGATGCGACACGCCCGAGAAGGGCGAGACACTGGCGCGCATCGCCAGCAGAACCCCTGCCAGCGCCGCGAGCCCGGCCGAGAGCCCGGCGACAAGCAGGTGGATCCGCTTGACCCGAACGCCAAGGATCGCGGCGATCTCGGGCCGGTCAGAGACCGCGCGCACCTCGCGGCCAAAGCGGGTGCGAAAGATCAGCGTGGCGAGCCCGGCAAACGCGGCCAGCGCCAGACCCAGCGTGATCAGCGGCAACAGCCCGAAAGACTGCCCCACCAGCGTTATCCGCGCCTGCGCCAGCCCGCCAACATCGAGTCCGCGTTGATCGGCACCCAACGCTTCAAGCAGCCCGTTGCGGATCATCACCGCCAGCCCGAAGGTGACCAGCATCGGCACCATCGGGTCGCGGAACGTCATCGCCCGCTCGACGAAAGCGGCTTGCAGCACCACGCCGATCAGCGCGCAGCCAAGGAACGCGCCCGTCAGGATCAACGGCAAGGGCAACGCGCTTTGCGCGGCAACCAGCCCGACGGCCATGAAGGCACCCAGCGTGATGAACTCGCCATGCGCCAGATTGACGACCTTTAGGATGCCGAAATTCAGCGCCAGCCCGGCACCGATCAGGCCATAGAGCGCCCCAAGGGTCGCGCCCTGAAACAGAAGGTCAATGATCATCCCGCCACCCCGAAATACGCTGCGCGCAGGCTTTGCGCGGTGACACCGGCAGCCGGGGCCTGATGCGAGACCCGGCCTTTCAGCAAACAGGTGACGTGTGTGGAAACGCGGCAGGCGCGGGCGATATCCTGATCGACCAGCAACACCGTCATGCCCTGCGCCCTGACACGCGCCAGCGCGACGTAAACGTCGCCGACGACGGCAGGTGCCAGACCCAGCGCGATCTCGTCGCAGAGCAACACCGCCGGATTGGTCGCCAGCGCCCGGGCAATCGCCACCATTTGCTGCTGCCCGCCCGACAGATCGGAAGGGCGCGCGTGGCGCTTCTCGGACAGGATCGGAAACAGCGCGTACAGGGCGGTCAGTGACCAAGGCCCCGCACGGTCACGGGCGCCGAGGATGACATTTTCTTCGACCGTGAGACTGTCGAACAGCAATCGCCCTTCGGGCACCAACGCCACGCCGTCAGCCGACGCCTTGCGGGGGTCATAGGGTTTGCCGTTCAGCGTGATGGTGCCGGTGTACACCGGGACCAATCCGCAGAGCAGGCGCAGCAGGGTCGACTTCCCCGCGCCGTTCGCCCCCACAAGGGCATGGGTTTGCCCGGTCTCCACGGTCAAAGTCACGGCATCGAGTGCGCGTGCTTGCCCGTACCAGGCGCTGACCTCGTCAAGCTGCAGCATCGCCGGGCACCCCCATGTACACGGCTTGCAAGCCGGGATCGCTCCAGACCTGCGCGAAAGGTCCGTCCAGTGTCTTGACCCCGCGTTCCATCACGATCAGCCGCTCGCAGGCTTCGCGCAGGGCCATCGGAATATGCTCGACCCACAGGATCGCACGGTCGTCGCGCAGCGACTTCACCAGCACGACCATTTCTTCGACTTCGGGTTCCGTCAGCCCGGCGGCGATCTCGTCCAGCAACAAGATGCGCGGCCGCGCCGCCAGCGCCTTGGCCAGCTCCAGTCTCTTGCGATCAAGCAAGCCCAGGGCGCTGGCATAGGCCTGCGCCTTGTCCGCCAGACCGCAGCGCTCAAGCACAATTGCCGCTTCGGCGCGGGCCTGCGTGTCGGACAACCCTGCCCCGTAGAGCGCGGGCAGGCGCACGCTTTCACTGACCGTGAGCCGATCAAAGATCTGCGGAATTTGCGCCGCGCGCGCGATCCCTGCGCGGACGCGCGCAGGGACCGGCAGCCGGGTGACCACCGTGTCATTGAGGCTTATCTGGCCCGACGTAGGCCGCAGATCGCCCACCATAAGCGCCAGCAACGTGCTTTTCCCGGCGCCATTGGGGCCGATCAAGCCAACGCATTCGCCAACCCGCAGGGAAAGATCCACCGCATCAACGGCCGTGAGCACGCCGAACCGGCGGGTCACGCCTTGCAAGGTCAGCTGGGTCATGACGGGCTCATCACGATCATCTCGGCCTCGACCGGAATTTCCGGCGCCGAGGCGTTGTTGACGATCTTCAGCGCGTAGGGATGCTGCCCGCCCAGCCGTCGCCATTGCCCGCCGACAAGGGGCATGATGGCAACGTTTCGCACCGGCGAGGTGGCGAAATTCACCCGGCCAGCAACGGTGTTCAGATCAAGTCCGGCGATGGCATCGCGCAGCGAGTCGGGGTCGCGGGGGTCATCGGCGGCAGCGATGGCTGCAAGCCCCACCTCCCACATCGCATGACCATAGCCCAAGGGTTGCGTCCATTGCGCGCCGGTCTCGGTCTCCCATTGCGCGGCCAGTTCCGCCGCACTCTGCCCGGTCAACGACGAGGCGGTGGGGAAGGCGGGCGACCAGAAGACCTCGGTCGCGACGCCATCGGCACTGTCGCCCATCGCTGCCACGGCCCCGGGGAACAGGAACGCTGCAGACATCATCACCGCCTTCGGCGCGACGCCCGCCTGCCTGAGCTGATTCCAGAACGGGATGAAATGGTCGGGATACATGAAGCCCGACAGGATATCCGGCTGCTCGGCGGCAAAGCGTGACACGAAGGACGAGAAGTCATTGGTGGTGACCTGAAACGGCCCAGCGGCAATTTCGTCGTATCCGCCTTGCCGCAGGAAGGCGGGCAAACCCGTTTCGGGATTCATCAGCCCCTGTCCCGGCGGGTTGTCGACGTAAAGCGTGCCGACCTTGGCGTTCGAGGGCACCATGTCCATCATCTGCACGAAATTGCTTAACGCCCCGTCGCTGCCGCCGAAGAAGTGGAACGTATAGGGGAACCCGTCGACCGGATTGCCACCGCGCGGGAACATCCAGGCCTGCCAGGGCATCATCGACGACAGGGTCGGCACGCCGCGACTGTCAGCCAGCTCTCCGACCGCGAAAGCCGCCTCGCCATCCTGCGCGAGGATCAGATTGCACCGCTCGCGGAACACCAGATCTTGCGCGACCGATGCCGAGCGGGCGCCGCTGGATTGGTTATCGCGGATCACCAGCTCGATCGGGATGCGCCGGTCGCCGACCATCAATCCCTCGGCCAACCGCGTCTGGATCTGTGCCAGCGTCCATTGCTCGGTTTCGCCAAAGATGCCGCGGATACCCGACAGCGATCCGACATAGCCGATTTTCACCGCTGCTGAT
The DNA here is from genome assembly GCF_025949695.1 of Pararhodobacter zhoushanensis. Lineage (NCBI taxonomy): Bacteria > Pseudomonadati > Pseudomonadota > Alphaproteobacteria > Rhodobacterales > Paracoccaceae > Pararhodobacter > Pararhodobacter zhoushanensis. Next base: position 36,039 of record NZ_JAPDFL010000002.1, on the reverse strand, counting down.
TGTGCCCGCAAGATCGACGGTGCCGCGAGGCCAGCCGCTGCCGCCGCAAGGCCATGCGCCATCACTCCGCGCCGGGTAAGGCCCGGCTGGCCGAAACGTTCCTTCATTGGAACCCCCTGTTTTATCGTTTTTATTTTGTTACGCGTCGGTGATCACAGGTGTGTGCGACCACTGGTCACATACGCTTGCACCACGTCCTGATTCGGTCAAGAAAAAATGTGTCCATTGGTCACTTAAGATGTACAACCCGCATAGCGACTTGCTCGCACCCCTGCGGTTGTCCAGAAAGGCACTCGAGGCGAAAGGAAAGGTTTATGCGTAGCACTGACGAGCAGAGTGAAGCCGACGCCGCGACCGACGCCCCCAAGACGCGGCGCAAAACCGGATATCACCACAACGACCTGCGCAACGCGGTGCTCGCCGAAGCCATCGATTTGATCGCAACGCGCAACGGACCCCATTTCTCGATGCGCGAGGTTGCCGGCGCGCTTGGCGTTTCGCATTCGTCGGTTTACCGGCATTTCGCCGACAAGGAAGCGTTGCTTGATGCCTTGACCGAAGAAGCCTTTCGCATGCTGCACATCTACCAGCTTGATGAGCTTGCCAAATGGCCCGACGATGCCTTGACCCGCTTGCGCGTGCTGTGTTTTTCCTATGTGCGCTTCGGGCAGGAACAGCGGGGCTTCTTTCGCCTGCTGTTCGACAACCGCCCTGACTCTAACGCCAGCCGGTGGGGCACCTACGACCGTGCGGCGGTCGCAACGCTAATCGACGCCATTCGTCGCTGCCAGGACGCGGGGATTCTGATCCCTGGCGATCCGTCGCGTCTGGCCGGATACATGGTTCTGGCACCGCACGGGCTGGCACATTACACGTCGCAACCCCGTGCGCCAGGCGTGAAGTCACAGGAATTGCTGTCCTTGATGGCGGTCGAGGAACTGGCCGATCTGGCAATCACGCCGCTGCTACGCAACCCGCCGTCGCCCGAAGAAATCGCGGCACGTTTCTTCGGCGATGCCTAAGACAGCGCCGGGCTTGGACACGCGCCCGGATCGGATGGCAATCGCGGCGGTTGATGCCTGACAGCGATGGCCATCGCAGCAGGGTTCACGCCCCGAAAAACCAAAGATCCGGGTGCGGCACGGCTGCTCGAACCGCTGGCGATGCTCATTGTTCGTTTCGGTTATGGGCTTGAAAAGGCAGACCCCCGCAGGACCGGCAGACGCGCTCAGGTGTTCTTCGCCGCGTCGTGACCGAAATCTACCGCCAGATTGACCATGGCCTTGAGTGCGGTCAGCAGGCCCTTTTCGTTGACCGTAAAGCTGGGTTCGTGGTGGAAGCCCGACACAGCGGTGTCGCCCTCATCCAGCCCGACGCCGACGGTAAAGAACATCAGGGGCGCGATCTGCGAGAAGTTCGACACGTCATCGAGAAAGCAGTTCTCGACCTTGACCACCGGCTTGTCTCGCCGGTGCCGCGCGGTCCAGTGACGGGCGCATGCGGCGGGTCAGGTCAGTATCATTGTGTACCAGCGGCACGCGCATGTACCAGTCCACCTCGGCGCTGCCACCGGCGGCTTCGGCGATGCCCTTGGCGATAGATTCGACGCGTTGTTCCAGATAGGGGCCGGTCGTCGTGTCGGTAAAGCGCAGCGCGCCCTCCATTTCGGCCTCGTCCGGAATCACGTTGAACTTGGTGCCGCCCTTGAAGATGCCGATCGAGAGGGTGACGGCGTTCTCGTTCACATCGACATTCTTCGCCGGGATACTCTGCAGCGCCGTCAGCACCTGCGCGCCGATCAGCAGCGGATCGACCGTGCGCCACGGATAGGCGCCGTGGCCCCCGCGCCCGCGGATCTTGATGCGCATCAGGTTCATCGCATAGGTGCCGTCGCCTTCGTGCACGCGGATCTCGCCCGCGGTGCCGGGGCGTTCGTCCTGCAGGACGTGGAAGCAGAAGAACGCGTCGGGCTTGGGGTCGTCAAAGACGCCATCGGCAACCAGTCGCGCGGCACCGGACAGGCCCTGCCAATCCGGCGCGGGGCCTTCCTCGGCGGGTTGAAAGACCAGCATCACACGGCCCTTGATCGCTGCCCGCTCGGCGACCAGAATTTCCGCCACCGCCATTTGCACGGCCGTATGCGCGTCATGCCCGCAGGCGTGCATCGCCGGCATGGTTTCCCCACCCCAGAGCGCGGTTGCGGTTGAGGCAAACTCAAGCCCCGTCGCCTCGCGCACCGGGAGCGCGTCCATGTCGGCACGCAGGGCGACGCAAGGGCCGGGCTGACCGCCCTCAAGAATACCGACCACCCCGGTCGAGCCCCCCAGTCCCCGGCGCACCTGATCAAAGCCGAGGCTCTCCAGATGATCTGCCACGATCCCGGCAGTGCGGTGTTCCTGATTGCCCAGTTCAGGATTGGCATGGAAATCCCGCCGCCAGGCAATCATGCGCTCGAAGATTTCTTCGCTTCGCTGCGCGAGGCGCGCCTGCAGGGAAACGTCGGTCTCGACTGTCATGGCAACATTCCTTGCTTAATAGACCAGATAGAGGGCGATGGACGGGAAGAGGATCAACAAGAGCAGGCGCACCAGATCCACCGCAATGAACGGCATCACGGCCCGGTAAATCCGCCCCAGCGAGATATGCCGGGCAATCGAGTTGATCACGAAGACATTCATCCCGATGGGCGGCGTGTTGACTCCCAGAGTCACCGTCATCACAAAGATCACCCCGAACCAGATCGGATCAAAGCCCAGCGACTGGATCACCGGAAACACGATGGGCAGCGTCAGCAGGGTGATCGCCAGTTCGTCCATCACCGCACCCAGTACCAGATAGCCCAGCAGGATCAGCGTCAACACGCCGTAGGGGCCGACGGGCTGGTTGGCCAGCCAGCCGATCAGCGCGGTGGTGGTGCCGGTGACGGTCAGGAAATAGCCAAAGGTCAGCGCGCCGATCACGATGGTGAAGATCGCCGCACTCATTGCCAGCGCCTCGCCCAGACACTCAAGCGTCGCTTTGACGCCCAGCCGACCGCGCAGCGTGCCGATCAGCCATGCGCCGAACGCGCCGATGCCGGCGGCTTCGGTGACGGTGAAGACCCCGCCATAAATGCCGCCGATGATCAGGCCGAACAACAGCGCGATGGCCCAGACGCGGCTCAGGCTGATCAGCTTTTCGCTCCAGCTGCTGGACCCGGCAACGGGCATGCTGGCGGGGCGGAAAAAGCCGAGGATCAGAATAGCCGAGGCATAGCAGGCCAGCCCCAGCAGACCCGGCAGGATGCCTGCAATAAACAGATCGGCGACGTTCTGCTGGGTGATGAAACCATAAAGCGCCAGCACCGCCGAGGGCGGGATCATGATGCCCAGCGTCCCGCCTGCGGCGATCACCCCGGCCGAGAGCGCGCCGTCATAGCCGTTACGCTCCATCTCGGGCAGCGCAACGCGGGTCATGGTGGCCGCCGTCGCCATGGATGATCCGTTCACCGCCGCAAATCCGGCCGAGGCCACCAGCGCCGAGAACGCCATGCCGCCCCTGAACCGGCCCAGCCATGCCTGACTGGCGCGGAACATCTCAAGGCTGAGATCGCTCTTGGCCGCGAAAGTGCCCATCAGGATGAACATCGGGATGATCGAGAATTCATAGGCCGTCAGCGCGTTGAAGGCGACCTGACTGACCATGCTGATGGCAGGATCAATCCCGACCACCAGCGAAAAGCCCGCGATACCGGCAATCGCCATGGCGATGCCGACCGGCACACGGATCAGTAGCAGGACCACCAGAATGGCGAACCCTGCAAGGGCAATAGCTGTAAGAGACATCGTCCATTCCTTGGCGAGGCTGCCCGGCCGCCCTGACGGGCGGCGCGGTTGGTCGCAGGGGGTGTCAGGCGGCGCCGCGCGTGTAGCCGCCATTCCGCACAAGGCGGATGCTGGCGAAGACCACAAAGCAGGCTAGGGCGATCCCCAGTGTCATGGCCGCGTGAAAGCCCCAGATCGGGATGCTCAGCTCGGCCGTGGACAGGTTCGACAGCATGTTGCGATAGGCGCGCTGTGCCATGGCGAGAGTAAGCACCAACAGAAACGACCCGGTGATCACCCGCGCCACGATATCCATCACCCGGCGACCGCGTGGACCCATCAGGGTCCACAGGCCGTCGATGGTGATGTGCTCGCTGCGGTGGGTGGTCACGGCGATCCCCCAGGCCAGCGCCAGTCCCTGCGCCATGCGCGTCAGGTCGAACGAATCCATCAACGCACTGTTAAAGCCGAAGCGCATGACCACATTGGCAAAGGTGATCAGCGTCACGACCCCGAGCATCAGGCTTGCTGCCAGCTCGATTGCACGCAGGAACCGGTTCATCACTGTGCCGCTGCTGCCGCGTCGACCGCCGCGTCAAGGCTGGCGCGGATCTCTTGCGGGTCAAGGCCTTGGGCGACCATGGTTGCAGCCCAGCGGTCATACGAGGGTTGCGCGGCCTCGTGCCAGGCAGCCAGCTCTTCGGGCGTCGATTCGTGGATCGTGTGGCCCATATCGGCAAGCACCTGACGGCCGTTGTTCTCGAACTCGACCCAGCTTGCGCCGACGCCAACCGCCCATTCCGACGTACAAACGCTGTCTACGGCGGCGCGCATTTCGGGCGACAGACCCTCGTACCGCGCCTTGTTCATCACGATACCCGCCCCGACGTAATAGAGCGTATCGGCGATGTGATAGGGCACCGCGTCCGAGATGCCGAAGAAATCGATCGAACCCCAGGGGAAGGTGATCGCATTCGCCACGCCGCGCTCGATGGCCTGACGGGCCTCGGTCGCGGGCACCTGCACCGCCGAACCACCCAGATCAGCAATGAAGCGGGCCATGGACCCGCTGGCCGGGCGGACCTGCAGCCCGGCAACGTCCGACGGCAGGGTGATCGGCTGGGCCGAATGCAGCGCGCCGGGCGCACCGACATGAGCCAGACAGAAATGCACGTCCGACATTTCCTGACCGGCATACGCAGCGTACCACGTGTTCACCGCGACCGAGGCCACATCGCGCGGCACTTCCAGCGAGAACGGCAGGTCGATTAGATCGGCAATCGGAAACGCGCCGGGCGTGTAGCCGAAATTGACCCAGGCGACGTCAACGATACCGTCGCGCACCATCGCGTAATGGTCGGCGGGCGCGCCCATCTGACCGGCGGGAAACACCTGAACGGTCAGCTCACCGCCCGAGGCCTCGTCCAGCGCCGCACCCCAGGCGTTGACGTCATTGTCGAAATAATGGCCCGGCGGCAGGAAGTGCGAAAAGCGCAGGGTATCGGCGAGAGCGGGCGTGGCGGCGCTGACAATCATGCCAGCAGCGGCCAACGCGGTGAACGAGACGGACAGGTGCATTGTTGGTTCCCTTGTTGGTTCGTTATAGTGGTTTCTTATGGGCAGCTCAGGCGAGCGCTTCCGCCTGAAAAGCCGCCAGAACCTCGGTGAGAAGTTCCATCATTTCATCAAGTTGCGCTTCGGTCATGATCAGCGGCGGGGTGATCATCAGCCATTCGCCATAGCGCCCGCCTGCCGTACTGCGCGAATAAAGCAAGAGCCCGCGCTCGAGCCCCAGCTCGACAATCCGCGAGATTGCCTTGGCTTTGGGCGGGAACGAGGTCTTGGTTGTCTTGTCCGCCACGATCTCGAGGGCGCGCAGCAGGCCGATCCCGCGCACGTCGCCGACGATGGGCGAGGATTCCATCAGCGTCGCCAGCCGGTCGCCCAGCAGAACACCCAGGCGCTCGGCATTGCCGATCAGATCCTGCTCGACCACTTCGCGCAGCACCGCGTCACCGACCGCACATGACAGCGGGTTCGCGCTGTAGGTGTGACCGTGCAGAAAGCCGCCGTTCTCGACCACCGTCTGCACCATCTCACGCGACGCAAGCACCATGCCCATCGGCGTGTAGCCAGCGGCGACACCCTTGGCCAAGGTTACCATATCGGGGCGCGCGTCGGGCCAGTGCTCGGCGGCCAGAAAGCGCCCGGTGCGGCCCGCGCCGCTCATCACTTCGTCGAAGATCAGCAAGACACCATGGCGCGTGCAGATGTCGCGCACGGCGGTATAGTAGGCGTCCGGGGCCACCAGTGCGCCCGTTGCCAACCCGCCGACCGGCTCCATGATGAAGGCCAGAACGCTGTCGGGCCCTTCTTCAAGGATCGCATCCTCAAGCGCCTGCGCGCAATCGCGGGCATGGGTGTCGGCGTCAATATTGCCGGGGGTGCGATAGGTAAAGGGCGCGGGAACGCGGGGCATGATCCGCATGACCGGCTCATACAGCGCGTCGGTTTCGGGATCGCCGGTGACCGACACCGCGCCCAGCGTCGCGCCATGGTAGCCGGGGTTGCGCGCCAGCACCTTCCAGCGGCCTTTTTCACCGCGCGCCACGGCGTATTGCCGTGCCAGTTTCATCGCAGCTTCCGTGGCCTCGGACCCGCCCGAGACCACAAAGACCCGCTCGAACCCCGGACCGGCCAACTCGGCCACCCGCTCGGCCAGCGCGATATTCGCCGTGTTCTCGAACAGCGCGCGCGACGCGTAGCACACCTTCGCGGCCTGCTCGTTCATCGCCGCCAGAACTTTCGCGTTGCCGTGGCCAATGTTGCTGACCACCGGCCCCGAGGTCGCGTCGAGATAGCGTTTGCCGTCGGTGTCCCACATGTAGATCCCTTCGGCATGCGAGATCGTCGGACGGCGGGGTGCGTCCAGCGGCGTGTAAAACACCTGAATCGGGCCGCCGCGCTCGGCGAAGGGGCTTTCGGTCGCGATCTTGGGTTTATCCGGCGCGGTCATATCGTCTTCCTTCATGGTCTTGCAGGTGGCGCCCGACGGACGGGAATCACCTCTTGCTGTTCACCGTACAAGTACTCTTGTTCACCGATCAAGAAATATCTTGTACGCCGAACAAGAAAGGGCCGCACCCCTTCCCAGAGGTGCGGCCCGGATGCGCGCGATGCTTGGAAAATGATCAGACTTGGGAGGGGTTCGGTGCCAAGGCAGCCTCAAGCCCGGTCACGAAGGCTTCGACATAGGTGGCAAACGCGCCATCCATCGGCTGTGCCGCCCCATTCTGCCAGCGCAGGATAAAGGCCGAGCCGAGCATGCGCGGGGCCAATTGTGCGAGATGTGGATGCTGGCTGCTGTCGATGCGCTGCGGGACGTCTTTCAGATTGGCCTCAAGTTCTTCAACATCGGGCGGCAGCATGGCGAATTCCTGCGTGGTGAACCCGACCATGCCCCCGATCACTGCGTTGTAAGCGTTGATCAGCGCCTCATCGCGAAAACCTGCCTCGTGCAGCTTGGCCAGCGCCCCCTCGATCAGATCCAGATCGACCGCGGCATTCGACACCAGATTGACCCCGATCAGCGGCGCGACATTCGGGTGCTTCGAAATCGCCTCGCGATACCGCCGGAACAGCGCGCGCAGCCAGTCCTGCCAGCCCAGCGACAGGTCGGGGACCACGTCAGCCAGCACGACGGTAATGATCTCGGCAATCAGGAAATAGCGGCTCGGCGTGTACCAGTAGATCGCGGTCGGATAGCATTCGAGCGTTTTGGCCAGATTGCGGACCGAGAAGGACTGCAGCCCCTTTTCATCGATCAACCGCAGCGCGGAGTCGACGATCTGGGCCTTGGACAGCTCAGGCGTCGACTGCCCCGCCCCTTTGCCGCGGCGCTGCCCGGATGTGGTTTTCTTGGCCATAAGGCACCTTTGTTTCGGGGCCCCCTCGGATCAGGACGAGCCGGAAAGAACCAAAGACTTCATAAAACACATAGTGTTGTGACGGCAATCAATCATGTCCCTTGCCGCGCCGAGGTCGGCCATGGTCCTTTATCTGGACAGGATCAAGCGCTTGCTGTACGCCGTACAATAAATGATCGCAGGCCGTAGCTCGCGCTGTCTTTTTAGGCTATTGCCAGCGTAGTCTCTGACACGATCGCAACAGACATGGGGGTATGATGATGGTCGCGGAAGGCGATATTCTCTGGCAGGCGACGCCGGACCGGCGCGAGGCTTCGATGGTCGCACAGTTCATGCGGTTTGTCGGCAAGAACGGCCCCGATCTGACCGATTTCGCGGCGCTGCACCGCTGGTCGGTGAACGAGCCTGCGGCATTCTGGAAGGCAGTAAGCGACTTTTTCGAGGTCGAGATGGAAGGTCAGCTCGATCAGGTGATGACCGACGACCCCATGCCGCGCACCCGCTGGTTCACCGGCACGCGGCTGAACTATGCCGAGCAGATCCTGCGCAACGAGACGCGTGGCGACCCTGAGCGCGTCATGTTGCACCATTGCAGCGAAACGCGTCCGCTGGCCGCGATGTCCTGGGCCGAGGTCGGCGCGGCGGTGCGCAAACTGGCCACCCGGTTGCGCGCGATGGGTGTGCAAAAGGGCGACCGCGTGGTTGCCTATATGCCCAACATCCCCGAAACCGTGATCGCCATGCTCGCCTCGACCGCGATTGGCGCGACATGGGCCACCGCCGCGCCCGAATTCGGCCCGCAGACGGTCATTGACCGTTTCAGCCAGATCGAGCCCAAGCTGGTCTTCGCGGTGAACGGTTACCGTTACGGTGGCAAGAATTTCGACCGCACCGGCGACCTGACCCGCATACTGGCCGAGCTTCCGACCGCGACCTCGCTGGTCATGCTCGATTACCTGCCCGACGCCAGCAGCGCCCCGGCTTTCCACGGCGAAGCGCTGATGTGGGACACGCTTTTCACCGGCGATGACGTGCCCGCCGATGCCTTCACCTATGAGCGCGTCGCCTCGGATCATCCGCTGTGGACGCTGTTCTCCTCTGGCACCACGGGCCTGCCGAAACCCATCGTGCAGGGCCACCATGGCATCGTGCTGGAGCATCTCAAGAACGGCGCGTTCGGCTTCGACATGGCCCCAAACGATACCTATTTCTGCTATTCCACCACCGGCTGGATGGTGTGGAACACGCTGATGACCGGCCCGCTGCTGAACGGCAAGGTCACGCTGTATGACGGCCATCCGACCTATCCGGATGCCGGTGCGCTGTGGCAGATCATGCAGGACACAGGCGTCAGCCATTTCGGCGTCTCGCCCACGTTCATGCAGTTGGTGCGCCAGCAGGGCATTGTCCCGGGCAAGGATTATGACCTGTCCAAGCTTACGACGATGTTCCTGACCGGCTCGCCCGCAACGCCCGAAATTCTGGCCTGGGTGCATGAGGCGGTGAAGCAGGATCTCTTCGCCACCTCGCAATCGGGCGGCACCGAGCTGTGTTCGGGCATTCTGGCCGGCTGCGTCCTGCTGCCCGTCCGCGCCGGCGAGATACAGGCACCCGCTCTGGGCTGCGACGCCTGCGCCTTTGACGAGGACGGGCGGCAGGTTATCGGCGAGGTTGGCGAGCTGGTCATCCGCAAGCCAATGCCCTCGATGCCGCTGTGTTTCTGGGGCGACGTGGATTTCGCGCGCTATACCGACAGCTATTTCGACATGTATCCGGGGATCTGGCGGCATGGCGACCGGGTGCGGTTCAATGACCACGGCGGCAGCTATGTGCTGGGCCGGTCGGACGCCACGCTCAACCGCTTCGGCGTGCGCATCGGCTCGGCCGAGATTTACCGCACGATGGAGGGGATCGACGGCGTCGCCGACAGCCTGATCATCTGCATCGAGGATGGCCAGGGCGGCTATTACATGCCACTGTTCGTGCAGATGCAGCCGGGTGTGGCGCTGGATGACGCCAAGAAGGCTGAGATCGTCAAGCGCCTGCGCGCAGAACGCAGCCCGCGTCACGTCCCCGACGAGATCGTCGCCGCCCCCGAGATCCCGACCACGCTGACCGGCAAGAAGATGGAAGTCCCGGTGCGCAAACTGCTGCTGGGCCAGCCGGTCGACAAAGTCGCCAGCCGTGACGCCACCAAGAACCCGGCCGCACTCGACTGGTTTGCGGCGTTCGCGGCAAGACGCGCCTGACAGCGCGTTGCGACGGCAGTGTTCTCGATGATCCGGCCCCGCTTGCAAGGCAGGCGGGGCCGCTCGGTTGTTGCAATGCTGCGCTTGCGGCTGCCGGGCTCAACGCGTTGCGGTGGCTCTGGTGCACACATCGGGTCAGGGATTAAACTGGTGGTTACAGCGGTGTCACCAGACTACATCAGCAGACCTGTCAAAGAGACCGTGGGATAAATCTGCCCGCAAAAAGAGAGACCTCGACCCTCAAACGGCTGATGAGAGCTTCGGATGCGCGGCACCCGCCCAGCTCAGGGCGACGCTGGCAAGTGAGGGCGCGAACCTCGACTATCGCGAGCGACGCGCATCATGTGAAAGTCCGAAAAACAGCGTACACCGGACAAATCTTGCATTTGGTCCTGGGGCTGGACAGTCTGGCAGGGCGCTGACAACAGCGACGCATCCGGGCGCTTTACCCTGCGCCCGGGGCTGGACAGAAGGGAGAGCCGTGACCAAAGCGCCAAAAGACAAAGCGGTTAAGGCCCAGACCCTTTTGCTGCGGCTGGAAGTCGGCGAAACACTGGCGCGCGGTGTGCAATGTCGCCAACGACATCGGCGCAGCGATGGGCTTTGCCGCGCATGACTGAAGATGAGGACGATCTGTGGTTTCTGCCCGGTCCAATGGACGACGATGTGCCTCCGGGCGCACCGCCATTGCCGCGCGCAGACCGCCGCGCGCTGATCGACCCTGCCACATGGCGTGCGGCGCAGGGCGCGCAGTCTGATGGCTTGGCGCGGCTGGCCCTGACCTTTGGCGAGATGGATGCCCGCTTGCGCGCTGGCAGCGTTGGCCTGCGCCAGCGGCTCGCGCTGGCCGAAGCGGCAGATATGGCGTGGTGGGCGGGAGAGCGCTTTCCGGCCGAGCGTCTGGGCCTGTGGGTCGGACTTCGGGTCGGCTCGACCGAGGATAGCGAAGGCGCGTTGGCGCGCGCTGGCTGGGCCGCGCGCCGGTTGATGCAGGGAAATGCTCCGGTTATGGGGATGGGCGATTTTCTCAACCGCCCGTCCGAGGCTGTTTACGACCTTGCGGCACTGTTGCCGGAGATTGAAGACCTCCACCCGGTCACGCAATCGGCGATCCTGTTTCACGCCTGGCAACTGACCGGTCCCGACCGGGGCCGCGATCTGGAAGCAGCGGTGCTGGCCGCGCGCCATGCGGCGGGGATGAGCCGTCTGCCGGGGCAGGGGGCCTTGTTCGTCCCCTTGGCAATGAACGGTCCTGACAGTTTGCGCGCCCGTGGCACGCCCGCGCAGCGGCTTGCCCAATGGATTGCCGGGGCGGAACGCGCCACGCTGGCGGCGCTGCTGATGCTGGACCGTCTGGGGGATTGGCGCACGCGGGCCGATGGGGCGATTGCCGATCTGTCCGGGCGCGTGCCGGGTCTGCTGCTGGAGGTGTTGCAAAACTGGCCGCTGGTGCCTGCGCCGTTGGCCGAAGCTCAGACCGGGGCGTCGCGCGCTGCCGTACAGCGCAATCTTGACCGGCTTTCAGAGCGGGGTTTGATCCGCGAGGTAACCGGGCAAGGCCGGTTCAGGGTCTGGGTGGCGCGGATCTAGCGACGGCGCAGCCTCCGCCAAGCCTGTCGCCGGATAAGATTTTCGCCCCGTAAGGGGCGAAAAAGGGGCGTTGGTCAGGTCAGAAGAACCAGCAAGAGCACGACCCAGAGCGGAACGCCAATCAGCCAGATTAATATAGCACCCATTGTTCGATCTCCTCCTCAGGTCCAGCGACCAAAGCGCGCAAAGACACGCTGGTCGTCACGGTGTTGCCCGCCCATTCCTGCGGCCCAATAGGCTCCGGCCCCGGCAATCAGCTGCGCGGCGGCAAGGATAAAGGCGGACAGGATCGCGTATTTGCGGGCGGTTTCGGCGCGGGCGGCGGCATCGGCATCGAGCGTGGCGGCATCAGCACCGGCCACAGGGGCGGTGCCTGCTGCCTCTTGGCCTGTTATCGTCTCACCAACGGCGGCGACACTGGCTGACATGTCCGAAGCGGCATCGAGCGTCGAACTGACCGAGCCGCTCAGAACCATCGCCCCCAACAGAAGCGCGACGCCCCAGACGGCCAGTCCATGCACACCGTCGCGCACGCCCGTTTCGTCCGGGCTGGTGCCCTCGATACGGCGACGCATACGGCCAGCGATATAGCTGCCTGCCATCACACTGGACACCGTGGTCCACACGATCCACGAGCCGATGGCAATCAGTTTTGCCGTGGCCGACCCGTCACCCTCATAAGGCGAGATCATGGTCAGTCCCAAGGCCAGCCCGAAGGTGGTGAAGACAAAGCCGACCCCCGACGCGACCACACCGCCGATCAGGATGGCGGGCCAGTCCACATAGCCGCGGTCCTGCGCAAGGCCGACCGGCGCGGCGGGAACTGGTGTTACAGGTTGTTGTGTCATTGTTTCATCCTTTCAAGGGTTTGGGCTGTGCGTTTTTCAGCCCAGACCCAGAAACGACAGAATCGCCATCACGACGACCACAAGGCCCACGAGGTAAATGATACCGTGCATCTAAGCTCTCCTAGATAGGTTCTGATCCGAGCACCGGTGACGTAAGCGGTGGCGCTGGCTTGCTTTGAGGTAACGTCGCCGCGAGCAATAGGTTCCCGCTATAGCTGTGCAGCCGTCGCAAATAGCGCGCCGCAAAGGCCAGAAATCCGCGTCAAGAAAATGCTTGCGGGATCAGAAGTGCCAAGTTAAACGTTTAACGTAAATCGTTTAACCGCAATCGAATCGCTTATCCGTAGCCGAATCAGGACCCCATGCAAAAGAAACGCGCGACGATCAAAGATGTAGCCTCGTTGGCCGGGGTCTCGACGGCGACCGTTTCGCATGTCGTCAATGGCTCGAAGCCGGTCAAGCAATCGGTGCATGACCGGGTTATCGCTGCAGCCCGACAACTGGACTATCACGCGGATCGCGCGGCGTCGCAGTTGCGCTCGGGCCAGACCAAGGTGGTGGCCATTCTGGTCCCGGATCTTGACGATGCCTTCTTTACCTCGCTGGTGTCGCGGCTTGAGGTGATGGCAGGCAAGGACGGGTTTGACGTCATTGTTGCCAGTTCACGCGATGATCCGGCGGTTGAGCAATCGCGCCTGCGCGCGCTGCTGGGCTGGCGTCCGGCAGGGATGGTGGTTGTCCCGTGCACCGACAGCTTGCCGTCCGTGCTGATCGAAGAATGCCGGCGCACGCCGGTGGTGCTGGCGGACCGCGTGGTGCCAGCGGGCGCACCGGCGGACACGGTAACGATTGATAACGCCGAAGCGGGTGAGATCGCGGCCCGGCATCTGGTGGCGATGGGGCACCGCGATGTCGTCATCGCCGCGTCCAATCTGGCGATAGCGCCGATCCGCGAACGCGAACGCGGCGCGCGTGACTTCTTGCGGGCCGCGACCGGTCGGGCACCGGTCACGATTGAACTGGGCTCAAACAGCATCACCGGTGCCGAGCGTTTCGCCCATTGGCAAGAGCGCCACGCGCGCCCGACCGCCGTTCTGGCCCTGACCAACGTGACCACGCTGGCGGTTTTGTCCGCATTGGCGCAGGCGCGGGTGGATATTCCCGAGCAGGTTTCGGTCATCGGCTTCGATGACTACGCCTGGATGAGCGCGCGCAAGACCGCTTTGACCGCGATCCGCCAGCCGCTGGATGTGATGGCGCAATCGGTCTGGGACCGGTTGACGACGCGGATGGGTGGCGAAACCGGCGCGCCGGTGGCGATCAGCCTGACCGCATCGCTGCAGGTCCGCGATTCCGTGCTGGGATTGCCCGCTCTCGGGGGCGGCGAGGGGGCGACCCCCGGCTCTGACCCCCTCAACCCCGGTGAGGGGAAATCTGCCATTCACTGACGCCATGTCGGGCGTCGCAGTCACACAGCGTTGGGAGGCGTGGGTGCGAACAAGAAAATTGACCGAGCTGTTGCCGTTTGTCGCACCGGTTCACGTCCTGATCCTCAGCGTTATCGTGCTTCCGGCGCTTTATGTCGCGTGGCTGAGTCTGATGGAATCCAGCTTTGGGCAAGCACCCAGTTTTGTCGGGTTCGATAATTTCATCCGGGTGTTGAGCGATCCGTCATTTCGCAGCGCCCTGTGGAATACCGTGGTGCTGGTGGTGGTTGCGGTGCATGTCGAGCTGTTGCTTGGTCTGCTGCTGGCACTGCTGTTTGCCAGCGGCCTGCCGTTTCGCCGTGTGCTTCTGGTCTGCACGCTGGCACCTTATGCCGTCAGCGAAGTGATCGCCGTGGTCAGCTGGCGCTATCTGTTCGACCCGCAGGCCGGGCCGGTCACGCAGCTTTTGCTGTCGCTGGGTCTGCCGGTGCTGGACTGGTCGTTCGAGCCCGTGCACGCGATGATCCTGATCGCCATGCTGACGATCTGGCTGCATCTGCCCTTTACCTTCATCATCCTCTACGCCGCACGGCTGGCGATTCCGGGCGATCTTTATGAAGCAGCGCGCATCGACGGCGCGCGCCCGTGGCAGGCCTTCCGCCGGGTGACGCTGCCGATGCTGGGACCGGCCATCGTCGTCGCCCTGCTGTTTCGCTACATCTTTGCCTTCCGCATCTTTTCCGAGGTCTGGCTGCTGACCGGCGGTGGACCGGCGCGCACGACCGAGGTGGTCGCGGTCTATCTGTACCGCGAAGCCTTTACCTACAACGCCTTCGGGACAGCAGCCGCGACGGCGTGGATCATGGTGTTGGCGTCGCTGCTTCTGGCCCTTGGCTATGTTCTTGTGCTGCGCAAACAGGTGACCGGCAATGCGCATTGATCGTCTGTTCATCGGGCTGGGCAAGGCTGTGGCAGTCTGCATGCTGCTGTTGTGGTCGCTGGTGCCGATCGCCTTCGTGGTGATCTCGTCCTTCAAGCCGGGCCGCGAGATCTTTGCCGTCCCGCCACGCCACCTCTTCACCCCGACGCTGGAGCATTACGCGGCGCTCTGGTCACGCTGGGGGTGTTCTTTGACGGGCTCTTGAACAGCGCGATCATCACCGTTGGTGCGACCGTGCTGGCCGTCGCCGCCAGCACCTGCGCGGGGTATATCTATTCGCGCAATTCCAGCCGGTTCCTGAACGGCAGCGTGCTGTTTCTGATCGTGGTCCGCCTGATCCCGCCCATCGTCATTACGCTGCCGCTGTTCCCCATCGTCAATTTTCTGGGGATCAACGACACGCATGGCGTGCTGATGGTGCTCTACGCCACGTTCTTTGTGTCGCTGGGCACGGTGCTGATGCGCACCTTCATCGACCAGATCCCGCGTGAACTGGACGAAGCCGCACAGATTGACGGGGCAGGAAGGCTGACGATCCTGCGCCGGGTGATCGTGCCGCTGGCCTCGCCCGGGATCCTTGCGGTGGCGGTTTTCGTGGTCGTCTTCGCGTGGAACGAATTTCTGTTCGCCTTCATTTTTACCGGCACCAACGCCAAGACCGCGCCGCTGGTCATTTCGGAAATGATCGGCTCGATCGACGGGGTCGACTGGGGAATTCTGTTCGCCGCCTCAACCGTCCAGCTGGCGCCGGTGTTGCTGTTCGTCGTGTTCATGAACCGATTTCTGGTGGCCGGGCTTACCGCCGGCGCCACCAAGGGATGACTGATCGTCTGAAAGGGAGGAAACCATGAAAGACCTGAGAACCGGACTAACCCGTCGCCGTCTTCTGGGCACGGCTATCGGAGGGGCGGCAGCCATGGCCGCGTTCCCAAGCTGGGCGCAAGCGCGCACGCTCAACATCCTCAGCCATGCCGTGCACGAGCGCGTGCTGGGCACCGCCGAGGGCGATCTGCTGGCGGAGTGGAAGGCTGCGAATGACGCCAGCCTCAGCTTCACCACCTTCGATTCGAACCCGTTGCAGGACCGGCTCTTCCGTGAGGCCAGCCTGCCCGAAACCGAGTATTCGGTGGGGTATCTGATCGACAACCGCCCGACCTCGGACATTGCGGCGCTGTTCGAGCCGCTCGGCCCGCTGAATGACGCCAATCCGATCGAGGATTTCGGCGACATCGCCCCCGGCTTGATTCAGGGCATGACGGTGGATGGCAATCTGATCGGCATCCCTGTGCGCCACGCCACGCAGGCCCTGTTCTACAACGAGGCGCTGCTGGAAGAAGCGGGCATTTCCGCCCCGCCGCAAACGCTGGAAGAGCTGGTAGAGCAGGCCAATCAACTGACCTTCACCTCTTCTGCCGGGACGCCGGTGACCGGCATGGTGCTGGCCAGCGATCTGGCGGTGTTCCCGGTGATGTTCGCTCGGGCCTTTGGCGGCGATTTCATCACGCATGACTTCCAACTGGTGCCTGACCGCGCCGCGATGGAGCAGGGGCTGTCCGTCCTGCGCGGCCTGTTCGAGGCGGGCGCGCTGCCGCGCAGCTATGCCGCGACGCGCAATGACGACATGGTAACATGGATGCAGCAGGGCCGCGCGGCCTTCACCGTGCTGCCCTTCGCCCGGTTCGCGCAGCTCAACAATCCCGAGCAGAGCAACTTCGCCGGTCGCATCAAGGCGATTCCCTTCCCCGGCTCGTCGACGCTGCCCGCCGGCACGCCGATGTCGGCGGTGGTCGAGGCCTGGGCAATGGTCATTCCGCGCAACGCGACCGACAAGGAACTGGCGTGGTCCTATATCCGCGAAGTTGCCAGCAAGCGCGTGACGCTGGGCATGGCGCTGAACGGCAACGGGCCGGTGCGGGTGTCCAGCTATGCCGATCCCGCGCTGATGCAGGCCAATGCCGTGGCCGAAATCGAAGCCGCTGTGCTGGCCGATGCGCGCGGGGCCTTCCCGCCCTTCCCCGAAGCGGCGCGCGCGCAGGCAACGATGCTGGAAGAAGTTCAGCTTGCCGTGCTGGGCCGCAAGAGCGTGACCGACGCCGTCGGCGCGATCATCGACCGCGTTGGCCCGATGATGCCCGCCTGACCCTGTGGCGCCGGGCCTCTGCAGGTCCGGCGCACGCCCCCACTTTTCCCCACTGATCCCAACAAGGACTGACCGATGACCGCTCCTCAGGTCCGCAGCATCGAAGAACCTGCCCGCAAGATCCCCGTCGCCGCCGAGTATGATGTGCTGGTTGTCGGGGGTGGCCCGTCGGGCCTGACCGCCGCTCTGGCCGCGTCCGAGGACGGGCTGCGCGTGGGTCTGGTCGAAAGCCGCAGCTTTGTCGGCGGCAACATGACCATTGGCCTGCCCGTGCTGGGCTTTCTGGGCCAGAAGGGCAATCGCATCATCGACGGTCTGCCCGAGGCGTTCATCCAGCGCCTGCGCGATGAGCGCGACGGCGCCAGCGAACACCGCCCCTGTCCGCTGCACATGGGCATCACGCTGGTCGAACCCGAGGCGGTCAAGACGGTCGCGTTGGATATGCTGACCGAGGCCGGGGTGGACGTGCTGTTCTACACCTTCTTTGCGGGCGTGGTGATGGACGGCGACACCATTCGCGGCATCATCACCGAAAGCAAAAGCGGGCGCAGTGCGTTGCTGGCGCGGGTGGTTATCGACTGCACCGGGGACGCGGATGTGGCGTACCGCGCCGGGGTGCCCTGCGAGAAGGGCAACGCGCAAGGCGGCATGCAGCCGCCGACGCTGATGTTCTGTCTGGGCGGCGTGGACACCGATGCGCTGCGGATGTCGATTGCCAATTCCCCACCCGAGGCGCGCACCTATCTGACAGATTTCATTCCGGCCGAATACTTTGGCCAGAACCACCAGTTCATCGTGGTTGGTCTGCGCGAACTTATGGCCAAGGCCAAGGCCGAGATGAATCTGACCATTCCCAACGAGCGGACGATCATCATCACCGGTCTGAAGAAGGGCGAGGTCTGGATCAACATGACGCGGGTGGCCGGGACCGATGGCACCGATGCCCGCAGCCTGACCAAGGGCGAGATCGAGGGCCGGGGCCAGATCGACGATATCGTCACCTATCTGACCAATTACGTGCCCGGTTTCGAGCAGGCCTATTTCACCAAGACCGCGCCGTTTCTGGGCATCCGCGAGACGCGGCGGATCAAGGGGCAATACGTCATGACGCAGGATGATGTCCTGTCGTGCCGTCACTTCGACGATGCCATCGCTGTCGCCAGCTATCCCATCGACATTCACCGCCCCGAGGATAACGGCTGCACGCTGATCTGGTGCGGCGATTGCTACGATATTCCCTACCGATCCCTGGTGCCGCAGAAAGTGGAAAACCTGCTGGTCGCCGGGCGCAGCATTTCGTGCACGCATGAGGCCATGGGCGCGATCCGCGTCATGGCCACCTGCATGGCGATGGGCGAGGCAGCCGGGCGCGCCGCGCGGATCTCGGCACGCGGAAACCGTCCGCCGTCCGAGATCGACGTGGCCGACCTGCGCCGTCAGCAATTGGAGCGCGGGGTCTATCTGCGCAATCCCGATGGCACCCGCGCCGCTGCGGGCGCGCGGCACCCTGCCTCGTGATCCTGCGTGGATAAGGAGCAAGCGATGACGGCCAGGTATCTTCTGGGCTGCGATGTCGGCACCGGCAGCGTTCGGGCGGGGATCTTTGATGTGGCGGGGACGCTGGTCGCGACCACCAGCGCACCGATCCGCACCTGGCGCGAGCCGGGCGATATCGCCGAGCAATCCTCGGACGATATCTGGCGCGCTGTCGCCACCTGCACCCGTGCGGCGCTGGCCAAGGCGGCGCTGACGGGGGCAGATATCGCCGGGGTCGGCTTTGACGCGACCTGTTCGCTGGTCGTGCTGGGCGAGGGCGGTCAGCCCTTGCCCGTGGGCACCCACGGCGACGCGGCGCGCAATGTCATCTTGTGGATGGACCACCGCGCGACCGGACAGGCCGAGCGGATCAACGCCACCGGCCACCGCGTGCTCGATTACGTAGGCGGCGCGCTGTCACCGGAAATGGAAACGCCCAAGCTTTTGTGGCTCAAGGAAAACCTGCCGCAGACATGGCAGGCGGCCCAACAGTTCATGGATCTGGCGGATTTCCTGACATGGCGGGCGACCGGCAGTCTGGACCGCTCGGTCTGCACGGTGACGTGCAAATGGACCTATCTGGCCCATGAAGACCGCTGGGATCCCGGCTATTTCGACACCATCGGCCTGGGCGATCTGGCGCAGGAAGGCTTCGCGCGGATCGGCACGACCGTTGTTCCTGCCGGAACCGCGCAGGGACGCGGCCTGACGCAGCAGGCGGCGGATGATCTGGGTCTGTTGGCGGGCACGCCCGTCGGGGCCGGGCTGATCGACGCCCATGCCGGTGGCATCGGGTCGCTGGGGGGCGGGGCCGAAAACCGCATGGCCTATGTCATGGGCACATCGGCCTGCACCATGGCCTCAAGCGCGCAGCCACGCTTCATTCCCGGCGTCTGGGGGCCATATCTGTCGGCGATGGTGCCGGGTCTGTGGCTGTCCGAAGGCGGACAATCCACCGCAGGTGCGGCAATCGAGCGGGTTCTGTCCCTGCACCCCGCCGCATCCGCGCTTCAGGCCGAGGCGCAGGCACTGGGGCAATCGTTGCCCGATCTGCTGGCCGACCGTGCGGCGGCCAGCGCCGCGTCGCTGTCCGAGGCCGTGCGCCTTGCTGCGGGGCTCATCGTGATCCCGGACTTTCTGGGCAACCGCGCGCCGCACGCCGACCCACAGGCGCGCGGGTTGATTGCCGGGCTGGACATGGCAGGCGACGCTGACAGCCTGCGGGCACTCTATGTCGCTGCCGTCACCGGGCTGGGCTATGGCCTGCGCCAGATCATCGCCGCCAGCCGCGCACAGGGCGCACAGATCGACGCGCTGGTGATCAGCGGCGGTGCCGGGCGTCACCCGGTTGTGCGCCAGCTTCTGGCCGATGCCACGGGCCTGCCCGTCGACATCCCGCGCAGCCCCGAGCCGGTTCTGCTGGGCGCAGCCATCCTGGGTGCGACCGCTGCGGGTGTCTTTGCGGATATCGGTGCTGCCATGACGGCGATGTCGCCCGTCGATACCACCGTTCCCCCCGCGACAGGGGCGCTGGCAACTCTGCATGCGGCCCGGTTTGCGGCCTATGAAACCCTTCAACGCGCCGAGGCTCAGGCCCGCGCCCATCTCGCTGCAACGCGCGAGGGAGACAGCTGATGACCGATCTGACCCTGCACAATCTCACCAAGAACTATGGCGCCGTTGACGTGATCCGCGGTGTCGATCTGGACATCAAGAGCGGTGAATTCGTGGTGTTCGTCGGGCCCTCGGGGTGCGGGAAATCCACGCTTTTGCGGATGATCGCCGGGCTTGAAGATATCTCGGGCGGCGATCTGACCATAGGCGGGCGGCGCTGCAACGATCTTGAGCCGCGTGATCGCGGCATTGCCATGGTCTTTCAATCTTACGCGCTCTACCCGCATATGAGCGTGCGGCAGAACATGAGCTTTGGCCTCAGTCTGGCAGGAACCCCCAAGGCCAAGATCAACGAAGACGTCATGGCGGCGGCGCGGATCCTGAAGCTGGAACCCCTCTTGGATCGCAAACCCAGCCAGCTGTCCGGCGGCCAGCGCCAGCGCGTGGCCATCGGGCGTGCCATCGTGCGCCAACCCTCGGTCTTTCTGTTCGACGAGCCGCTTTCCAACCTTGATGCCGCGTTGCGCATGGACATGCGGATGGAGATCGCCCGCCTGCACAAAGAGCTGGGCGCGACCATGATCTATGTGACGCATGATCAGGTCGAGGCGATGACGCTCGCCGACCGTATCGTCGTGCTTGAAGGCGGGCGCGTGCAACAGATCGGCGCGCCGATTGATGTCTATAAATCCCCCGCCAACCGCTTCGTTGCGGGGTTCATCGGCTCACCGCGCATGAATTTCCTGCCGGTCAGCGTCAGTGCTGCCACCGCCGAAACCGCAACCGTATCGGCCCCGTCGCTGGCACCGATCACGCTGCCGGCGAAGGGGTTTGCAGCCGGTCAAAGCGCCGTTCTGGGACTGCGCCCACAATATCTGCACCGCCAGCCCGCGCCCGGCATGTCCGCGCGCGTATCGGGGCAGGTGGTGCTGGTCGAACGTCTGGGGGCCGAAACCGTGGTCAATCTGCGTACCAGCGACGACCAGCAGGTGCTGGCCGTCTTGCCGCAGGATGCCGCCTTTGGTGCTGGCGAGACGGTTGATTTTCACTTTGAACCCACCGCCGCGCATCTGTTCGCGGCGGAGGCATGACATGAGTCACAAGGAGAACGCGGCGATGCAGGGGCTTTCGGACAAGGTAGCGGCGGTGACGGGCGCGGCATCGGGGATCGGACTGGAATGCGCGCGCGCGATGCTTGAGGCCGGCGCGCGGGTGGTGCTGATCGACCGCGCGCGGGACGCCCTGCACGCCTGCTGTGCCGAACTGGGCGATCAGGCGATCCCGCTGGTGGTGGACCTGTCCGACAGTGCCGCCGTTGCCGGAATGATGCCCGCCATCCTTGCGCTGACCGGCCAGCTGGACATTCTGCACGCCAATGCCGGGGCCTATGTCGGTGGCCCGGTGATCGACGGCGACCCAGATGCGTGGGACCGGATGCTGACCCTGAACATCAACGCGGTGTTTCGCTGTGTGCATGCGGTGTTGCCGCATATGATCGAGCGCAAGACGGGCGACATTCTGGTGACCAGCTCGATCGCCGGTGTTGTGCCGGTCGTGGGCGAGCCGATCTATACCGCGTCAAAACACGCCGTGCAGGCTTTCGTGCATACCCTGCGCCGTCAGGTGGCAAGCGCGGGTCTGCGGGTCGGCGCGGTGCTGCCCGGCCCGGTGGTCACCGCGCTGCTGGACGACTGGCCGCGCGACAAGCTTGAGGCTGAACTGGCATCCGGCGGATTGCTGGAACCGCGCGACGTGGCCGAAGCGGTCTTGTTCATGCTGACCCGTCCGCGCAGCGTGACGATCAGGGATCTGGTGATCCTGCCACAGCGCAACGACCTGTAAGATGCGCTGACGGGCGAGGTTGCACCACGCCCGCGCCGGCAAGATTTCGGCCGCGCTCCAACGGGAATGCGCGGCCGATTTTATTACATAACATCGCTTATCGGATTTGACGGCACGCCGAACCGGTGCTCAGGGTTGCTGAGCGCCGGCGCCGGTGGCGATCTGCAGCGCGGCCCATTCCAGCGCGCTGGCGTGGCGGGCGTTGGCAAGCGTCAGACGGGTGCTTGCCCGTGCGCGGTCGACCTCCAGCAGGTCAGGCAAGGGCAAGGCCCCGCCTTCGTAGCTTTGCATCGCCAGATCATACGCCCGGTCATACGCCGACAGCGCGGCGTTCAGCGTCGCGACCTGCTGGCGATAGCGCCGCAAGTTGGACTGCGCGGTCTGTACCCCGCCAACCGCTGCCGTGACCGACGCCCGCCAGGCGATCTCGGCCTGACGGGCCTCGGAAATCCGGCGATCACGGGCGGCGCGCAAGCCGCCCTGATTGAAGATCGGCAGCGACACCTGCGGGCCAAAGCCCCAGGCATTGCTGGCACCGACATCGCTGACCCGCCCGATCAAACTGACCGAGGGCAACAGATCCGCCGTCGCCACACCCACCCGCGCGACAGCGGCGGTCATGTCTTGCTCGGCGGCGCGGATATCGGGGCGCGCGCGCAGCAGATCCGCCGGAACGCCAGTCCCGGGGGTGGCCGGTGTCCGCAACTGCGGCGCACCGCGCTGCATTTGGCGCATCAAGCCGTCGGCGGGTTCGTTCAGCAGAACCGACAGCTGATAGACCTGCGCATCAAAACGCGCCGCCAACGTCGGCAGCTCAGAGCGCGTCAGCTCCAGCAATGCCTGCACCTGCGCCAGCTCGAACTGGGTCGCGGTGCCGGCGTTGATGCGCGAGCGGGTTATGTCGACCGTGCGCTCGCGGGAAGCGACCGTAGCGCGGGTCAAAGCCAGCGATTCCTGTGCTACCCGTGCGCTGCTGTAGGCTGCGATCACCTCGGCGACATAGGCCTGCCGCGTCACCTCGGCGCGGGCTTCGGCGGCGTGCAGATCGGCCTCGGCCCCCTGTCGGACCCGCAGCGCGCCGCCAAAGATGTCCAGCACGAACCCGGCATTCAGCGACGAACGGTTGGCCGCCGCCGAGGGCGTACCCTCGGCCCCGACCCGTTCGCGTGCCACCGTCGTCTCGCCGCCCAGCTGTCCGCTCAAGGGTGCCGCGCCGCGAACCCCGGCCTCTGCCGCACGGATACGCTCGTTCGCGGCGAGGATCGACAGGCTCTGACCCAACCCGCGCGACAGCAGTGCCGACAGCATCGGATCGCGGTACTCTGCCCAGAACGCCGGGGCCACAGTAGCCCGTGTCGTCACCCCCGCCTGACCGTCAAAGCTGGTCGGCAAGGCGATCTGCGGCGCGGCGAACGGGTCCGGCCCGACAGCCGCGCAGGCGCTCAGCGCCAACAGCGACACCAGACCCAGCGCGCGGGCGCTGCGATGAGAAACGCGGATCATGCGTTGCTTCCTTTCCGGCTGACCTTGCGGGCCACGCCGACCACAGCCACGTAGAACACCGGGATCACGAAGATACCGAACAGCGCCGACGTGGCGATACCGCCCAGAACCCCGATGCCGATGGAGTTCTGCGCCCCTGCCCCTGCCCCGGTAGCCAGCGCCAGCGGCAGAACGCCGAGAGCGAAGGCGAAGGTAGTCATCAGGATCGGACGCAGGCGCAGACGCGCGGCGGTAACGGCCGCATCCCACAGGCTGGCCCCCTGATGCAGCTGTGCCTGCGCGAATTCGACAATCAGGATCGCGTTTCGAGACGCAAGGCCGATTGTCGTGAGCAAGCCCACCTTGAGATAGACGTCATTCGACTGCCCGAAATACATCGCCGCCGCGATGGCACCCAGAATACCGATCGGCACGGTCATCAGCACCGCGATGGGCACCGACCAGCTTTCATAGAGCGCGGCCAGCGACAGGAACACCACCAGCGCCGACAGCGCGAACAGGATCGGGGCCTGATTGCCCGACAGCCGTTCCTGGAACGACAGCCCGGTCCAGGCGACGCCGAAATTGCCTTCAAGCCCGGCAACCATCTCTTCCATCGCCAGCATCGCATCGCCCGAAGACAGGCCCGGCGTCGCCGAGCCGCTGAGTTCCAGCGCGCGGGTGCCGTCAAAGCGGGACAGGCTTTGCGCCTGCTGCTGCCACGACGGCGACGAGAACGCGCCAAACGAGACCATCTCGCCGCTGCTGTTGCGGGCGAACCAGCGGCTGATGTCGTCGGGTTGCGAGCGGGCCTCGGGGTCGCCTTGCACGATCACCGGGCGCAGGTCGTTGCCCAAGGCGAAATCGTTGACGTTGGCGCCTGAGAAGATCACCGCCAGCATCGCGTTGATCTCGCGCAGGGACAGGCCATAGGCCGCCGCGCGCTGCTGGTCGATGTCCAGCCGCAGCGCGGTTTGCGGCGGCGCGGACGAGCCGCGCACACCGGTCACACGACCATCGGTCTGCGCTTGCGCCATCAGTTGGCCGACAGCGGCGCTCAGCGCCTCCTGACCCTGCCCGCTCTGGTCGACCAGATACATGTTGAAGCCCGACGACACACCCAGCGACGGAATCGCCGGCGGCTGCAGCACGTAGACCGTGCCCGCACGGTTGGTCATGTAGAAGTAACCATTGGCGCGCTGGGTCAGGTCGTTCAGCGAAAGGCCTTCACGATCCGCATAGTCGCGCAGGCGAACGAAGGTCATCGCATAGCTCTGCCCCATGCCCGAGAAGCCAAAGCCGATCACCGAGAACACCGCCTCGACGCTCTCGCTTTCGTTTTCCAGCATGTAGGTTTCGACCTGCTCGACCAGCGTGCGCGTCTGCTGGATGGTCGAACCCGTCGGGGTTTCGATCATCACCATCAGCACGCCCTGATCCTCAGGCGGCAGGAACGAGCCCGGCAGATCCTGAAACAGAATAAAGACGCCGTAGCACACCGCGCCCAGCATCAGCACGATCCGCAAGGGCCTGCGCACCAGCCAGCCAACCGACCCGCCAAAGCCGTTGGTCAGCTTGTCCATGCCGGTGTTGAACCAGCGCGCCGGTGCAATCTTGCGATGCGAGGGGCGCAGCAGGCTGGCGCACATCGCGGGCGTCAGGATCAGCGCGACGCCCAGCGACAAGACCATCGCGGTGATGATCGTGACCGAGAACTGCCGGTAGATCACCCCGGTAGAGCCGCCCATGAAGGCCATCGGCACAAAGACCGCCGACAGAACCAGCACGATGCCGACCAGCGCCGAGGAAATCTCGCGCATGCTCTTCTCGGTGGCTTCGACCGGACCGAGGTTATCCTCGTGCATGACGCGTTCGACGTTTTCGACCACGACGATGGCGTCATCGACGAGCAACCCGATGGCCAGCACCATTGCGAACATGGTCAGGGTGTTGATCGAATAGCCCGCGACCGCCAGCACGCCGAAGGTGCCTAACAGAACCACGGGGATCGCCAGCACCGGAATGATCGTCGCCCGCCAGCTTTGCAGGAAGATCAGGATGACGATAAACACCAGCACCACGGCTTCGCCGAGCGTCACATAGACCTGATGGATCGACTCGGCGACAAAGGGTGAGGTGTCAAAGGGATAGACCACCTCAACCCCATCGGGCAGCGCCGCCTCCAGTTGGGACATCGTGCCGCGTACGGCCTCGGCGACGGCGACCGCGTTGGCCCCTGTCGCCAGATTGACGGCAAAACCGGTGGACGGATAGCCGTTATAGCGGGACTCGAACTCGTAGCTTTCCTGCCCGATCTCGATGCGGGCCACATCGCCCAGAAACACCGCCGAGCCATCGGTGGCGACGCGCAGCAGAATCCGCTCGAACTCTTCAACCGTCGACAACTGCGACTGCGCCGAAACCGGGATGGTGATCTGCTGGCCATAGGTTGCAGGCGCAGCCCCCAGCGTGCCGACGACGACGTTGGTGTTCTGTTCCGCCACGGCAGCGGTCACGTCAGAGGGCGTGACCTGAAACTGCGCCATGCGCATCGGGTCCAGCCAGATCCGCATCGCGTAATTCGCCGCAAAGCTCTGGATCGAGCCGACGCCATCGGTGCGCAGGATGCGATCCTCGACCAGACGGGCAGAGAAATCGCTCAGCTCATGCGCGGTGTAGCGCCCGTCCGGCGAGGTGAGCGACACCACCATCAGAATGGACGAGGTCGAGCGCGACACCGAGACACCGTTCTGCTGCACCACATCGGGCAGCTGCTGGCTGACCAGTTGCAACTGGTTCTGAACCTGAACCTGCGCGATGTCGGGATTGACGGAATCGTCAAAGGTCAGCGTCACCGAGGCGCGGCTCGGGGATGAACTGGCGGTCATGTATTGCAGACCGTCAAGGCCGGTCATGCCATCCTCGATCACCGTGGTGACCGAGGCTTCGACGATCTCCGCCGAAGCCCCCGGATAACTGCCCGAGATCCGCACGGTGGTCGGTGCGATCTCGGGATATTGCGCGGTGGGCAGCGTGGACAGGCCAAGACCGCCTGCCAGCATGGTGACAAGCGCCAGAACCCAGGCAAACACCGGGCGATGAATGAAAAACTGTGCCATGACTGTTAGTTCCCGCTCGGCGCTTCTTGGGGTGTCGGTCGGACAACCCCGTCCTCGCCAACCGTGGCAGGAACCGGCACGACCTCCATCCCCGGGGCAATCCGGGACAGCGCGTCGACGATAAGCAGCGTGCCGGGCTCCAGCCCCTCAGGCACGATCCAGTGATGGTCCTGCGAGCCGGTCGCGGTCAGGGCGCGTTGCACAACATGGCCGTCTTCGACCACCATGACGGTAATGGCACCGGTCTGATCGCGCCGCGCGGCGGTTTGGGGCACCAAAAACACATCGCTTTCGCCAAAGACGATCCGACCGCGCAGGAACATGCCCGGAATGATCAGGCCTTCGGGGTTTTCAAAGCGAAAGCGCATCTCGATGGCGCCGGTGGACATCGACACGCTGGTGCCGGGCGCGACCAGTTCGCCGCGCGCCTCGTATTGGCGTCCGCTTTCCAGCGTCAGGGTTGCGGTCAGCTCGTCTGCCTGACGAAGCTGCCCGGTGCGCGATTCTTCAACGACGCGCTGCAACCGGACCGCTGGCTCCAGCAGATCCACCTCGATCGGGTCAAGCCGCGTCACCGTCGCCAGTGCGGCTTGCTGATTGGCCGCGACCAGATCACCAACCGTGACGCTGGCCAGACTGGCGATGCCGGAGATCGGGCTGGAAACGGTGGTCCAGCTCAGTTCCAGTTCGGACATCTGAAAGCGCGATTGCGCCCCGGCAAGCGCGGCTTCGGCCTGATCCAGCGTGGCGCGCAGGTTGTCCACCTCGGCCTGCGTCGCGCCCGAGCCGACCAGCCTTTCGGCCCGCTCGAACGAAGTCCGCGCCTGACGTACGACAGCCTCGGCCGACACGACATTGGACTGCGCCTGCGTCACTGCCGCCTGTTGCACCAGCGGATCGATGCGGAACATGGGCGTGCCGGCGTCGATCGGCGTGCCCGGTCGATACAGGATCTCGCTGATGATCCCGCCAACCCGCGGGCGAATCGCCACTTCTTCCGAGGCGACAGCCCGGCCGGGCACGTCCAGAACGCGCGCCACGGGCTGCGGCTGCAGTTCAATCACGCCGACGTTCTGCGGCGGCGGCGTCTGCGCCAGCACGGGCCCGGCCATGACCATGAACACCGCCGCCACCATCGTGGCAGATCTTGACCTTTTCCCGCACTTCATCCGCGACTCCTGTAAGATAGTCTTGCTTGCATGTCGTGCATCACATGCATAACTTGCAGTCAATGCAAAAAGGTGAGATTCGTACAACCAGATGGCTGACAGATGAAAAAATGCACGCTCAGTCTCCGCGAGCGTCGTCGCAACCAGACGGCGGAAGAGATCCAGCGGGCGACGCTGCGACTGGTCGAATCCATCGGGTATGAGCACGTCACCGCCGAACTGATCGCGACCGAGGCCGGACTCAGCGTGCGCACCTTTTTTAACTATTATCCCAACAAGTTGGCCGCTGCTGTCGGGCCCGAGATCCTGTTCCCCGACGATGCCATTGCTCATTTTGCGACAGGCAAGGGCACGCTGCTGGACGATGCGGCGCAGCTGCTGAAGGACCATATGTCCGACCGCAGCCCTGAAAAATCGACGATCGAGATCATATTCCGGCTGGCCGATAAAGTCCCTGAATTGGCAAGGGCCTTCATGGACTGCTCCACCGCTTTGATTCGTCAACTCTCGTCGGCGATCATCGAACGGAACCAAGCGATTGATCCCGTCACCGCCGATTTGATCGCCCGCGTCATCATGTTGGGTTTCAGCGCGGTGATCGGGGCGTGGTCCACCGACAAGGACATGACCATCGACGGCGCCATGGAGATCTTCATTGACCAGTTGCGCGCGGTTGCGACAGCCTTTGGCTAGCGCACCGGCACGATAGCGTTGGCTTCAGCGGTGCAGAGCGCAGCGCGCCGCTGAAGCATCGGTCGCCTTTGCGGCGTTTACGGTTCTGTCCCGCCGCGCGTCAGCGCAGCGCGTCCAGTTCGGGCATCGCCGCTGCCAGCGCGCGGGCGTAGCGCTTGCCGGCCTCGACGATCTCGGCTTCGGTCACACACAGCGGCGGCGAGAACGACGTCACCGGGCGATACGGCAGGCCACGGGTCAGAACGCCGTGCTGCATGGCGTGTTTCGCGACGATCTTGTGCGGCGTGCCCCCTGCGCGGAAGCCCGCGAACTCAACGCCCGCCATCAGCCCGACGCCGCGCACATCGCCGACATGCGGGTTGCCTTGCGTCGCCTCGCGCAACGACTCCAGCAGCACCGGGGCCAGACGGGCGGCGTTTTCCACCATGCCCTCACGCTCGATCACGTCGAGATTGGCCAGCGCCACCGCCGCGCCGACCGGGTGGCCGGAATAGGTGAAGCCGTGCATGATCGCGCCGCGCTCTTCGGACGCACCCGCGAACACCTCCCACATGCGGTTCGAGATGATCGAGGCCGACATCGGGAAATAGGCGCTGGTCAGCCCTTTGGCGAGCGAGACGATATCAGGGCGCAGCCCATAGGTGCCACAGCCGAACCATTGTCCGGTGCGCCCGAAACCGGTGATAACCTCATCCGCGATCAGCAAAATGTCATGCCGGTCAAGCACTTGCTGGACGCGAGCGAAGTATCCCTCGGGCGGCAGCAGCACGCCGCCGGTGCCCATCACCGGCTCGGCGATGAAGGCCGCGATGGTATCGGCGCCTTCCCGCGCGATCATCTCTTCCAGCTCGACGATCAGGCGGTCGGTGAACGCCGCTTCGCTTTCTCCCGGCTGCGCGAAGGCAAAATGATGCGGGCAGCTGGTGTGCAGCACGCCTTTGATCGGCAGATCGAAGGCGGTGTGATAGCCTTCGATCCCGGTCAGGCTGCCCGAGGCCAGCGTGAGTCCGTGATAGGCACCCTGCCGCGCGATGATCTTCTTCTTGGCAGGTTTGCCGCGCAGGTTGTTGTAATAGATCACCAATTTCATCGCGGTGTCATTGGCATCTGACCCCGAGTTGCCAAAGAACACCCGCGCCATGTCCGAGCCCGGCACAGTATCGCGGAACAGGCCCAGCAGCCGGTCAGCCAGCCGGATCGTCGGTTCGGCCGAGGCGCCGCCAAAGAAATGCTGGAAGCTGAGCTTCTGCATCGCCTCGGCCCCGGCCTGCACCAGCTCGGGGCGGCCATAGCCGACATTCACGCACCACAGCCCCGCGCCCATATCGAGCAAGGTCTGCCCGGTGTCACGCGTCACCTCGACGCCCTGCGCCGAGGTATAGATCTGCGGGCCGTTAACCTCGATATCGTGAATCGACGTGACGGGATGGAACAGGCTCGCCTGATCCATCTGGGTCAGCGACATGTTGGACAGTTCGGTCATAGGGAATGCCTTTCAGGAGAGAGCGAGAAGACGGCGCAGGGCCAGAACCGCGCTGTCAGGTGTGGTGATGACGGGACAGGTCAGTTGCGGGCGCAGGCGCATCGCGGCGCGCGCAAGACTGAATTGTCCCAAAAGAACAACGTCCTGCGGCCCGATCTTCGCACAGGCATCAAGCACCGCAGCGTCATGACCGTCGCCGTCGCCCGCTTTGAGCGCATCGAGCGCACCATGGGCGAGCACCGGCGTGATCTTTATGGTCAGTCCCTGCGCGGCCGCCATGTGCTGCAGCTCTTGCGTGAGTGCTGGCAGCGAAGGCGCAAAGGTTACCACCAACGCAATACGCGGACCAATCGCCAGCGCTTCGGCAAAAGCTGCTTCATTCGGGCGCATCACGGGCAGGTTTTGGTCGGCTTTGACGGCCTCGATGGCCGGACCGAAAGCCGAGCAGGTGAACAGAATCGCTTGGGTGTCATGCGTCCCGCTGCCGCGTGCGGCATAGCGACCAAGGGTCAGGAACCGCTGGATCATCGCGGCGTCCAGTGAACCGGCTGCGGCAAGATCCACCGAGAGCGACGCATCGAGCAGGTCGGCGGTCTTGGCCTCGGGCCAATGCCGGGCAAAAGCCGCACGAATGGGCGCAACAGAGTCCTCCAGCGCGTGGATCAGGGCGATGCGCGAGGCCTTGAGGTCAGACATGAGGCGCTTCCTTGCGCGCGCGCAACGCGGCGATCAGCGCGTTGTCACGGGCAGTTTCCAGCGCAGCGATGCTCCGCCCCACCGCTTCACGCTCAACTCCCGCGACCAGCTCGGCCTGCACCGCGGCGCTGAGCGTCGGCGTGCCCAGTGCCGCCCAGCGGCGTTCCTGACTGGGGCCGAGATGCGCCAGATACCCGGCCATACCGCCCGCGCCGCCGCCCAGATGATAGGCCATATGCGCGCCCAGAACCGACCAGCGCAGCCCCGGTCCGTTGACAAGCGCGGCGTCGATCGCCTCGACATCGGCGATGCCGTCCTGAACCATGAACACCGCTTCACGCCATAGGGCCGAGGCGAGCCGGTTGGCGATGTGCCCGGTCGCGTCCTTTTTCAGCCGCACCGGCACTCGATCCGCGCGGCGATAGAGCGCCTCGGCCCGTGCAAGCCGGGCGGGATCGATGCCGTAGATCTCGACCAGCGGCACCAGATGCGGCGGGTTGAACGGATGGGCAGTGATCAGGCGCGCAGGATCGCGCAGCCCGGGACTGAGATCGGACCATGTGAGTGCCGAGGTCGACGACGCCAGCACTGCGTCATCGGCCATCAGCGCCTCAACCTGCGCATAAAGTGCGTGCTTCAGCGACAGGGATTCGGGCGCGTTTTCCTGAATCAGGTCCGCCCCCGCGACAGCTTGCTCCAGCGTATCACACAAGATCACACTGCCCCGAGGCCCGGCCTCAGGCGCAACCTCGGCCAGTTGCGCGCGCGGCACTGCCATGCGGGCTGACAGCCCGGACAGCGCCCCGTCCACCGGATCCCACACCCGCACCTCGGCACCGTGATGCACGAACAGCGCCGCCCAAGCCGCACCGATCAGGCCAGCGCCGAGGATTGCGATCTTCGGCGTTGAGGGGAGTTCATCCATGCGCCACCTTAAACTTGTGATCGCAGTTTACACCGGCGAAGACGCGGCGCAAGTGGGTCACTCCGCCGATATTTTCGTTTTGACATAGGCGATAGAGGCAAAGACAAAGCGACAAAACTGCCAAGATTGACTTTTGCGATCGCAAATTCTAGAGACGGGTTCAACCAAGTGACGAGCGCCCCATGCCCCCTGAAACCAAGCGCTGCGCAATTGTGACGGGTGCCACCTCGGGCATCGGCGAAGCGATTGCCGAGGAATTGGCCGCGCAAGGTTATGCGCTGTTTTTGGTCGGACGGCGGCAGGCGCAAGGCGCGGCGCTCACGGCCCGCTTGGCCGCCAACGGTACGCCCGCCCGGTTTCTGCGCGCGGATCTGTCGGATCGCAGCGCGTCCGAGGCGATTGTGCGGGACGCTGTCGAAACCTTTGGCCGCGTCGATGCGCTGATCAACAATGCGGGGCTGCTGTGCCATGGCACGGCCGAGGAAACCTCGGATGCGGACTGGGATCAGATGATGGATGTGAACCTCGGTGCTGTCTTTCGCCTGTCACGCGCCGCCCTGCCCGCCCTGCGCCGGAGCGGCGGTTCGATTGTGACGATTGCATCGGACTGGGCGCTGACCGGGGCGCGTGGGGCCGTGGCCTATGCGGTGTCCAAGGCGGCGGTCGCCCAGTTGACGCGCTGCATGGCGCTGGATCACGCCAGCGAGGGCATTCGCATCAACGCCGTGTGCCCGGGCGATACCGACACGCCAATGATCGCCGCCGGGCTGACAGGCGACGACAGAGCCGCCAGGCTTGCCAGCTACGGCGCTCAGGTTCCCATGGGACGGGTCGGCACGCCGCAAGATGTCGCACGGGTTGTGGCGTTTCTGCTGTCCGAGGCAGCAGGCTACATGACCGGCACGCTGATCCCGGTCGACGGCGGCATGACCGCCGGATAAGGCCTTTGCACTGGCCCTGCAGGCCATCCCCCACACCAATGACCAACAGAGTGCCGATCATGACCCACCGCCTCCGCGCACCGCTGTCCGAAGCGACCGACTTTCTGGCCGCCTATCCCGATGTGCAGGCCATCGATATCGTGCTCAGCGATCTGCACGGTGTGGGCCGGGGCAAGATCATTCGCCGACATGAGCTGGAAAGCCTGTTCACAGCGGGCCGCGGCATGCCTGCCTCGCTGTTCGCACAGGACGTGTCGGGCGATGATATCGAAGCGGCAATTGCGCTGATTCAGGACGGCGGCGGGGACAGCCGGTGCTGGCCGGTGCCGCAGACGCTGGGCTTTCATCAGGCCACCGGGCGCGGCGTCGTTCTGTTGCAGATGGAAGGCGCCGATGGTGCGCCCTGCCCGCTTGACCCGCGTGCCGCGCTGCTGGCGCAGATCGACCGGGCGCAGGGCATGGGTTTCACCCCGATGGGCGCGCTGGAGCTGGAATTCTACCTGCTCGACAAGGACCGTGACGGCGCGGGTCGCCCACAGCCCGCGCGCGCGCCGATGACCGGTCGGCGGTTGTCGCATACCAACTGCATGTCGGTCGATGAGCTGGACGAGATGGCGCCGTTCTTTGACGCCGTTTATGCAGGGGCAGCGGCGCTGGGTCTGCCGATGGAAAGTCTGATCTCGGAATACGCCGCCGGGCAGTTCGAACTGACCCTGCGCTACCGCGACCTGGCGCAGGCAACGGATGATATCGTGCGTGCCAAACGCCTGCTGCGCGCCAGCGCGCGGCGCTTTGGCATGGAGGCGTGCTTCATGGCCAAGCCGTTCTCGCGCAGTTCGGGCTCGGGAATGCATCTGCACCTGTCGCTGACCGATGCCGCCGGGGTGAACCTGTTCGCGGACCCGTCCGAAGGGACGCTGTCACCGCTGATGCTGCACGCCATTGGCGGCATCCGCGCCAGCATGGCCGTGTCGATGCTGGTGCTGGCGCCTGTGCTCAACAGCTGGCGGCGCTTTGCCGGGACGGTGTATTCGCCTGCCGCGAATACATGGGGAAATGAAGATCGCAACGTTGCCCTGCGCATTCCGGCGGGCAGCGCCAAGTCCCGCCACTTCGAGCACCGGGTGGCAGGGGTCGATGCCAACCCCTATCTGGTCGCCGCGATCACGTTGGGGGCGGCGCTGGACGGGATCGACGCGGGCACCACCCCGGGCATCGAGGGTGCCGGGGGCGCAGCGGCCTATCCCCCAATGCCGCGCAGCTGGCTGGACGCGATTGACGCGTTCGAGGCTTCGGACAGCATGAAATCCCTCCTTGGCGCACCCCTGCACGCGCTCTTCGCCGCGCTCAAGCGCGGCGAACACGACGCGCTGGCGGTCAGTGTCACCGATCTGGAATGGCAGCTCTACGGCACAACCCTGTGAGGCCCCGGTGACACCGCAACCGCCCCTTGGTCTGCACCCGATCGAGACCCAACCGCTGCACGAGCAGGTCTACGAGCGGCTGCGGCTGGCGTTGATGGCAGGTCAGATCGAACCGGGCCGCAAGCTGACGTCCCGCAAGTTGGCGCGCGAGCTGGGCACCAGTGACATGCCCGTGCGCTCGGCGCTGTTGCGGTTGCAGGCATTGCGGGCGCTGGATCAGCTGGCGAATGGCTCGATGATCCTGCCAGCGATGACCCGTGACCGCTTTGCCGATCTGATGGCGACACGGCTGGTGTGCGAGCCTGCGGCGACGCGGCTGGCCGTTGCAGGCATGACCCGCGCGCATCTGCTGCGCCTGCGCCAGATCGCTGTCGCACTCACCGCCGCGGCCGAGGATCAGGACATCGACGCCTATCTGCGCGCCAACCACGATTTCAAATTCGGCATCTATGCGGCCTGCGGATCGCCGTCGCTGCTGTTCCTGATCGAGACGCTCTGGCTACAGGTCGGCCCCTTTCTGCGCCAGTTCGGCGGCCAGTTCGACAACGACCTGCGCGGCATTCTGGCGCTGGATTACCACGACGAGATTGTCAAACGTCTGGAAGACAACGACGGCGAGGCCGCCGCCGATCTGTTGGCCCGCGATATCCGCGAGGGGTTTGCCTTCCTGATGGAAAGCGGCTCGTTTGAAGAGGGCGCAGACCCCGCTCCGTGAGACTTGACGCCGCATTCGGCATTGCCGCCCGGCGGAGGGTCGATGCCCTGCCTGGTGTCTTGTCCCGAGCTTCGAACCAGCGCCGCTTGGTTCCCTGCATGCGCGGTGGCTAGCGGGCCGTGGCGGCGCTGGACCAGACTATCCCGAGCGCCGCCGAAGAGCCGACGCCGGATGCCCGCGCCAACCGCCTGCCTTGCCAGCCTGCTGACCATCCGGTTCGACGGCCTGTTCCCCTTCTTGCGCACGACCGCCACGCAGGTATTGCCAGCAGAATTGCAGATAAAGAAGCGTGCCGCGACAATCCGCATACCCCAGCCATTCCGGCAGCAAGCCGTCTTGGTGCCGACAATAGCCCGCCCGAGGCACTGCCGGTTGAGAAAGCGCGCAGCGTCACCGCCCCGGCAGGGCAGCAGCGCGCCTTAAACGGCAGCGCGGCGGGCGATCTCCTCGTCGCGTAGGTCGCGGCGCGATGTCTTGCCAACCGCCGTGCGCGGCAATGCCGCGCGCAGTTCCAGTTCGGCGGGCATTTCATGCCGCCCCAGCCGCCCGTTCAGAAACGCGAGCAACACCGGCAGCGACAGCGGCTGCGCGCCGGGCCGCAGGACTACGAACGCCTTGGCCGCCTCGCCGCGATAGGGGTGCGGAATGCCGATCACCGCGACATCGGCGACATCAGGGTGTTCGTGGATCGCATTCTCAAGCGTCAGCGGATAGATGTTGAACCCCGAAGACACGATCAGCTCTTTCTTGCGATCGGTCAGAAAGAAGAAGCCGTCGGCGTCGCGGTGACCCACATCCCCGGTCAGCAACCAGCCATCCACGAAAGCCTCGCGCGTTTCGTCGGGGCAGTTGTGATATCCGGCCGTCACGTTGGGGCCGCGCACGCGCAATTCGCCGGTCTCACCAGCGCCCAGCACCCGGCGCGGATCGTCCAGCGCGACAATCTGCACCTCGACCCCCGGCAAGGGGATGCCGATGGTGCCCGCTTTGCCCTCGGGCATCTGCACCGGAATATTGGTGCCCGACGGGGCGGTCTCGGTCATGCCCCAGCCGCCGCGCAGCGCGAGCCCGGTCAACTGGCGCACGCGGCGCTCTACCTCGACCGGCAGCGGCGCGCCGCCGGACCCGGCATAGGACAGACTGGTCAGATCGCGCCGGTCAATGTCCGGCAACTGCGTGACAGCGATCCACGTCGTCGGCACCCCGCCGAACGCGCCAATGCGGTGGCGCTCGATCAGGTCCACCGCCTCGGCTGCATCAAAGCGTTGACGCAGGTAGACCAACCCACCCTCGGCCACCCGGCGCAGCAGGTTCGTCGTCAGCCCCAGAATGTGGAACAGCGGCGAATAGGTCAGGACCGACTGGCCCGGGCCGGCGTGCGCCTCGCTGCGGAACCATTCGGAATAAATCAGCGTCGCGGCGGAGAGGTTGCGATGCGTCAGGATCGCCGCACGCGCCTTGCCGGTCGTGCCGCCGG
>NZ_JAPDFL010000001.1:1450000-1672500 GCF_025949695.1 Pararhodobacter zhoushanensis | reverse complement strand
TTGCTGACGAGTTCGTCCTGACCCCCAGCGGCATGTCCTATGAAGACACCACCTTCGCGTTGGAATCGGCCATCGTCGGGCGGGGCCTGAACATCGACTATACCAGCCATGTCGGCGAGATGCTGGAGCGCACCCGCGCCGATATCGGCAGCGAGGTGGTACTGTTTACCAATGCCGAGATCTTCATGTTCTGCTCTGCCGCCACCTCGCGCGCGGTGATGGAGGCCGACTGGCGCAACATCGCCTACTGCCCCTACGGGATCGACGTGATCGAACGCCCGGGCGAAGAGGTGATGATCGGCTACATGCACCGCGACGCCGAGAGCATGGCACCGGTTAACGACTTGCTGGCCGGGATCGTCGCCGAAGTGACCGAGTAAGAAAGGCGGGATAAAAAGGCTGGCCGCCCGGATTTACCGGGCGGTCG
Source organism: Pararhodobacter zhoushanensis (assembly GCF_025949695.1). Classification (NCBI taxonomy): domain Bacteria; kingdom Pseudomonadati; phylum Pseudomonadota; class Alphaproteobacteria; order Rhodobacterales; family Paracoccaceae; genus Pararhodobacter; species Pararhodobacter zhoushanensis. The sequence goes on along the minus strand of NZ_JAPDFL010000001.1, from coordinate 1,672,073 downwards.
CCGTTGCCTGCGGCGCTGAGCGCGCTGCGGGTTTGCGTTTGGGCACCAGACGCAGGGCCAGCAGGAAGATCACCGCGCCCAGATAGAGGAAAGGCTCCATCGGATAGCCTTTCACCAGCCAGACAAAGTGGATCGCCCCCAGCAGCACCGCCGGATAGGTCAGCTTGTGCAGCCTGCGCCACGCAGCGCCACCGAGTTTGCGGATCGACGCGTTGTTCGAGGTGATCGCCAGCGGGATCAGCATCAGGAACGCGCCAAAGCCGATGGTGATATAGGGCCGCTTGACGATCTCGCCGCCGATCCGGGCGAGGCTTTGCAGGTCGAGTACCGCCCAGACCAGAAAATGCGCCAGCACGAAGCCGAAAGCCGTGACCCCCAGCGCGCGCCGGTACTTGATCAGGCTGATCCCGGTCCAGACACGCAAAGGCGTCACCGCCAGCACCGCCACCAGCACCTGCAGCGCCAGCAAGCCATAGCGGCGCTCAAGCGCGTTGATCGGCTCGGGCCCCAGCTGGCCGGAAACACCCAGCCAGAACAGCCAGCCCGCCCAAGCCGCGCCGATCAGATAGACCGGCCACGCCGGAACCTGCCGGGTGGCCCGGTTAAGGCGTTGCGCGATGTCCATCTCAGTAGTTCTCCTGCAGGTCCATGCCGTCGTACAGCGAGGCAACCTGATCGCCGTACCCGTTGAACATCAGCGTGTCCTGCCGGCTGGAGAAGATGCCGCCACCGATGCGCCGCTCGCTGGCCTGCGACCAGCGCGGGTGATCCACCTCAGGGTTCACGTTGGAGTAAAAGCCGTACTCGCGGCGGTTCAGACGGTTCCAGGTGGTCGGCGGCTGGGTATCGGTCAGGGTGATGCGGATGATCGACTTGATCGACTTGAAGCCATATTTCCACGGCACGACCAGACGGATCGGCGCGCCGTTCTGCTTGGGCATCGGCTGGCCATATATCCCGGTCGCCAGCAGGGTCAGCGGGTGGCGGGCCTCATCCAGACGCAGCCCCTCGACATAGGGGAAGGGAATGACCTGCCGCGCGACGCCCGGCATGTTTTCGGGCTGCACCACGGTTTCAAAGGCGACATAGCGCGCGCTTGACTGCACGCCGACCTTGTCGAGCACATCGGCCAGCTCGACCCCGTTCCACGGCACGACCATCGACCACGCCTCGACGCAGCGGAAGCGATAGATACGCTCCTCAACGGTGAGGCCGCTCATCAGATCGGCCAGCGCGTATTCACCGGGGCGGTCCACCATCCCGTCAACCGTGATCGCCCACGGATCGGTGACCAGCGCATCGGCATAGGCCGCCGGATCATCCTTGCCGGTGCCGAACTCGTAATAGTTGTTATAGGTGGAAATCTGCTCCAGCGTGTTGGGCTCCAGCCCCTGCGCCCGGGCCGAGCCGCCGGCCATGGCCAGCGCAGCCGTGCCGCCGACACCCGCCATCAGTTGCCGCCGGTTCAGCCACAGCCCCTTGGGGGTGACGTCGGCGGGGGAAAGGTCGTTCTTCCAGCGATAGGCCATGAGCGGATCTCCTTGCGGTGCGCATCTGCGTTCAAGTGACCTTACGAGCCTAGAGACCGGAATGTTTCGTGTCCCGCGCGAAAAACTGCATAAAACATTCGTGAGATCAGCGTTCGGCGGCCACAGCCTGTAACGCGGCCTCGATATCAGCCGCTGTCGTGCGGTGATTGGTGATCGCCGCGCGCAGGCAGGTGACGCCGTCAACCGAGGTGGTCGAGAACACCGCCATCCCCGACAGTTGCAACGCCTGCGCGATGCTTGTGTTGAGCGCGGATTGCGCAGGCGCGGGCAAGCCCGCATCCGCCGTGAACACACACAGGTTCGACACCACCGGTGCCATCAGCGCCATGGGCGCGCGGGCGGTCACGCCGTCGCCCATCGCCTTTGCCAGCGCGCAGCACCGGGTGATCGCAGCGCCCAGCCCGTCAGCCCCATGCGCGCGAGATCGCCGACCACGCCTTGAGCGCCCGGTTGCCGCGCGACAGATCCACGCCGTAGTCGCAAAACCACGGCTCGCCGCCGCCCAGGCCCGCCGATTGCGCCGCCAGATAGGCCGGGCGCGCGGCAAAGGCGGCGCGGTGCGCGGCCTCGTCGCGGATCAGCACCAGCCCGCAATCATAGGGCACGAACATCCATTTGTGGAAATCGCAGGCCAGCGAGTCCGCCCGCCCAATCCCGTCACTCAGCCGCCGCCACGGCGCACCCGCCAGCCGGGTCCACGCGCCGAATGCTCCGTCGATGTGCAGCCACAGCCCCTGCGCCCGCGCCAGATCGGCCAGCGCGTTCAGATCGTCGAACCGGCCCAGATCCACCGATCCGGCCGTGCCGATCACCGCAAAGGGTTGCCGCCCCGCGTCGCGATCCGCCTCGATCCGCTGCGCCAAGGCATGCAGGTCCATGCCCTGCGGCCCCTCGGGGATCAGCCGCAGCGCATCGTGGCCCATGCCCAGCAGCTCCATCGCCTTGCGCGCCGCGTTATGCGCGCCAGCCCCGGCATAAGCGGTCAGCGGCACCGCCCCCTGCCCGCGCGCGCGGACTTCGGGCATCACCGCCACACGGGCCGAGGCCAGCGCGATCACCGTCGCCTGAGATGTCCCGGTCACGAACACTCCGCTCGCGCCCTCGGGAAACCCCATCACGCCACGCGTCCACTCTATCACCGCGCGCTCGATCTCGACCGCGCCATGCGCCCGCCCGCCAAGATTGGCGTTCATGGTCGCCGCGACCATCTCGGCCATCACGCCGCTGGCCAGCCCCGTGCCATGCACCCAGCCCCAGAACCGCGGATGCGTGTTGCCGGTGCCATGCGGCAGCACGCTCTCGGCCAGCTCGACCGCCAAAGCCCCCTCGCCCCGCGCCATACCATCCAGCGCATAGCTGGCGCGCACGGCTTCGGGCAGCGGTTGCCACGGATGCTCCCGCGCACTCGCCAGCCGGTCGATGCAGGCATCGAGCAGCGCATGGGCCTGCTGGCGGTAGTCATCCCAGTTTTCGGGGTCGAGGTTGGACATCACAGCACCTTTCCCGGGTTCAGCCGGTTCTGCGGATCGAACGCCGCCTTCAGGCTGCGCATCGCGGCCAGCACCGGCGGTGGCAGCGCGGCCTGCAGGGCGGCGCGTTTTTCCAGCCCGATCCCGTGCTCGGCCGAGACGGTGGACCCCGCAATCTCGGCCAGCGTGTCATAGACCAGCGCGTCAAACGGCGCGCGCTCTACCCCTTCGGGCAGTGCGAACATCACGTGCAGGTTGCCATCCCCCACATGCCCGAACACCAGCGGCGGCGCGGGCGAGCGCGCCGTCAGCCGCTCCACATAGCCCTGCAGATCCGCCAGCCGCAGCCCCACGTCATAGCTGAGCGCCACGCCATACGCCGCATCAATTGCGCCGCTTTCCTCGCGGATGCGCCAGATCGCCGCCCGGTCGGCCTGCGACTGCGCGATCACCGCGTCGGCCAGCAGCCCGGCCTCCAGCAGCGGCTCAAGACATGCCTCCAACGCCGACCGCGCGGCGGCATCGCTGGTCCCCGTCGCCTCGACAATCACATACAGCCCCTGCCCGGCCATCGGCAGCCGCGTCAGCCCGATCAGCCCGGCCACAGTGTCGTAATACCCCGGCCACATCGCCTCGATTGCCGCCAGCCCGTCACCCAGCCCCGCCCGCAGCGCGACCATCACCGCGCCCAGCGCACCCGGTTCCAGCCCGACCAGTGCACAGGCACTTCCCTGCGGGCGCGCAAACACCCGCAGCGCCACCTTGCTCACCAAGCCCAGAGTCCCCTCCGACCCGATAAACACCTGTTTCAGATCATAGCCCGCATTGTTCTTGAGCAGCGGCGCCATCAGGTCCAGCACCGTCCCATCGGCCAGCACCACCTCAAGCCCCAGCACCGAGGCGCGCGTCATCCCGTAGCGCAGCACCCGCGTGCCCCCGGCATTGGTCGCCACCATCCCGCCAATCGTGCAACTGTCGCGCGCAGCGATATCGACGCCCGCCATCAGGCCCAACGGCGCCAGCGCGGCATCCAAAGCGGCCAAGGTCACCCCCGGCTCCACCACCGCCACACCCTGCGCTGCGTCCAGATCGACAATCCGCGCCATGCGCTCGAAGGACACGATCGCCTGTCCCGGCGCGCTCCATGTCCCGTCAACCAACCCGGTCAACCCGCCCTGCGCCACCACCGACAGGCCCTCGGCAGCGGCGACGCGCATCACCTCTGCCAGCTCTGCCGTCGAGCCGGGCCGCACCAGCAGCCCCGCCCCCTGCGAGCCCGCGCACCAACCGGGATCGCGCAGGGCAAGCCGCGCGGGCCCCAGCACATGCTCGGCCCCGACCACCCCGGCGAACGCAGTTTCAGCCGACATCACAGCCCCCGAATGGAAAACGCCGGGCGATCCTGTCACGGACCGCCCGGCGCGAAAAGCCCGATGCGTCGCGGTCTATTCGGCCGCCAAGGCCGCCCGCAGCCGCATGTCGCGCACACCGGTGCGGATGGCATTGATCACCAGCCAGATGATCGCGATCACCAGCAGCGCCGAGATCGGCCGCGACACGAAATCGGCCAGCCCGTCGACCCGGCCCATCGCGGCCCGCAGCTTGACCTCCATGATCGAACCCAGAACCATACCCAAGATCAGCGGTACGATCGGCACGTTGAGCCGTTTTAGGATCAGCCCGAACACCCCGAACCCGGCAGCCAGCATGCAGTCGATCACCGAATTGCGCAGGCTGTAGACGCCGACAAAGCTGAGCAGCAGGATCATCATCCCCAGATAGCGCGTCGGGATGCGGATCACCTTGATCAGGAAGTTCGACGACACCAGCATGAACACGATGACGATCACGTTCAGCACCAGCAGCGCCAGATACAGCGCATAGACGAAATCCAGCTGATCGCGGAACAGCGCGGGGCCGGGGATGACGTTGTGCACATAGAACACGGACAGCATCATCGCGGTCAGCGCCTCGCCGGGGATGCCCAGCGCCAGCAGCGGGATCATCGCCGCCGCCGGCACCGCGTTATTGGCACTTTCCGAGGCCACAAGCCCCTCAGGGCTGCCCTTGCCGAACATCTCGGGCGTTTTTGAGCGTTTGCGCGCGGTGGTGTAGCTGAGGAACTGCGCGGTGAACTCGCCCACGCCGGGGATGATCCCCATCAGCACCCCATAGCCGCTGCCGGTCAGCGCAGTGCGCCAGTAGCGGAACACCTCGCAAATCGCGCGGAACATCGACCCTTCGATGGGTTTGGCCGTGGGTTTGTCCTCGGGCTCGACCATCAGCAGGAAGGCTTGCGAGAACGCGAACAGGCCCAGCACCACCACGATCAGATCCAGCCCCTGAATCAGCCAGTCCTGCCCGAAGGTGAAGCGCATGCTGTATTGCACCGGCTCCATGCCGACCGATTGCAGCAAGATGCCCAGCCCGGCCATCATCCCGGCGGCGGCGACCTGCCCCTTGTGCGCGGTGATCACCAGAATGACCCCCAGAAGCGCCGCCAGAAAGATCTCGCGCGAGCCGAACAGCGGCGCGACCTTGGCCAGAACCGAAGACAGCAGGACCAGCGCCAGAATAGAGACAATCGCGCTGAAGAACGACGCACCATAGGCCAGCCCCAGCGCGCGCAGCGCCTGGCCCTGCTGGGTCATCGGGTAACCGTCATAGGTGGTCAGCGCGTTGACAGCGGTGCCGGGCGTGTTGATCAGCACAGCGGGCAACGAGCCGCCATACATCGACGATCCATAGATGCCCAACAGCAGCGCCAGCCCGACCAGCGGGTCCAGCGAGAAGGTGGCGGGCAGCAGGATCGCGATGGCGACAGCCGGGCCGATCCCCGGAATGGCGCCGATGATGACCCCGCCGATAGAGCCGATCAGCACGGCCGCGACGACCTGCCACTGCATCAGCAGGTGAACGGCGGAAATAATGTCTGACATGGTTGCCCCCTTACAGCCGGCTCATGGCGAAAGACCGGATGCTGTCGGGCAATCCGCTATACAGCGCCCCTGCCGGGATGCGCACACCCAGGCCGGCCTTGAACACCAGCACCGTGCCTAAGCCGAACAGCGCCGCCAGCCCCAGTGTCCGCGCGGTGCGATAGCCCAGCCGCCAGCTGAGCGTCATGGCAAACAGTACCGTTGCGGGCAGGTAGCCAAGCAGCGGCACGATCACCACATAGGCGACGAACCACACGACATACTCGAGCGAGCGCAGCCAGAGCAACACCTCCTCGCGCCGGCCGGCCAGCCGGGGCGACACCCAGGTCGAGGCCAGATGCAGCAGGCCGAAGCCAAGCATCATCGCGACGCCGATCGCGGGCCAGAACGCCGGTTGCGCCGGCGCGGCCAGACGCGGCACCCAGCGCACCTGCCACGGAAGCATGGCGGCCAGAACGGCTGACAGGGCAACAAACCCCAAGGCAAAAATCAGATCGCCCGGCCTGCGCGACCGGCGGAACATTTCCAGAAAACTGAGGACGCGCTGCATGATGATCCCTCAAGTGGTGAGGGGTCCGGACAACCCGGACCCCGTCATGCGGTTTTCAGGATCGGCGGATCACTCGCCCAGAAAGGCGCTGATTCGACCCAAGGTCTCGACGTCGCGGGCCATCTGCTCTTGGGATGCGGCCGCATCCATCCAGTAGATCAGCGCGCCCGTGTCTGCGGCCAGTTGTGTCGCCTCGTCCGAGGCCATCACTTCTGCCGCCACCGCCGCGATGCGATCCCGCGCATCTTGCGGGGTATCGCTGCGTACAAACAGACCGTTCCACGTGGACACATCCAGTTCCGGCACGATTTCACCCGCCGTCGGCACGTCGGGCAGGATCGAGATCCGCTCGTTGGTCACGGCAGCCAGAATGGTCAGGCTGTCCAGACAGGGGCGGATCAGTTGCAGCGTGGTGTTGATCACATCCGCATCGCCCGAGGCCAGCGTGTTGCAGTCGAGCATGTCAAACGCCGAGGAACTGGCATACGAGAAACCCAGCGCCTGCGCCAAAGCCATCGAATGGCGCGCGGGCGTCGTCTCGTCGCCGAAATGGCCCAGGCTGACCGCATGGTCCTGCGCATAGGCCGCCAGCTCTTGCAGCGTCTGATAAGGCGCATCGCCCGAGGTCGCGATGACAAAGGGATAGGTCACAAAGATGCCAATCGGATCGAAAGGATTGGGCGTCAGCGGCGGGATGCCGATATGCGGACCGACCAGCGGCACGTCGATCACGAACGAGCCGACCGTGTAGCCATCGGCCGGCGCCAGCGCCACATCGACCGCGCCGGGGAACGGACCGCCGCCGCCACCGGGCTTGTTCACCACGGCGGCCGGAACGCCGTAGGTCGCCTGGAACCGGTCGGCGATCATGCGGGTCAGCACGTCTTCCAGATCACCCGGCGGCCAGGGCACGATGAACTCGACCGGGCGTTCGGGGTATTCGGCGGCGGCGGCCAGCGGCATCAGCGCGAGCAGCGCGGTCGAAAGGGTCAGCAGTGTTTTTGTCATGGCTTGGCTCCTGTTGGGGTCCATAGTGGTGGTTCTTATATCGTATTTCACGTTCTTTTTATTGCAACCTGACCCGGATTCGCGCTCTGCACATCCTTTGGACATCCTGAACGCGTCTTGCTGGCATCCGGGTCAGGCTGAGGCCCGGACGTTACGCCCGGGTTTCTGCGTCGTAGCGCGCACACCCATAGGTCAGCGCGTCGATGATCACGTCAATTTCGGCCTCGCCGATCACCAGCGGCGGCGACAGGATGATGACCGAGCCCGCCGGGCGCACAATCGCGCCCTTCTCGCGGGCATAGCCTGCGATGCGCTCGACAATGCCGGTGCCGGGGTCGATCGGCGTGCGGGTCTTCTTGTCGGACACGAAATCCAGCCCGATCATCAGCCCCTTGCCCCGCACTTCACCGACCACCGAGCACGTCTCGGCCAGTGGCTTCAGCCCGGCCATCAGCCGTTCGCCCATTCGGGCGGCGTTGCCCGGCAGATCCTCGCCTTCGACGATATCCAGAACCGCCAGTGCGGCGGCGCAGGCCAGCGGGTGCCCGGTCGAGGTATAGCCATGCATGATCACGCCCTCAGGCGTGAACCCGTCGTACCAGGCCGAGGCCACACGCTTGTTCAGCGTGGTCGCGCCCAAGGGCACGTAGCCCGAGGTAATCCCCTTGGCCAGACACATGATGTCGGGCTTCACCCCCCAGCCGCGCGATCCGAACATCGACCCGCTGCGGCCAAAGCCGGTGACCACTTCATCCGCGATCAACAGGATGCCGTGCTGGTCACAGACCGCCCGCAGCCGTGGCCAGAAATCCGCCGGCGGCACGATGACCCCGCCCGCGCCCTGAATGGGTTCGGCGATGAAGGCGGCGATGGTGCCCGCGCCTTCATGATAGATCGTGCGCTCAAGCTGGGTGATGACCGCGTTGGTCAGCTCGGCCGGGTCTTCGGAATACGGGTTGCGATAGGTCCAGGGCGTGTCGATCTGAAAACAGCCGGGCAGCAGCGGTTCGTAAACGGTGCGGTAATACGGCGTGCCGTTCACCGAAAGCCCGCCGAAATGCACGCCGTGGTAGCCCTGTTTCAGCGAGATGAACTTGGTGCGCATCGGCTCGCCGACCAGCTTCCAGTATTGCCGCGCCAGCTTGAGCGCGGTTTCCACCGCATCCGAGCCATTGGCCGAGAACATCACCTTGTCGACCTCTTCGGTCGCGCCCATCTGACACACCCGCGCCGACAGCTCGATCGACGGCGCGGTGGCCGTCCCGGCAAACGAGGAATAATAGCTGATGCGGTCCATCTGCTTGACGATTGCGGCTTTCACCTCGGCCCGGTTGTGGCCGACGTTGACGTTCCACAAACCGCCCAGACCATCGACCATGCGGTTGCCGTCGATATCCGTCACATAACAGCCATCACTATCGACGATGATCTGCGGGCGATGCTCACGCGAAATCAGCGGGTGTGTCATCGGGTGGAATTGGTGAAGGGTGTTCTGGTCCTTCAGGAAGTTATTGCGGTCAAGCATCGCGCTGGTCCTGTCTGCGTTGAAGGGGGCCTGAGCGCGCTGGGGCCAGTCTGACCTGATCCCGCGCCCGGAATCCTACGAAAAGTCTCGCAGGACTCGGCCCAAAAACCATTGGAACACGCGCCAATTATCCGATAATTTGCGCCATGCCGTCTGCAAATCTGCCTTCTTCGTCGCTCTTTGCCGCCGTGCGCAGCTCGGTTCTGGCGACGATTGCGCGCAAGCTTGATGACTCGCGCCAGAACACCGATCTTCTGCTGCGCCGCCACGGCATCAGCCGCAGCCTGCTGGACGATCCGTATGGCGCGGTGCCGATGGGCGCGTATCTGGCGTTCTTCGATGATGCGGCGGTGCAGATGCGCGACCCGGCGCTTGGCGCGCGGCTGGGGCTTGAGATCCGCGCGGGCGATGTCGGCCCGGTCGGCATCCTGCTGTCGCTGTCGAGCAGCATCGCCACCGGATTGCACCGCTTCGCCCGCTATACCAGTGCCTTGCAGCACATGACCGAAGCCTCGTTCGTCGAGACCGCCGATGCGCATGTGTTCTCATACCGGATCGCCACCGACAAAGCCTGGCCACGCGAGCAGGATGCCGAGTTCTCGATGGTCTCGCTGATGCAGATCCTGCGCAGCGGCTTCGGCGGCCGCACCCCGCCGCTGGGCGTGCAATTCGAACACCCGGCACCTGCCGACACCAGCGTGCTGGAGAAGTGCTTTCGCTGCCCGCTGCAGTTCGGGCAGGCCGCCAACCGCATCCTGATCGACCCCGATTTCTCGAAACAGGGCGTCCGGGTCGAGGATAAACCCCTGATCACGGCGCTCGAACGCCACATCGCGGAACTGATCGGCCTGATCCCCGAAGCCGACACCGTGACCCAGCAGATCGAGGCGCTGGTCTCGGCCACGCTGGGCCGAACGCCGGTCACGCTGGTCGCGCTGGCCGCGCGGATGGGGGAATCCCCGCGGACGTTGCAGCGCAAATTGTCTCAGGAAGGGACCAGTCTGCGCCAGATCGTCACCGACCGCCGCCGCGCCACCGCCGACCGGCTTCTGGCGCTCGGCACCCGCGTCGGCGATGTCGCCACTGCATTGGGATACGCCGATGGCACCGCCTTCTGGCGCGCGCGCAAAGGCTGGGAGGAAAACGCGCCCGGCCCGCACGAGCCGGACGCGTAGGGTCACATCATGTTGGGGATCAGCAGAACGATGATCGGGAAGGCCACGATCAGCGCCACCCGCAGCACATCCACCGCCAGAAACGGCGTCAGCCCGCGAAAGATCGTGCCCAGCGGCACATCCTTGACCACCGCGCGCAGCACGAAGGCATTCAGCCCCACCGGCGGGGTGATATAGCTGACCTCGGTCACGATCACGACGAAGATGCCGAACCAGATCAGATCATAGCCCAGGGCCGCCACGATCGGATAAAAGATCGGCACCGTCAGGGTGATCATCGACAACCCCTCCAGCACGCAGCCCAGCAGCAGATAGATCGCCGTGATTGCCAGCAGCGCCAACAGCGGGTCATTGATCGACATGACCAGCGACTGCACGTCGCGCGTCATCCCCGAGAGGTTGACGTAATTGGCAAACGTCAGCGCGCCGAACAGGATGAAGAACATCATCGCCGTGGTCTTGGCGGTTTCATAGAGCGTGTTCATCGTGTCTTGCAGGGTCAGGCGGCCCTGCACCAGCGCGAGCAGAAACGCCCCCCTGCCCCCATCCCGGCGCTTTCGGTCGGGGTGAACACGCCAAGGTAAATCCCGCCCATCACGAAGACGAACAGCCCCAGCGCCCCGGTGATGCCCTTGAGTGCCCGGATCCGGTCGATCAGCGGCAGTTTGGGTTCGACCGGCAGATCGGTTTGCAGCCGTGCCACCGAAATCCGCACGGCCAGCGCATAGAGCAGAACGCCCAGAATCCCCGGCAGGATTCCGGCGAGAAACAGCTTGCCGATGTCCTGCTGCGTCATGATCCCGTAAAAGACCAGAATGACCGACGGCGGGATCAGGATGCCCAGCGTGCCGCCCGCCGCGATGGACGCGGTCGACAGATGGTCGGGATAGCTGAAGCGCCGCATCGACGGCATGGCGATCTTGGCCATGGTCGAGGCCGTCGCCAGCGACGAGCCACACACCGACGAGAACCCGCCACAGGCGACCACCGTGGCAATCGCCAGCCCGCCGCGCTTGTGCCTGAGCCAGGCATAGGCGGCGGTATAAAGATCCTGCGCGATGCCCGATTGCACGACGAAATTGCCCATCATCAGGAACAAGGGCAGGATCGACAGCGTGTAGCTGCGGCTGTTCTCGGCATAGGTCTGGCCCAGCAGCGACAGCGCCGGGTTGATGCCGATGATCGACGCGGTGCCGACCGTGCCGACCAGCGCCAGCGCAAAGCTGATCGGCACGCCCACCAGCAACAGCGCAAAGAGCACCGCGATTCCGATTTCCCACTCAGCCATCGGCGTGCTCCGAGCGGCGCGGCAAGAGCTGAGCCAGCATGATCAGCACGGCCAGCCCGCAGAGCACCGCCATGCCCTCGATCACCGGGGCCAGCGGGACTTTCAGCGACTGGGTTGTGCCGTTGTAGCCGCCGATCTGCGCGCCCACGACCCAAAGCCGCCAGGCAATCGCCGCCAGCACCCCGGCCGAGGCCAGCAGCACCAAAGGCGCGATCACCGCGCGCAGCCAGCCGGGCATGCGCCCGGTCAGCAGGTCAACCGTCACGTGCTCGCGATCCAGCGTGGTTGCGGGCAGCCCGACAAAGATCACCGCCGCCAGCAACAACTCCGTCACTTCCGTCGCCCCGCGTACCGGCGCGTTGAACAGATAGCGGCCCAGCACATCGGTCACGGTCAGCACCATCATCACCATCAGCAGCACGCTGCAGACGAGCTGGATCGCCAGTTTCAGCACGCGCGCCCCCGGTCGGGGAGCGCGCCAAAGCTGCTGGCCTTGTCTCGCAAGGATTGCATCAGTGTCCGGCCTCAAGAGCAGCCACTTCGTCCAGCAGCATCTGATAGGCCGCCGCGCCGTCCACGCCGGTCTCGCTGACCAGCGCCAGATTGGCCGCGACCACCGGGGCAAACCGCGCGCGCAGCTGCGCCACGTCGGCCTCGGTCGCCTGATGGAACGTCACGCTGTCCGCCATCGCCGCGCGACCCGCCGCATCGGCTGCGTTCCACATCTCACCGGCGCGACGCGCCAGCGCCTCGCCCAGCAGGGGTTCGATCGCGGCCTGATCCTCGGCCGACAGCCGGTCCCACGCGCCCTGGTTCATCACCATGAACATCGCGGTGTTGTAGATACCGCCCGGCGCGGTGAAGGCACTGCTCACCAGATCCTGCAGGTTGAAGAAATTCACCGTCTCGAACGGGAAAAAGATCCCGTCCGCCACGCCCTGACTGAGCAGCTCATAGGCCCGCGGCGACGGCCCTTCGATCGGCACCGCGCCCAGCAGGGTCGCCAGATCATGCGCCACCGTCGAGCCGACGCGGATCTTCAGCCCGTCGATGTCATCGACAGTTTCGATGGGCGAGGACGAGAAAATCTCACCCGGCCCATGGGTGAACACCGACAGCACCTTGACCCCCGCGTATTCCCCGGCCTGCGCCAGCATCGCGTCCTGCACGCGCCAATAGGCCACCGACGACACCACCGCGTCATCGCTCAGGAAGGGCAGTTCCGCCAGCGCCGCCGTGCGGAACCGGCCCGGCGTATAGCCCTGCACCGAATAGGTGATATCCGCGACGCCGTTCAGCGCCAGATCGAACGCCGCCGAGGGCGGCCCCAGCGGCGCGGGCAGGATCTGGATCTGCACGCGGCCCTCGGTGACCCGCGCGACATCCTCGGCGAAGGGCACCATCAGCTGCGCGACCTGCGGATGCGAGGGCGGAAGCCAGCTGTTGAGCGTCAGAACCGTCTGTGCCTCAGCCGCGCCAAACGCCAGCGCGGATGCCAGCCCCGTGACGCCGAGTAATTTCGAGATTGCATTCATTTTCACGTTCCTTCCTGTTGTCGAGTGTTATAGTTAGGCAAAACTGGATCCGCTCTGGCGCTAGCCGGTCGCGGGCATGCAGCGCCGCACGGCGCGGTGCGGGCTGTCTGAGGACTTCGAGCGATGACCAATCAACCGCGCCTGGATGAAAATCCCAGCCACTTCAAACGCCACTGGCCGTTCTTCTGGGTCAGCCATGTCAGCGCGGGCTACGTGAACGCGCTGGAACGGCGGATCAAACCGCTGGGGCTGGATATCGCCCGCTGGCGCGCGCTGATGTGCCTGTTTGAAGACGAATATCTGTCGATCTCGGAAATCGCGGATTTCTCGGCGCTCAAGCTGAACACCACGACCAAGATCGTGCAGCGGATGATCGGCGAGAAGCTGGTGACGACCCGCGTGCGCCCCAGCGACGGGCGCGTGACCGAGGTGTGCCTGACGCCCGACGGCGACCGTCTGCGCAAGGCCGCGATGGAAGAGGCAAAGCGGATCTTCGAGGCGACCTTCGAGGCCTTCACCGACGACGAGGTCGCGCAGCTGAACACCTTGCTGGAAAAGGCGCAGGTCCAGTTGCAAAAGCTCTGATCCCTGCGCGGCCATTCAGCGTTCTGCTGCCAGATGGTGATAGTCCCGGCTGAACCACACCAGCCCCTGCCGCGCGGTCTCGCGCATCCGCACCGCGACGACCTCGCAGAAAAACACCGTGTGGGTGCCCTGCGCATGGGTCGCCGTCACTTTGCAGTCAAACGCGACATTGGCATCGGCCAGCACCGGCGAGCCGGTCTCGGCCAGCGTCCAGTCGCCATGGGCAAAGCGGTCCACGCCTTCGACATAGCGCGCGAACAGACCCGACAACGCCTGATGGTCGGCGGCCAGCACATTGACGCAAAGCACGCCGTTCTGCACGAACCGGTCATGCGCAAAGGCGTTGCGGTTGACGCAGACCAGCAGCGTCGGCGGGTTGTCGGTGACCGAGCACACCGCCGAGGCGGTGATGCCATGCCGCCCGCCCGGCCCGTCGGTGGTGATCAGGTTCACCGCAGCGCCCAGACGGCTCATGCCCTCGCGGAACGCCTGTTGTGTTTCGGTCAGTTCCATCGCGCTGTCCCCTTTCAGATGTCCAGCACCAGCCGCGCACCCTTGGCGCGCGAACAGCAGGCGCAAATCAGATCGCCGTCTTCGCGTTCGTCGTCGGTCAGAAACTGGTCCCGGTGGTCGATCTCGCCCTCGAGCACGTCGGTGACACAGGTGCCGCAGACGCCCTCTTCGCATTTGACCTCAAGCTTCACGCCCGCCGCCATCAGCGCCTTGGCGATGGTGTCCTTGGGGCCAACCTTGACCGTGATCCCCGAGGCGCGCGCCTCGACCTCGAACCCCTCGCCGGTCAGATCCACATCCGCCGAGAAATACTCGCGGTGCACCTGCCCGCTGGCGTGCCCTGCCGTCTCGGCCGCGCCCAGCACCCAGTCCATGAAGCCCTGCGGCCCGCATACGTAAAGATGCGTGTCAGCCGCCGGGGCGGGCAGATCGCGGGCCAGATCCAGCTTCTGGTCTGCCGCGCCATCGTCGAAGTGGAACACAACCCGGTCGGCAAAGGGCGCCGCGCGCAGCGTGTCCAGAAACGCCGTGACGCTCTCAGAGCGCGTGCAGTAATGCAGCACGAAATCGCGGCCCAGCGCGTGCAGCCGCTTGGCCATGGCGATCATCGGCGTGATGCCGATCCCGCCGCCGATCAGCACCGATTGCGCGGCGTCCTCGGCCAGCGGGAAATGGTTGCGCGGACCTTCGACGCTCAGCTCGGCCCCGACGACCGCCAGCCGGTGTACAGCCTCCGAGCCACCCCGGCTGACCGGGTCTTTCAGCACGCCGATCTCGTAAAACCCGGTTTCCGCCGGGTCCGAGCACAGCGAATATTGCCGCCACAGATCGAGCGTGTTCTCGACCAGATGCAGGTCCAGATGCGCGCCTGCGGTGAACGGCACCAAGGTGCCCTGCACCGGCTCCAGCCGGATACGGGCGATTGCGCCGCGGTCATCCAGCCGCTCGGTGACGCGCAGGGTCAGGGGGGTGCCAGTGCTCATCGCGGATAGATCCCGCCGTTCACGTCCCAGCACGCGCCGTTGACGAACGCCGCCTTGGGGCTGGCCAGCATCACCACCATCTCGGCCACGAAGTCAGGATCGCCCAACCGGCCGACCGGAATGGCCGCCATGGCCTTGTCGATGCCGTCGCCCAGCACCTCACGCACCAGCGGCGTGTCCATCGGCCCCGGCGCGATGGCGTTGCAGGTCACCCCGAACGCCGCCAGATCGCGGGCGAAAACCTTGGTCAGCGTCAGGATCGCGCCTTTCGAGGCGGCATAATGCGCGCCCGTCGCGGTGCCGCCGTTCTGTCCGGCCAGCGAGGCCATGTTGACGATCCGCCCATAGCCGCGTGTCTTGAAATAGCGGCCAAAGATCTGGCTGCCGGCAAAGGTGCCGCCCGCATTGGTGGTCAGGATGGCGTTGAAATCGGCCGGGTCGATGTCGAGCACCGGCTTGACCGCCGTGCGCGCGGCGTTGTTGACCAACACCTCGACCGAGCCCCAGCGATCCACCACCTTGTCCAGCACCGCCTGAAAATCCTCAGGCTTTGTGACGTCCAGCGTCGCGGCAACCGCCGTGTCGCCCGCCAGATCCAGCGCGTTGGCCAGTGCCAGCGCCGGTTCGTGCACGATGTCGGTGATGATGACGCGGTAGCCCGCGCGGTGCAGCGCGCGGGCGGCAACGGCACCAAAACCGTTCGCCGCACCGGTGATCACGGCGGTCTGGATTTGCTCTGGCAAAGGGGCCCCCATCAGAACAGATAGCTGAGCGAGGTCAGCATCCCGTCAGAATTGAGCAACCGCGCCACCTTCTGCGCGATCCTGAAACCGCCCTCGGGCTGGCGGATCAGCGTGTAGGTGGTGTTGGCGGCGAACAGGCGCTGGCGGCCGAACTTGTCCTCGACCAGCTGCTCGGCGCAGCGGACGGTGACTGTATCGCCCTCGACCTTTTCGATCACGAAGCGCGACATCGCCCGCACCGTCTGCGCCGCAGGCGCGGACGAGATCGAGAACCCCTGCCGGAACCGCCCGATGCGATCGCGCCGCATCTTGTCGTTGTCGTAGCACAGGTTCAGGCTGTTGGCGTAATCCTCGCCCTCGCCCATCGGCATGATGTAGAGCCCATCCCTGGTCCACAGCTCCAGCCAGTCCTCATAGGCCTTGGCGTCGAGCATATCGGCCTCGGCCCAGATGAAGGCGCTGACCTGCGACAGCAGCGCCAGATCCTGAGTGTTGGTCACGTCCTTCATTGCGCCATCATCCTTTTCCACATCGTGTAGGCCGCGCGCATGCCGGTTTCGGCGCTGATATGCCCCTTCGGCCCCGCTTCGCCGGGCACTTCGTCGATCAGACCGCGGTTCACCAGAATCGGCAGCGCCTCGCCGCCCTTGGTCCCGCGCTGCACGCGTTCCCAGACCTCGGCGTCATCGGGCGATCCAAAGCCCATCGGCCCCTGAAAATGCTCATGCAGCCGCAGACGCATCCGGTTGGCGGCGGCAGGGCCGCCGTCCATGCCCAGCGCCATGTGGCGGATATCGGTGCGCTCGACGGTGACCGGGGTCAGCACGCGGAAGAAGGCCAGACTGAAGGACACGTTGGGGAACAGGTTCAGGTTGAACCCGGCCCCGCCAACAGCGCGCACGATCTTCTTGACCTGATCCTCGGGATACCCGTCGTCACGCAGCTCCTGCGCCAGCTCGGCAAAGCGGTCGGGGATCGGCGCGTCGAGGTTGTCATCCAGATCGATCAGCTCGGGGATCATCACCATCACCGAATGGCCGTTGCCCAGATCCTCGACCCAGCCTTTGCCCTTTTCCAGAAAGTCGAACATGTCGTTCGTCTCGCCGTCGAGCGTCTGCATGAAGCTCTTGTGCACGACCGGGAAGTGGTAGCCGTCGGTGGTGTTCTCCAGCTGAACCTTCCAGTTCATCGGCACGGTGAACTGATGCTCGCCCAAGACCTTGATCGGGAACCCGCCGCCCTGCTTCATGAACAGGTCGATGTAGCGGCACACCTGCGGGCCAAGGAAATCGACCAGCGGCTCGGCGTCCTCGTTGAAGGTCGCGAACACCATGCCGTTGTAGCTTTCGGCCCGCAGCTTGAGCAGACCATGCTGCGCCTTGTCGAAATCGTCGCCGTATTGCTCAGGGTACGGCAAGGCACGCAGGCTGCCGTCCAGACCATAGCCCCAGCCGTGGTACGGGCACTGGAACGAGCTGGTCTTGCCCTTCTTGACCTCGCAGACCGTCGCCGCCCGGTGGCGGCAGCGGTTGACCATGACGTGGATCTTGTCCTTGCGGTCGCGCACCACGATGACCGGCTCAAGCCCGACAGTGGACAGCTTGAACGAGCCCTTGTCGGGGAATTCGCTTTCATGCGCGACCCAGACCCAGGTCCGCTTGAAGATGCGCTCCATCTCTTCGGCGAACAGGTCAGGGTCTTCGTACATCGCGGTCGCGACTTTGGAGTCGGCACTGTAAAGCGCGTCGAGATCGCTGAATTTCGGCGTGTCCAGGGACATGGGTTCAGCTCCTGTGGGCTTGAGGGATTTCCAGCGCGCGGCCCAGACGGGCCTCGACGCTCATGTATTTCCAAAGGCGGTGACCGTCGTCGCCCACCTCGATGGTGCGCAGCAGGTTGCAGGCAGCCTTGACCGCGTCGCGGTTGGGGAAATCGACCAGCATGTACCAGGTGAAGGGAAACCCGCGCGAGGTGCCGACCATCGTCTGGTCGTCATCGAAGGTGCCGATGATCGTGGCGCCCTCGATACCGGCGACACCCGACATATAGGCCTGCGTTGCCTTCCAGACCTTGCCGATCTGGTCAAAGGGCAGATCGAAAAAGCTTTGGTGGTTGTTCATGCACAACAAGGTGCGGATCGGGGTCTGGTCAGTCATGAAACGGTCCTTTTCGGAAAATCAGGGGCAGCCCGCAGGGGGCGGATCAGGGGAAGCCGGGCACGGTGGGCTGCTCGAACAGCGTGGCCCCGGCAGCGGTCCAGGTGCCCTCGCCCATAAAGGCGTGCTGGGCGACGCAGGCCGCGTCGATCATGCAGCGACCCAGCGGATGCCCGGTGAACATCGCGTCCGAGCCGCCCAGAACGAAAGCCAGCCGCGCCGCCTCGGCCCCGTCATGCGCGGCCTTGCTGGCGACCATCCGCAGACGCACATGGGTCTGGCGGTCGACCGCGCCTTGGGTGAGCATCTGCTCCCAGGCCTGGTCAATCGTGTCGTAAAATGCCGCCCGCGCGCCCATCAGCAGACTCTCGGCCTTGGCGTATTCGGCCTGCACATAGGGGCGCGCGCCCGGGCTGGGGGCACCGGTGATCGAGGCCCGGCGCATCGCGTCGCCGTGCAGCCAGTCCAGCGCCTCGCGCGCGGTGCCCAGCGCGACAACGGCCAGCACCTGCGCCGCCAGCGCCATCGCCGGATAGTGGAACACGCGGTCCTCCATCATCGGCTTGCCACCGCGGATAAAGGTCCACTCGGGCGCGACCACCACATCTTCGACCACCGTGTCGTGGCTGCCGGTCGCCGACAGACCAACCGAACGCCAGGTCTCGTCCACCGTCACCTTGCTGCGCGGCATCACCGCGACGCGCGGCAGCGGGCTGTTGTCGCCGCTCACCTTGATCCCGGCACCGACGATATCGGCCCCCATCACGCCCGAGCACCACGGCCAGCGCCCCCGCACCTTGAACCCGCCGTCGACGATCTCGGCCGGTTGCGGCGGGAACATCGCGCCCGCGAATACCGTGTCAGGGTTCTTGCCGAAGATCTGGGCATAGGTATCGACCGGCAGCGCGGCCAGATAGGTCGCCGAAACCCCGAAGCTGGCCACCCAGCCGGTCGAGGCGTCGGCGGCAGAGATATCCTCGATCAGGCGGCAGAACTGCGACGGGGTCAGCCCGTCGCCGCCAAACCGCTCGGGCACAAAGGCGCGGTAAACACCGATCTTCTTCAGCTCGGCCACCATATCGACCGGCACATGGCGCAGCGCGGTGAACTCGGCCCGCCGGGCGCGGATCTGTGCCAGCACGCGGGCTTTCTCGGCCGCCAGATCGGGTTTCAGCTCGGTTGTCACACTCATCAAACAGCGTCCTTTTCCTTGAAGGCCGGAAGGCTTTCGGCCAGCCATTTCGCAATGGCGCACAGCCGGGCATCGTCATACTTGCGCCCCACCAGTTGCAGCCCGACCGGCAGCCCGTCGGACGGGCGGCGCGAGGGGATCACGATCGCGGGGTGGCCGCTCAGATTGAACGGGCGCAGAAAGCGCGTCAGCGGCAGCACGGTCTTGGGGTCTTGCGCCTCGGTCAGGGTCGGCGGCACCATCGGCAGCGCCGGGGTGATCAGCGCCTCGGCTGTGGCGAGCACCGCGTCGACCTCGGCGGTGAACGCCGCGCGCACGGCTTCGGCCTGCGCCAGTTGGTCGGGGGTGATCGCGCGGCTGGCCGTCAGGCGGGCACGGATGTCAGCGCCCAGAGGCGCGCCCTCATCCAGCAGATGCCCGAAGGCCGCGACGGTTTCCGCGCCGATCACCGTCATGCCCGCCGCAAACGCCGCCTCCAGCGAGGGCAGCGTCACGTAGTCGACCTCGGGAGCGCCCTCCATCAGGGCATAGACCAGCGCTTGACCGACCTCGTCGTCCAGCTCGGCCTTGATGCGCGCCAGACGCGGTGCGGTGGTCAGGGTGACGGGCGCAAAGCTTGGGTCCATCGCCTGCATCGCGGCGATCAGCATGTCCATGTCGCGGGCGAAAGCGCCGACGCAATCCAGCGACGATGCCGCCGGGCTGAGCCCCTTGCGCGAGATCCGCCCATAGGTCGGCTTGATACCGTAGACGCCGCAACAGATCGCCGGTTGGCGCACCGAACCGCCGGTATCGGTGCCAACGCCGAAATCGCAGATCCCCGCCGCCACCGCCACCGCCGAGCCCGAGGACGAGCCACCCGGAATCCGGTCCGGCCAGCGCGGGTTGACCGGCGTGCCGTAAGCCTCGTTCACCCCGGTCATGCCGTATGCCAGCTCGTGCATGTTGGTCTTGCCGGTGATCCGGCACCCGGCGTCCAGCAGCGCCTGCACCACCTCGGCATGACGGTCCGCAGGCACTGCGTCGTCAAAGGCGCGAGAGCCGCAGCGCGTCGCGTAACCGGCAATATCAATGCAATCTTTGACCACCACGCGCAGGCCGTCACCGCCCAGATCCAGCGGGGCGACAAGGGCGTGTTTTGCAACAGTCGGAGGGACGGACATGGGTGAGTCGGCTTTTCATTGCGTGATTTACTACGTGAAAATTACCGTAAAACGAAAAGCGATCAAGCACAAATTTCGCGTGATCTGCAGTTTTTACAGTGCCTTACACAGATGCGCGCGCAGCATCGCGGGCCGGTCGCCTGTGGCGGACCAGCCAGGGAGCGTCCTGTCGCCGGGCGCTCATCCGTGTAACGATAACATGAATATTACCGTTATCTTTTGCGAAATTCGCAAGACTGTTTTGCGGCGGTACGATCGGAATTACGTGAATATTACCGCTTGACCCGAAGCCCAGTGTCTTTACCGTTCCCGCATCGTACCCCGGCCCCCGATGGCCGATGCTCAGGAGGTCCCATGACCCAAGACACCCAACTCGCCGCCCTCACCCGCCGCATCGAGATCCTCGAAGCCGAGGCCGAGATCCGCCGCATTCAAGCCCGCTACATGTTTCTGTGCGACACGCCGATGCCGGAATTCGGCGTCGCCGACGATGCCGAGCGCATCGACCTGATCATGGCGCTTTATACCGAAGACGCCGTCTGGGAAGGCGTGGGCGAATACTACGACAACCAGTTTGGCCGCGCCGTCGGAGCGCCCGCGATCCGCAAGCACTTCGAGGGTTTCTGGGGCGGCAAGCAAGACCCGGCGCTGATCCTGAACTGTCACTACCTGACGTCCGAGCAGATCTACGTGAACGCCGATGGCGTCACGGCGGATGGCCAATGGGTCCATATGCAGCCCTGGCTCTTTTCCGACGGCAAGGCGCTGCTGCGCTCGTCGCGGCTGTTCAACGGGTTCCGCAAAGAGGCCGACGGCCAGTGGCGCATCACCCGGACCCGGACCGAGAACGTCTTCGTCGCCCCCCTGCCCGCGACCTGGGCGTCGGACTACCCGTCCAAATCGATGCTGATGAAACCCTGAGGTCACACGACACGCAGCAAAAGGGGCGGCCCGCAGGCCGCCCCTTTTGTTGTCAACGGTATGCGATGCAGACCGACTTGGTTTCGAGGTAGTTGTCCAGCGCCCCCGCCCCGTGCTCGCGCCCGATGCCCGATTGCTTGACGCCCCCAAACGGCATGTTCTGGTCGGGAATATTGTGGCTGTTGACCCAGACCGTCCCGGCCTGAATGCGCGGCACATAGCGCATCATCTTGTTCAGATCGCTGGTCCAGATCGACGCGCCCAGACCATAGCGCGTGTCATTGGCCATGCGGATCGCGTCCTCGGGGTCGTCAAAGGGCGTCATGGTGACGACGGGGCCGAAAATCTCTTCCTGCATCAGACCCATATCCTGACGCACATCGGTGAACAGCTCGGGTGCGACGTAGAAGCCGGCCTCGGGCGCGCTGCCACCGATGACAGGCTTCGCCCCCTGCTCGATGCCGCGCGCGATGCAGGCTTTGACATGCGCCTGATGCCGGGCCGAGACCACCGGGTTGATCTGGTTGCCGGGGTTCAGGCCGGGGCCGATCGGCAGGCTGCGGGTGACATTGGCGATCACCTCGAGCGCCTTCTCGTAGATGCCCTTTTGCGCATAGATCCGCGTCCCGGCGCAGCAGGTCTGGCCCGAGTTGAAGAACGCGCCGATCCCCGCCGCCGCCCCCAGCAGGTCCAGATCCATATCGTCGAACATCACCATCGGGGCCTTGCCGCCCAGCTCCAGCGTGACGCGCTTCATGTCCTTCATCGCCTGAACGCCGATCAGCTTGCCGGTCTCGGTCGAGCCGGTGAAGGTGATCTTCGCGATGCCCGGATGCGCCACCAGCGGCGCGCCCGCATCCTCGCCCATGCCGGTGATCACGTTGACCACGCCCTCGGGGAACCCGGCCTCAAGACACAGCTGCGCCAGACGCATCGAGGTCAGCGGCGTCTCCTCCGCCGGTTTCAGCACCACCGTGCACCCCGCCGCCAGCGCGGGCGCGATCTTCCACACCGCCATGTTCAGCGGGAAGTTCCACGGCGTGATCGCCGCCACCACGCCGACCGCCTCTTTGCGGGTATAGGCCTGATACTGCATGCCCGGCGGGATCGCGATGGACACATCCAGCGTCGACCCTTGGATCTTGGTCGCCCAGCCCGCCATGTAGCGGATGTATTCGGCCGAGGATTGCACCTCGACCAGACGCGACAGCATGATCGATTTGCCGTTGTTCAGCGTCTCGAGCTGCGCCAGTTCCTCGCCGTTATCCTCGATCAGCTGCGCCAGTTTCAACATCAGGTTCTGCCGCGTGACCGGCAGCATCTGCGACCACGGCCCGGTGAATGCCGCCTGCGCCGCGCGCACGGCCAGATCCACATCCTCGGCCGTGCCGGCGGGCACCTGCGCCAGCTCCAGCCCGGTTGCGGGGTTATAGACCGGATAGGTCGCGCCCTTGGCCGCCGCGACCTGATCGCGTCCGATCAGCATCTTGGGGGCCTTGAGGAAATCGGCAACCGCCGGCGCGATAGCCGAAACGAGGGCGTCAGGGGGGCTGATCTTCATGTCGCTGTCTTTCTGTACAGAGGGATGGGAAACCGCAGCGCTCAGGCGCGCTGCAAAATGAAATCGAACGGCGCGCGCCAGATCTCGGACGCGGTCTCGACCCGCTCGAAATCGACGATCAGAGCATCCTTGACGCCGAACACGGCGTCCGAGGTCAGATAGGGATCGCCCGCCACGAAGGTGTGGGTGATCACCCGGCGAAAGCCCGGGGCCGAGACCAGAAAATGCATATGCGCAGGCCGCCACGGATGCCGCCCCAGCGCCGCCAGCATCTTGCCGACCGGCCCGTCATCGGGGATCGGGTACGAGATCGGACGGATGCCGCGAAACGCATAGCGCCCGTCCGGCCCGGTGCGGAAAATCCCGCGGTTGTTCCATTGCGGCTGGATGCCGGGCTGCTGCACGTCATAGAACCCGTCGGCATTGTCGGACCACACATCCAGACAGGCGCCTTCGACCGGGTTGCCGTCCAGATCGGTCACCCGCCCCTCGAACAGACAAATCTCGCCCTTGCCATCGGCGCTGATACACGCGCCCATCGCCCGCTCAGGCGCGCCCTCGACGTGGAACGGGCCGAAAACCGTGGTTGGCGTCGCGCCCTGCTCGAAGCGGTGGTTGATCGCGTCGACCAGCATCGACACGCCCAGCACGTCCGACAACAGCACGAATTCCTGCCGCGTGTCGCCGCAGATCTGGCCGGTCTTGGTGAGGAAATCGATGGCGACGCCCCATTCCTCTTCGGTCAGCTCGACGTCCTTGATGAAGGCGTGCAGGTGTTCGACCAGTGCCCCCATCACCCGGCGCAGCCGCGGGTCCGCGCTGGTGTCCATCCGGGCGTTGACGGTCTGGGTCGAGGTTTCTTCGGTCAAATACGCGCTCATGCTCTCTCCTCCAGCATCGGCGGTGCGCCCGCCTGCGCGCGGGCCAGCAACGCCCGCAAGGGGGCCGCCTCCAGCGCGCGCGGGTTCCAATAGGGATTGGCCAGCGCCAGCGCGGTGGCGCGGTCCAGCCCGTCCCCGGGCATGCCCAGCGCCGCAAGCGAGGTCGGCACACCCCCTTCAGCCGCCAGCGTGAACAGCGCCCGCGCCGGGTCCGGCCCCAGCACCCGCGCCAGACGCGCCATCACGCCGGGGATCGCCGGGGCGTTATATGCCAGCGCGTGCGGCAGGATGACGGTGTGGGTTTCGGCGTGGGGCAGCCCGAAGCTGCCGCCCAGCGTGTGACAAAGCTTGTGATGCAGCGCCATGCCGACCGCCCCCAGACAGATGCCGCACAGCCACGCACCATACAGCGCCTGCGACCGAGCCTGCCCGTTGCCCGGCTCGCGCACGATCACCGGCAGCGCGGCGCTGATCGCGCCGATCGCCTCAAGCGCCATCAGATCGACCACCGGATTGGCGTTCTGGGCATAGAGCGCCTCGACCGCGTGGGCGATGGCGTTCAGCCCGCTGGTCACCGACATCGCCACCGGCAGGCCCAGCGTCAGCGCCACATCATAGATCACCACCTCGGGCAGCACCCTGTCGCTGCTCTGCGTGCGCTTCACGCCGCCCTCGGTCTCGCCCAAGATCGGCGTCATCTCGGACCCGGCATAGGTCGTCGGCAGCACCACCTGCGGCAAATCCGTGCGCAGGGCCAAGGCTTTGCCCAGCCCGGTCGTCGAACCGCCGCCAATCGCGACCAGCACATCCGCCTTGATATCGCCCAGCACAGCCAGCGCGGTTTGCGTCACCTCGACCGGCGTGTGCATGGCCGCGCCGTCAAAGATGCCCACCGCCCGCGCGCCCAGCAACTGCGCCACCGCTTCGGCTTGCCCGCGTTGCTGCGGCGTTGACAGGATCAGCGCGCGGCTGGCCCCCAGCGCGTCCACCTCGGCAGGCAGTTGCGCCAGCGTGCCTGTGCCGAACACCACGCGTCCGGGACGCGCAACATAGGTGAAGCCCCGGCCATCGTATCCCGGAAGGGGCGCGGGGCCAGTGGCGTGAAGGGGGGCGTTGTCTTGCGTCATCGGGTCCAGACCAAACTCAGGTGGCCGAGTGTGGCACTGCATAGTTGCGGGATAAATCACGTTAATTGGGAAACACTTTTGCAACACACGCAAGAATTCCACGCCCCGTCAGACCTGCGGCTTGAGTGCCGCGCCGCTTTATGTGAATATTCCCTTAAATTTCTTGCGCTGAGGTCAACAATGGACCGCTTCTCGGAACTGACTGCTTTTGTGCGTGTCGCAGACGAACGCAGCCTGACCCGCGCCGCCGATACGCTGGGCATGTCGGTCTCGGGCGTCAGCCGTCACCTCAGCGGGTTGGAAAACCGGCTGGGCGTGCGGCTGGTCCAGCGTACCACCCGCCATCTGTCGCTCACGCCCGAGGGCGAGCGCTTCGCCGAGCATGCCCGCGACATCCTCGCCACGCTGTCACAGGCAGAAGAGAGCATCAGCCTTGTCTCGGTCGAGCCGCGCGGGGTTTTGCGCGTCGGGGCCTCGCTGTCCTTCGCGCAGATCCACCTGATGCCGGTGATCCGCGCCTTTACCCGCCGCTATCCGCAAGTCGACGTCGATCTGCAGATCTCGAACCGCTATCTGGACGTGATCGACAGCGACCTCGATCTGGCGATCCGCATCCGCCGGGTCGAGATGGACAGCTCGGTCACCATCCGCAAACTGGCCGAGATCCCGCGGGTGCTGGCCGCCTCGCCCGACTACCTCAAGACCCACGGCACGCCGCAATCCCCCGCCGATCTGGCCGCGCATGACCTGCTGCTCTACACCTTGTCGGATGACTGGGAGCACCTGTCCTTCACCCGCGGGTCCGAGACCCTGCGCCTGCCGGTCAAGGGCCGCATCACCGCCAATGACGGCCGGCTGCTGCGCCGCGCGGCGCTGGACGGGATCGGCATCCTGTCCCAGCCGATCTATGTGATCGACGCCGATCTCGATGCCGGGCGGCTGGTACGCGTGCTGCCCGACTGGGATCTGCCACGCCTGACCACCAATGTGGTCTTCCCCTCGCGGGTCCACCTGCCCGCGCGCACCCGCCTGTTCATCGACGCGCTGGTCGAACATTTCCGCGCTCATGCCTTTGATGGCCGCTGGAACGCGCCGGTCTGACGCACGGCCTAGAACAACACCCGCGCGACGCCGTCCTGCACCGCCTTCAGCTGCGGCAGCACCTGCTCCACCAGCTCAGCCGCGCTGCGCTGCGCCGCCGCCACGCCGACATTCAGCGCCGCCACCACCGTTCCGTGCCCGTTGCGCAGCGGCACCGCCAAACTGCGCAGGCCGATCTCGACCTCCTGATCCACCAGCGCGAAACCCTGCCCGCGCACCTGCACCAGCAGCGCCTTCAGCGCCTCAAGATCCGTCACGCTATAGACCGTCCTCGGTGCCAGATCCGAGCGTTCAAGCAGCCCCCACGCCTGCCCCTCGGGCAGCGCCGCCAGCAGCACCCGCCCCATCGACGTGCAATGCGCCGGCAGGCGCGAGCCGGGCATCAGCCCGATCGACATCACCCGGCGTTGCGCCGCCCGCGCGACATAAACGATCTCGGTCTCGTCCAGCACGCTGACCGAAACGCTTTCGCCGATCCGTTCCGACAGTTGTTCCAGCCACGGCTGCACCACCTGCGCCAAGGGCATCGCCGCCAAAGCCCCGATCCCCAACCGCAAGACCTTGGGCGTCAGGGTAAAGAACTTGCCGTCATGTTGCAGGTAGCCCAGCTCGGCCAGCGTCAGCAGACAGCGGCGCGCCCCGGCGCGGTCCAGCCCCGCCGCCTCGGCGGCTTGCGACACTGACAACCGCGCCCCCTGCGCGCCGAACCCCTCCAGCACCGCCAACCCCTTGGCCAGCGAGCCGATGAAATCGGTGGATTTGATCGCCATGCGAACATTAACCTTCATAATCCGAACAAAGTTCACTATCCGAATAATCCGCTTTGTCCGTCAACCCCCGCGCGCTATCGCTGAGCCAGTTTCAGAGGAGCCCTCTATGGACAAGACACGCGACTCGCTCGCCGCCGCCGTGGCGGATATCCGCGATGGCATGACGGTGATGATCGGCGGCTTCGGCGGCGCTGGCTCACCCATCGAGCTGATCCATGCGCTGATCGACCACGGCGCGCGCGACCTCACGGTGATCAACAACAACGCCGGCACCGGCCACGCCGGGCTGGCCGCCCTGATCGAACAGGGCCGCGTGCGCAAGATGATCTGCTCGTTCCCCCGCTCGGCCAATGCCGAGGTGTTCAACGAAGCCTATCTCGCCGGTCAGATCGAGCTGGAACTGGTCCCGCAAGGCACGCTGGCCGAACGCATCCGCGCCGGGGGTGCGGGCATTCCTGCCTTCTACACCCCCACCGGCTATGGCACCGATCTGGCCAAGGGCAAACCCCAGCACGACTTCGACGGGCGGATGTATGTGCAAGAGCGCTGGCTGAAAGCCGACATCGCGCTGATCAAGGCCGAGGACGCCGACCCCCACGGCAACCTCACCTACCGCATGGCTGCGCGCAATTTCGCGCCCCTGATGGCGATGGCCGCCGCGCAGACCATCGTGCAGGCCAGCCGCATCGTGCCTTTGGGCCAGATCAACCCCGAGCACGTCATCACCCCCGGCATCTTTGTGAATGCCGTGGTCGCCGTTCCCAACCCCGCGCAGGAAGAAGTCCTGACGCGCGAACAGGTGGTCTATCCATGAGCACGCTCGACACCGTCAAACTCACCAGCGCCCAGATCGCCTGGCGTGCGGCGCAGGACATCGAGGATGGCGCCTACGTCAACCTCGGCATCGGTTTCCCCGAGATGGTCGCGCGTTTTCAGGTCGCCGGTCGCCGCGCGATCTATCACACCGAGAACGGCCTGCTCGATTTCGGCCAGCCCCCCGCAGCGGGGCAGGAAGACTGGGATCTGATCAACGCCGGCAAACGCGCCGTGACGCTGAACCCCGGCGCCTCGTTCTTCCACCACGCCGACAGCTTTGCCATGGTGCGCGGCGGGCATCTGGATGTGGCGATCCTTGGCGCGTATCAGGTCGCGCAATCGGGCGATCTGGCGAACTGGTCCACAGGGCCGGGCGGCGTGCCCGCCGTCGGTGGCGCGATGGATCTGGTCCACGGGGCAAAGCGCGTCGCCGTGATCACCGAACACACCACCAAAAAGGGCGAACCCAAGCTGGTCGCGCACTGCACCCTGCCCCTGACCGGGGTGGCCTGCGTCACGCGGGTCTATACCTCGCTCGCCGTGATTGATATCGACGCCGGGCGCTTTGTTTTGCGCGAGAAACTGGCGGCGCTGTCGCTCGACGACCTGCAAGCCGTCACCGGTGCCCCGCTGCACATCGACGCCCCCGTCCAAGACCTGACCGTCCCGGAGCTGTAAATGACCGACGCCTATCTCTGCGACTACATCCGCACCCCCATTGGCCGCTTCGGCGGCGCGCTGGCCCCCGTGCGCCCCGATGATCTGGCCGCGATCCCGCTGCGCGCGCTGGCCGCCCGCAACCCCGGCGTTGATTGGGACGCGGTGGGTGACCTGATCCTCGGCTGTGCCAATCAGGCCGGTGAGGATAACCGCAACGTCGCCCGCATGGCCGCGCTGCTGGCGGGCCTGCCGGTGAGCGTGCCCGGCACCACGATCAACCGGCTCTGCGGGTCAGGGATGGATGCGATCATCACCGCCGCCCGCGCCATCAAGGCAGGCGAGGCCGAGTTGATGATCGCCGGCGGCGTCGAAAGCATGACCCGCGCGCCTTTCGTGATGCCCAAGGCCGACAGCGCCTTTTCGCGCACCAACGCGGTCTATGACACCACGATTGGCTGGCGCTTCATCAACCCGGCGATGAAGGCGGCGTATGGCGTGGAATCCATGCCCGAAACCGGCGAGAACGTCGCGCAGGATTTCGGCATCAGCCGCGCCGATCAGGACGCCTTCGCCCTGCGCTCGCAGCAAAAGGCAGGCGCGGCGCAGGCCTCGGGCCGTCTGGCGCGCGAAATCACGCCGGTCGAGATCAAGACCCGCAAGGGCGTCACCACCGTGGACGCCGACGAGCACCTGCGCCCGCAGACCACGCTGACCGATCTGGAGCGCCTGAAACCCATCGTCCGCGCAGATGGCACGGTCACGGCGGGCAACGCCTCGGGCGTCAATGACGGCGCGGCGGCGGTGATCATCGCGTCCGAAGCTGCCGCGCGCAAATACGGCCTCACCCCCATTGCGCGCATCCTCGGCGGTGCAACAGCGGGCGTGCCGCCGCGCATCATGGGCATCGGGCCTGCCCCGGCGTCGCAGGCGCTGATGGACCGGCTGGGCCTGACCGCCGCTGATTTCGACGTGATCGAGCTGAACGAGGCTTTCGCATCACAAGGCCTCGCCACCCTGCGCCAACTCGGCATCGCCGATGACGACGCCCGCGTGAACCGCAACGGCGGGGCGATTGCGCTGGGGCACCCGCTGGGCATGTCGGGCACCCGCATCACCGGCTCGGCGGCGCTGGAGCTGATGGAAACCGGCGGGCGTCGCGCGCTGGCCACCATGTGCATCGGCGTCGGTCAGGGCATCGCCATCGCGCTGGAACGCGTCTGACCTTGACCCCGGCGGCGCGGGGCGCGACACCGCGCCCATGCGCCGCCAGTCCCTCCTCTACCGCGCCTTCGGGCAGCCGCTCGACCAGTTGACGCTGGACGAAACCGAGCTGCCCTCTGTGCCCGGTGCGCTCACCGTCGCGATGTCCCTCGCGCCGGTGAACCCCTCGGACCTGATCCCGATCACCGGCGCCTATGCCCACCGCATCACCCCACCGCTGGCTGCGGGCTATGAGGGCCTTGGCCGCGTCATCGCCGCCCCGCCCGCGCACAAGGCCCTGATCGGCCAGCGCGTCCTGCCCCTGCGCGGCGAGGGCACGTGGCAGACGCATCTGAACAGCGACCCCGCGCTGGCGATCCCGGTGCCGGGTGACATCCCCGATACCACCGCCGCGCGCGCCTATATCAACCCGCTCGCCGCGCTGACCCTGCTCGACCTCTGGCCCGTCCAAGGGCGTCACGTGCTGCTCAGCGGTGCGGGGTCCAGCTGCGCCGATTATCTCGGCCTCTGGGCACTGGCCCAGGGCGCGGCCTCGGTCACCGGCCTTTACCGCTCGCCGTCCCGTGTCCCGCGCCTGCAAGCGCTGGGGATAACCCCCGTCGCACAGACCGACACCGCCGCTGTGCTGACCGCCGCCCACCGTGCCGATCTGGTGTTCGATGCCTTGGGCGGCCCGGTCGCCACCGCTGTGCTGGAAGCCCTGCCCCCCGAGGCCACGCTCATCGGCTACGGGTTGCTGACCGGCCAACCGCTGCGCCCCGCAGGCCCGGTCCGCGCGCGGCACGCGCGGTTTCACCTGCGCGACAGCCTCGCCGCGCTGACCCCTGCCGCGTGGCAAGAGCGCTTCGCCCGGCTCTGGCCACTGCTGCGCGCGGCACCCCTGCCGGAGACCACCGAATTCGCCCTGACCGACTGGCGCGCCGCCGTCACCGAGTCCCAACGCCCCGGTGGCCGCAAACCCTTGCTGCGCCTGAGTTAAAGCGCCTTCAACGCCCCATAGGCCGCCCGATACCGCGCCAGCCCCTCGGCAAAGGCCGGGGCCAGCGCCGTGTCCGGCTCGTGGCTGCGCGCGACGGGCGGTTGCGTGGC
This sequence comes from Pararhodobacter zhoushanensis, assembly GCF_025949695.1. Taxonomy (NCBI): domain Bacteria; kingdom Pseudomonadati; phylum Pseudomonadota; class Alphaproteobacteria; order Rhodobacterales; family Paracoccaceae; genus Pararhodobacter; species Pararhodobacter zhoushanensis. Next base: position 1,641,552 of record NZ_JAPDFL010000001.1, on the reverse strand, counting down.
AATCTCGGCCCCCGCGCCCGTCGCCGCCATCATCCCCAACCGTGCCGCGCCCAGCGCCGCGCCGAACTCGCCCTGTTCGGGCACGTCCAGCGGGAAACCCAGAACCGTCGCCAGCATGTCCAGCCAGTGCCCCGACCGCGCCCCGCCGCCAAGTGCCAGCGCCCGGTCGATCCGCGTGCCGGTCGCGCCCAGCGCGTCGCGGCAATCGGCGAAGGCATAGCTGACCCCCTCCATCACCGCCCGCGCCGCCGCCTGCGCGTCGGTCGCGTGGTCCAGATGCAGGAACTGCCCGCGCATGGCGCTGTCATTATGCGGCGTCCGCTCGCCCCCCAGATAGGGCAGAAACAGCGTGCGCGACGGCGCGCGCAGATCGCCCAGGCCGTGCGTCAGCTGCGCCGCCGACTGCCCGGTCAGCTTCGACAGCCAGTTCAGCGCATCCGTCGCCGCCAGAATGACCCCCATCTGATGCCATGTCCCCGGCAGCGCGTGGCAGAACGTGTGCACCGCCGTCGCCGGGTCAGGCCGGTAGCCGTCATTCGCGGCAAACAGCACGCCCGAGGTGCCAAGGCTCAGAAACGCCGAGCCATCCTTCACCACGCCCGCACCGATCGCCGCCGCCGCGTTGTCACCGCCGCCACCGGCCACCACCAGCATCGGCAGGTCAAGCTCAATCCCCAGCTTGTCGCGCAGATCGCCGCTGGGCGCGCTGCCCTCGATCAGACGCGGCATCTGCGCCCGCGACAGACCGCACGCAGCCAGCAAATCGTCCGACCAGTCGCGCGCGCCGGTGTCCAGCCAGCTGGTCCCCGCCGCGTCCGACATCTCGGCCACATACTCGCCTGTCAGCACATAGCGCAGGTAGTCCTTGGGCAGCAGGATCATCGCGATCTTGTCGAAGATCTCGGGCTCGTGCCGCCGCACCCATTCCACCTTGGGCGCGGTGAAGCCGGGGAACACGATATTCCCCGTCACCGCCCGGAACCGGGGATCGGCGTCCATCTCAGCGGCCTCGGCATGGCTGCGGGTGTCGTTCCACAGCATGCAGGGGCGCAGCACGTCGCCGTTCTTGTCCAGCAGAACCGCGCCGTGCATGTGCCCCGACAGCCCGATGCCGCGCAGTCCCCGGCAGTCGTTCTGCTGCCGGATCGCCCTGAGCGCATCAATCGCCGCACGCTCCCACGAGGCGGGGTCTTGCTCGGACCAGCCGTCATGCGGCCGCTGCACGCTCAGCGCAACGGTATGCTCGGCCAGCACGCGCTGGTCATCATCCATCAGGATCGCCTTGAGCGGCGACGTCCCCAGATCCAATCCGATATACATAAGTCAGGCCGCCAGATGGTCAGGTTTCTTGCCCAGAATGATCATTCCCAGAATGTCATCCTCGGTCACTTCATCGACTTTGACCACGCCGACCAGCTCGCCGTTTTTCATCACCGCCGCCCGGTCGCACAGCTTTTTCACCGCATGCACATCGTGGTCGATCAGGAAGATGCCAAGGCCCTGCTTTTTCAGCTCCTTGATCAGATCGGCCACCATCTGCGTCTCTTGCGGACCCAGCGCGGCGGTCGGTTCGTCCATGATCAGCACGCGCGCGTTGAAATAGACCGCACGCGCAATCGCCACCGATTGCCGCTGCCCGCCCGACAGCGCCGATACCGGCGCCTTGAACTTGCGGAAATTGGGGTTGAGCCGGGCAAAGATCTTGCGCGTCTCGGCCTCCATGCGGCCGTCATCGACAAAACCCAGCTTTGTCGTCAGCTCGCGGCCCAGAAACAGGTTCGCCGCCGCGTCGAGGTTATCGGCCAGCGCCAGCGTCTGATAGATCGTCTCGATATTGTACTCCCGCGCGTCGCGGGGGTTCTGGATGTCGACCTCGACACCGTCGACAAAGATCTGACCCGCATCCTTGCGATACGCGCCCGACAGGCACTTGATCAGCGTCGATTTGCCCGCGCCATTGTGGCCCAGCAGGCCGACAACCTCACCGGGATAGAGATCCACACTCACGCGGTCGACCGCCTTGATCCCGCCAAACGACACCGAGATATCGCGCATCTCGATCAAAGGAGTATCCGTCCGGGTCATCACATCACCCCTTTCTTGCGCATCCACTGCCAGGCGAGCACCGCCACAACGGCAGCCCCCAGCCCGAACGGCCAGCCAAACCACAGCCACATCAGCACGGGCAGCACGATCAGATGCACGGCCAGCACCTTGGGCCGGATCGCGGCCACCCGGTAGGCGATGTCCAACAGCACGGCCTCGACCAGCACGACACCGACAACGATGTTCTGGAACGGCGCGTCCACACCGACCATCGCCATGCCCGATTGCAGCGACTGCATGATCAGCGCCCCCAGGATCGCGCCATAGATCGTGCCGATACCGCCCGACAGCGCCGTGCCGCCGATCACCGCCGCCGCGATCACCCGCAGCTCGTCCAGCGTGCCGATGTCATTGGCATGGTTGGTCAGACGGGCCGAGGCGACAACCGCCGACAGCCCGCACAGAAACCCCATCAGGGCAAAGACCTTGACCGTCAGCAGGCGGGTGTTGATCCCCGACAGCTCGGCCGAATCCGGGTTGCCGCCGGTGGCAAAGATATAGCGGCCCAGCCGCGTCTTGCGGGCGATCACCGTCATCACCACGGCCAGCACGATCAGAAGCAGGACCGAAATCGGCAGGCCATAACCCATGGTGAAATCATCCGGCAGCACCTCGCCGCGTTCCTCAAAAATCCGGCGCAACCGGCCAACGGGCACCTGATAGGCGTTCAGGATCGCCACAAAGCCAAGGATCGCACCGGCAAAGATCGCCGCCATGACGACCTCGGCCCACAGCGGCTTGACCGGGAATTCATGCGCCAGCTTGGCGCGCCGGGCCGAGAAGACCGACCACACCGCCGCCGCCGCTGCGAGCACCGCCAGCACCCAGCTGAGCGTCACGCCCAACGTGCCGTTGATGCCGCCAAACAGCTGAAACGTTTCATCCAGCGGGCCGATGGTCTGACCGCCGGTCAGATACCACGCCACGTTGCGCCAGACGAGCAAGCCGCCCAGTGTCACGATAAAGGACGGGATCGTCAGATAGCCGATCAACCAGCCCTGCGCCGCCCCGATCACCGTTCCGGCAACCAGCCCCACGGCAATGGCAACCGGCGCGATCAGCGGGCTGCCCAGCTCCAGCCCCAGATACCCCGGCAACCAGTTTTGCTGCGTCATTGCCATGAAAGCCGAACAGGTGGCCAGCAACGCGCCGACCGACAGGTCGATGTGCCGCGTCACGATGACGAACACCATCCCGGTGGCCATGATCGCCACGCTGACCGTCTGGATCGACAGGTTGAAAATGTTGCGCGGGCTCAGGAAACGCCCGCCGGTCATGTAGTTGAAGGCAAGGCAGATCACCAGAAAGGCAAGAAGCATGCCCAGCAGGCGCGTGTCGATCTCAAGGGAATCGAGCAGCGAGCGGCGCCGGGGTTGCTCGACGGGGCGCGCGGTATCGCTCATGGCGGTCTCTCTCACACAGGGGGGCGGACGGGCACCGGCAAAGCCACGGTGCGTCAGGGAAAGGCCCCGGCGACAACAATCGCCGGGGCCAGACAGTCAGATCAGTTGCACGGCGCCGGGCCGTTGCTCACGCCTTGGCACAGGGCCTCTTGCGTGATCCAGCCGGCATCGACGACCACATCCAGGTTGTCAGCGGTGATCGGCACCGGCGCCAGGAAGCGCGACACCATTTCCGTGCCCGACGGCGAGGTCCAGGCCTGCGCGCCCTCGATGTCGGCCATCGCGGTGCCGTTGGCCATGGCGACGGCGATCTCGGCGGCCACACGGCCCAGATCACGCGCGTCTTTCCACACCGACACGGTCTGCGTGCCCAGCGCGACACGGTTCAGCGCGGCATGGTCGCCGTCCTGACCCGAGACGGGAATGCCCTGCATCCCCTGCGCCGTCAGCGCCGCGACAACACCGCCAGCGGTGCCGTCGTTCGAGGCGACAACCGCGTCGACGCCGTTGTCGGCAGCGGTCAGGATCTGCTCCATGTTGCGCTGCGCGTTGGCAGGCAGCCAACCGTCGGTATAGGCTTCACCGACGATGGTGATCGCACCGCTGTCGATCGCAGCCTGCAGCACTTCTTGCTGGCCGCCGCGCAGGAAGTCCGCGTTCGGATCGGTGGGCGAGCCCTTGATCATCACGTAACGGCCCGTGGGGGCCGCGGCGAACACGGCTTCGGCCTGCATCCGGCCAACCTCGACGTTGTCAAAGGTCAGGTAGAAGGCGCGCAGATCCTCGATCAGACGGTCATAGGCGACGACCGGGATGCCCTCATCCGCTGCGGCCTGCACGGCCGGACCGATGGCTTGCGCGTCCTGCGCCAGCACGATCAGCGCGTCCACACCCTGCGCGATCAGCGCCTCGATGTCGCTGAGCTGCTTGGCCGAGGACGACTGCGCGTCCGACGACACATACTCGGCCCCTGCGGCTTCCAGCGCGGCGACAATCGCCGCCTCGTCGGTGCGCCAGCGCTCCTCTTGAAAGTTGGACCAGCTGACGCCAACCGTGATTGCCTGAGCTGCGAATGATGTGGTGATACCCGCTGTCGCAACGACAGCGGCGAATACTGCTTTACGCATGCATCTCCTCCCTGGTGATGCCCCGAATCCGGGGTGCGGGGTTGACCCGACAGCAAAAGCATAGGTTCTTTTTTTCACCTGTCAAAATAAATATTCCCTTATTGCCTTACGAATCTCACCGGATTAGCGTGATACGCCATAAGTTTGCGCGAACAATACGCCAATCGCGTTTCCGCCGCAGCGCAGCGAGGGTTAATAATTCGATGAATGAACATATGTCCCCCGTGCCTCTGCCTCCGGTTGTCAACGCGCCCGAGGGATACGCGGGCTGCGGCCCCCTGCTGCCCGGCCCCGCCACCGACACCAAACCCCTGCGCCAGCGCGTGTTCGAACATGTCCGCGCCACCGGCATCGCCGCCCGCGCCGATGTCTCGCGCGCGCTGGGGATCAGCGCCGGGTCGGTGACGCAGCTGACCTCGGACCTGATCGCTCAGGGCTATCTGTGCGAGACCGCTGAAATTACCCGCGACCGCCGCGAACCGGCGCGCGGGCGGCCCGCCGTCTCGCTTGCCGTCGTGCCCAAGGCGCACCGCGTCATCGGCATCAAGCTGTCGGACGAACGCCACACCGCTGTTCTGGCCGATTTCTCGGGCACCATTCTGGCCGAAGCCATGCTGCCCACCCCGCCGGTGCGCAAATCGCTCGACCAGATCTGCGACGAAACCGCCGAACTGGTCACGCGCCTGCTGGCCGAAGCCGACCTGCCCCTCGACGCCATCTCGGCCATCGGCATCGGCCTGTCGGGTCTGGTCGAGCCTGAAACCGGCGCCGTCCCGTGGTCGCCGCTGCTCATCGGCACCGACCTGCCCGCCCGCGACGCCCTGACGCAGCGTCTGGGCCGTCCGGTCCTGATCGAAAACGATGCCAACATGCTGACGCTGGCCGAACTGTGGTTCGGTGCCGGGCGCGCCATGTCCGATTTCGCCGTCGTCACCATCGAGCACGGCGTCGGTATGGGACTGGTGGTCGGCAACCGTCTCTATCGAGGCACGCGCGGCATGGGGATGGAACTGGGCCACACCAAGGTGCATCTCGACGGCGCGCTCTGCCGCTGCGGCCAGCGCGGCTGCCTTGAAGCCTATCTCGCCGATTACGCCCTCGCCCGCGAAGCTGCCACCGCGCTGGGCCGCAACCCGCGCAATCAGGCCAGCCCGCAAGCGATGCTCGAAGCTCTGTTCGCCGAGGCCAAGACCGGCAACATCGCCGCCCGTTCGATCTTTCGTCGTGCCGGGCGTTATCTGGCGCTGGGGCTGTCGAATGTCATCCAGATCTTCGACCCTGAGCTGATCATCCTGTCGGGCGAACGCATGCGCTATGACTATCTTTACGCCGACGAGGTCATCGCCGAAACCCTCGCGCTGACCCTGAACCACGGCCGCACCGCGTGCCGGATCGAGATCCACAACTGGGGTGACATGGTCTGGGCCCGGGGTGCCGCCGCGCTGGCGCTCAGCTACGTCACGGACACAGCACTCGGTCAGGGGGCCGTGGCATGATCTGGCGCTTTGGTTTGATCCTGCTGGCCTCCCCGGCCCTCGCCACCCCGCAGTTTGCGGATCTGTCCGCCACCCTGCCCGAGCATATCTACGCGGGCGGCTGGGAGCATTTCGTCGGCGGTGGCGTCGCCGTCTTTGACTGCAACGGCGACGCGCTGCCTGAAGTGCTCGCCGCCGGTGGCACAAATCCGATGCTGTTTCTGCTAAACAGCGGGGGCATGGCGTTCACCCCTGCACCTTTTCCAACAATCACCGACAGCACCGGCGCCTACCCGCTGGACATGGACGGCGACGACATCCTTGATCTCTACATCCTGCGCGCCGGTGCCGACCGCGTGTTGCGCGGCGGTCTTGATTGCAGTTTTGAGGACGTGACCGACGCCTGGAACCTGCCGCAAGAGGACCGCTGGACCACCGCCTTCACCGCCTGGTGGGAGGGCGAGCGCCCCACCCTCGCCATCGGCCATTATGTCGACCGCAGCAATCCCACCGGCCCGTTTCAGGCCTGCGACTCCAACACCCTCCTGATCCCGCAAGCCCAGACCTGGCGCGCTGAACCGCTTGACCCCGGCTTCTGCGCCCTCTCCATGCTCGCCGCCCGCGACGCCCGCGACCGCCCCACGCTGCGCATCTCCAACGACCGGCATTACTATGTACGCGGCGGCTACGAGCAGATGTATGACATCGCCGGGCACCGCTTTCTGACGCCCGAGGACGGCTGGCAACACGTCTCGCTCTGGGGCATGGGCATCGCCTCGCGCGACCTGACCGGCGATGGGCGCGATGAGGTCATGCTTACCTCGATGGGCGACCAACTGCTACAAATCGCACAACCCGACGGAACCTACGCGGCAGCACCCTACTCGATTGGCACTTATGCAACCTTGCCGCATGATGGCAGCGATGGCCGCCCCTCGACCGGCTGGCACGCGCAATTCGGCGATGTGGATAATGACGGATTGTCAGACCTTTTCATCGCCAAGGGCAATGTCGACCAGATGCCGACGAACGCCATCCACGACCCCAACGACCTGCTGATGCAATCCCCGGACGGCACGTTCCACCAACACGCGACCGAGGCGGGCATCGCCACCCGCGAACGCGCACGCGGTGCGGCGCTGGTCGATCTGGACAGGGACGGCCGCCTCGACCTGATCGTCGTCAACCGCCGCGCCCCTTTGGAGCTGTACCGCAACACCACCGCCGACACCGGCCACTGGCTCGCCGTGGATCTGCGCCAACCCGGCGGCAACACCCGCGCCATCGGCGCGCGCGTCACCGTCACCACCGACAGCGGCAGCCAGTCGCAACAGGTCACCGTCGGGGGCGGCCACGCCGGGGGGCAATCGGTGCCGCTCCACTTCGGCCTCGGCCCCGCCACCACGGCACAGATCCGTGTCGACTGGCCGGATGGCACCACCACGCAAACCGACGCGACAACCAACCAATCGCTCACCCTGACGCGCTGAAAGGCGCTGGCCGGGCGGGCGGGTGTCGCGGCCCAAGGCCGCGCAGGCGACCCGCCCCGGCCCTAGGGGTTGGGCACCACCAGACCCGAAGGCACCGCGTCCGGCACCCCCAACCGTCCCTCAACCGCCACCGGATCGGTCAGCGTCTGCAAGAACGCCACCAGCGCCGCGATCTGCCCTGCCGCCAGCACCGGCCCGCCCTCGGCCGCCGCCGCAATCGCCGCCACCTGCGCCGGGTCGTCCATCACCGCCCAATCCGCCCCGTCCAGCGCGGGCAACACCGCCTCGGCGCGCTCATACACCGCCAGCGCCGCGCCCTGTCCGTGCCCGGCCAGAAACGACTCCAGCGTCCGGTGCGCGCCCGCGTGCCCATAGGGCGCGGTCAGCGCGACATTGCGCAGCGCGGGCGTGCGGAACGCATACCAGTCGGCCGCCGCCCCGGTCACCCGGTAGCGCCCCTCGTCGCGGTGATGCGTCTCGAACCGCGCGCCCTTGCCCGGCCCCAGCTGCGGCTCGCCCATCGCGTGAAAGCTGTGATCGGTCAGGAACGGCCCCGAATGGCACCCCGAACAGCCCGCAGGCCCATAAAACAGCGCCATCCCCTCGGCCGCCTGCGGCCCCATCGTCGCCTCGCCGCGCAGCACGGCATCAAACGGCGCGCTGTCACTGCGGAACTCGACCTCCATGAAGGCCGCAATCGCGTTGCTTACGTCAGTGAACCCGATCGCCCGCCCCGCCGCGATCTCAGGGTAAACGGCGGCGAAGCGTTCGGCATAGCCCGGCACCGCCGCCACCCGCGCCGCCAGCCGCGCCCAGGCCCCGTCCGGCCCGGTCAGCATGCCCAGCCGCACGGCGGTGGAAATCTCGTTCTCCTGATAATGCCCGGCCATCTCATCCGGTGAGATCACGGGGAACATCGTCTGCGCCGACAAGAGCGAGTCGAACCCGACCAGCATGTCGTCATCCAGCGGTGTGCGCATGCCGTTGGGCCGCGATGGGTCCACCTCGACCCGCCCGTCATGAAACATCGAGCGATACTCGACCGCGCCCAGATTCCACAACGCCTGCGCGTTCCGGGGCACGCGTTCTTCGGGCAGATTGTCCGCATCCGCCCGCCGCAACGGCCCCAAACCGATCCCGCCGTCGCCCAGCCCCAGCGACACCCCGTCCGAGGTGCCGAAGGCCGGATGATGACAGGTTGCGCAGGCGACCTCGCGGTTGCCAGACAAGATCGGATCGTAGAACAACAGCTGCCCCAGCGCCGCCGCCGCCGGATCGACCGGGCGGAAATCGGCGTCGCTCAGCGGCGCGGGCAACCCGGTGCCCGCCGTGCCCCCGGCCTGCAGGCCCAAGCCCCCGGCAACCACCACGACCACGCCGCTCACCCAGATCCGCATCCCGCCCCTCCCTGCGTTATCGCTAGCAGGGTGGCACGGCCCGGCCGATCGCGCAATACGGCGGCAGGCGGGCTCAGAGCGCGTTGAGCAGCACCAGCACCCCGGTCACCGTCACCACCGACAGACCCGTCGCCACGATCAGCGCCGTCGAGCAGACCTCGCGCAGGCCAAAAGGCGCGGCGAGGATCGGATAGATCGTCAGCATCGGCACGGCAGCGAACAAGATCCCCACCGGAATCAGATCGGCAGGCACTCCGGGCAGGGTAAACAGCAGCACCGCCACCAGCAGCGGATGCACCACCAGCTTGCCGATGCTCACCGCCGAGACCCGCCGCCAATGCCCGCTCACCGACATCGACGCCACCGTGCCGCCGATCACGAACAGCGCCACGGGGGCCGCCGCCATCGCCAAGGACGTTACCGCCCGCTCGACCGGCACGCCCATCGACAGCCCGGTCGCGCGCCAGACCAGCGCCAGTGCCACGGCGATCAGCAGCGGGTTGGCGATGATCCGCCCCAGCGCTTCGCGCAGCACCGCGCCCAGCTTGCGCTCGTTCGAGCCTGAAACCCCGGTCAGGATCTGCACCAGTGGAATGATCACCGCGTTCTCGACCGTCATGGTCATCGCGAAAACCACCGCGCCCTGCGGGCCAAAGATCAGGCTGGCAATCGGAAAACCCAGAAAGCCCGAATTGGAATTCGCCATGCCCAGCGCCAGAATCCACGAGATCCGGCGCGGCCTGACGCAGCAACAGCCGCATCGCCGCGTAGCCCAGCAGCAGCGTGATCACCGAGCCGCCCATATAGGCCAGAAAGAACGACGGGTTCAGCCCGTCCTCGCCATGCGGCATCGCCACGGCAAAGACGATCAGCGCGGGCAGACAGATCTTGAGCGCGAACTGCGCCAGCGCACCGATATGCGCCTGCGCGACATAGCCACTGCGCACGGCGACATAGCCGAAAACGATCATCAGATAGATCGGCAGCGTGGTCAAAAAGATCTGGATCATGGCAGTTTCCGGCTGGTTTCAGGGTTGGTTAACACGGCAACCAGCCACAGGCGAGGGGGTCCGCCCGTCCCTTGTCAGCCGCACCCCGGCAAGCCGCGCCGACAGCGCGTCACCCCTGCCCGGCCCACGCCTTATTGCGCCGTGCCCGCGTCATAGGCCGTCCGCGCCGCATCGATCCGGCCCAGATTTTCGATGGCCCAGCGGCTCAGCGCCGTCACCGGCTGGCGAAACGACTGGCCCAGCGCGGTCAGCGTGTATTCCACCTTGGGCGGGATGGTCGGATGATAGGTCCGGCTCACCAGCCCGTCGCGCTCCATTTCCTTCAGCGTCAGGCTCAGCATGCGCTGCGAGATGCCCAGCGTGCGCTTGAGCTCATTGAAGCGCAACGTCCCGTGTTCGGCCAGCGAGACGACGACAAGCACGCTCCACCGGTCGCCCACCCGCGACAGAACGGCGCCGATCCGCTTGCAGTCAGGGCATTGTTCGCTGTCCAGCATGGTGGTTCCCTTTTTGTAACCGAGGGTCAAACCTGTGCCTTCTTGAAGCACGCTTCGGTTCTCAATACATCGTCGGTTACAAAAGAATACCGCCCATTGCGGGCTTTGACAATCGGAACCAAGACATGACGACCAAGACCCTGAGCGACCACCTGAACTGGCGCTACGCAACCAAGAAAATGGACCCGGCGAAAGCAGTGCCGCAAGACAAGGTCGACGCCATTGTCGAGGCGATCCGCATGGCCCCGACCTCGAGCGGCGTGCAGCCGTTCGAAGTGATCGTCGTGACCAACCCCGAGCTGCGGGCCCAGATCGCGACAGCGGCGGGCGGTCAGACGCAGATCACCGACGGCTCGCATGTTCTGGTCTTCGCGGCATGGGACAACTACACCGCCGAGCGCATCGACGAAGTGCTGGCGCTGAACGTCGACGCGCGTGGCGAATCGCCGACGCTGCAAGGCTATTATGAAGGCCTGAAAGCCGCTTACCTGCCCCGTGACGCCGACGTGAACTATGCCCACGCTGCGCGTCAGGCCTATATCGCGCTGGGTGTTGCGCTGGTGGCCGCTGCGGAACAGGAAGTCGACAGCACGCCGATGGAAGGCTTCAGCCCGGACGCGGTGGACGCGATCCTTGGCCTGCGCGAGCGCGGTCTGCGCTCGGTGGTGCTGCTGCCCTTGGGCTACCGCGAGCCCGCTGGCGACTGGTTGCTGCCGATGGCCAAGGTCCGCAAATCGCGCGAGTCCCTCGTCTCGCAGCTGGACTGAGCTGAGCCCGGCTGCCACGGCACCGTTAGGCAGCCCCTCACTGCTTTTGAAAACCCTGAAAGGCGCCCGGCACCCCGCCGGGCGCCTTTTGCATGTCCACCCAGCGCACTGGCACCGGTCCTTTCGCTCAGCTTTCCAGATCCGCGCCCGCCGCCCGGTTGCGGAACTGGCGCAGCCGGATCGAATGCGCGGCGGCGACATGCGCCCGCATCGCGCTTTCCGCGCCCAGCTCATCGCGCGCGCGCAGCGCGGTCAGCACCGACTCATGTTCGGTCACCGCATTGCGGGCGCGCTCATCCTCTTCCAGCGTCGTCGGGCCCAGCAGCAACAGCGTCTTTTGCAACCCGGCCAGCGAGCGCGCCAGATAGCGGTTGCGCGCCGCGTCCAAGAGGGCGGCGTGGAACTGCCGGTTCAGCTCGTACAGCCGCGCAGGATTGCCAAACCCCGCCGCCATCTCGGCATTGATCGCCGCCAGCTCGTCCAGCTCGACAACCGAGGCCGCCCGCGCCGCCAGCCGCGCCGCCGTCCCCTCCAGCACGCCGCGCATCTCATAGAGTTCAGTGACTTCGCCCGGATCCAGACTGCGCACCGCCGCGCCGACACGCGCGACATGGATCACCAGCCCGTCCGCCTCAAGCTGGCGGATCGCCTCGCGCACCGGGGTGCGAGAGATCCCCAGTCGGCGCGCCAGATCCACCTCAAGCAGCCGGTCGCCGGGCACCAGCGACCCGGCGCGGATTTCGGCCAACAAGCGGCGGTAAGCGTCCTGACCTTGCGGCAGATCGGCACTGGGTTCGGAATGTTTCATAGGCACCTTGCAGATTGCATCCATAGGTATACAATCGCACACAACACCCGTCAAGGACACAACACCCGTCAAGGAACGCTGTCATGCCCACCCCCCGCCTCACCTCGCTCTCACCCTGGCAACGCAGCGCGCTGACATTGGTGCTGGCCATGGTCGGCGCCGTCGCGTTTATCCTGATCGGCCTGCCGCTGCCTTTCCTCTTCGGCCCGATGTTCGCCTGCCTTCTCGCCGCGCTGCTGGGCATGCCCCTGCGCGGCACCGGACAGATCGGCGTCGGCGCGCGCACCATTCTTGGCATTGCCGTCGGTGCCGCGCTGACCCCGGCGCTGATCGCCACCCTGCCCTCGATGATCGGCTCCATCGCCCTGATCCCGGTCTACATCGCGCTGATCGGCCTGATCGGCGTGCCGTTCTTCCGCAAGGTCTGCGGCTATGACGCGGCGACCGCGTGGTATTCAGCCATGCCCGGCGGGTTGCAGGACATGATCATTTTCGGGGCCGAGGCCGGGGCCAACCCCCGCACCCTGTCGCTGATCCATGCCACCCGCGTGCTGATCATCGTCACGCTGGCCCCGATCCTGATCACGCAGGTCTTTGGCGCGTCGATGTCCCACCCGGTCGGCGAACCCGCCCGCGATCTGCCGGTCGGCGAGATGCTGATCATGGCCGCCGCCGGGCTGATCGGCTGGAAGGGCGGCGAGAAGATCGGCCTCTTCGGGGCCTCCATTCTTGGCCCGCTGATCGTCACCGGGGCGCTGTCGCTGGCCGGGTTCATCCACCACCGCCCGCCCGCCGAGGCGATCTATGTCGCGCAGTTCTTCATCGGCTCGGCCATCGGCGTCGGCTACACCGGCGTCACCCTGCACGAGATCAAGCGCGATGTGGCGGCGGGCGTCGGCTTCGTGCTGATCCTTGCCCTGCTCGCCGCGATCATGTCGGAAATCGTCTACGCGCTGGGTCTCGCCCCCTCGGTCGAGGCGTTTCTGGCCTTTGCGCCCGGCGGTCAGGCCGAGATGACCGTCTTGGCCATCGTCGCGGGCGCGGATCTGGGCTATGTGGTTGTCCACCATATCCTGCGCATCCTTCTGGTGATCACCGGCGCCCCCATCGCCGCCCGCCTGATGCGCATCCGTCAAAAGGACGCGCCATGAGCTTCACCACCCGGCCCGAACTCTCCGGCACTTTCGGCATGACGTCCTCGACCCACTGGATCGCCTCGGCGGTCGGCATGTCGGTGCTGGAGCGCGGCGGAAACGCGTATGACGCCGCCGTCGCCATGGGCTTCACGCTGCATGTCTGCGAACCGCATCTGAACGGCCCGCTGGGCGACATGCCCGCGATGATCTGGCCCGCCGATGACGACCAGCCGACCATGATCTGCGGTCAGGCCACCGCCCCCGCCGGGGCCACGATCACCCATTACCGCGATCAGGGGCTGGACCTGATCCCCGGCTCGGGTCTGCTGGCCACGGTCATTCCCGGCGCCTTCGATGCGTGGATGCTGATGCTGCGCGACCATGGCACATGGCCGCTGGCCGATGTCCTTGCCCCCGCCATCGACTATGCGCGCAACGGCGTGCCGATGCTGGCCAATGCGACCGCCGCCATCGCCGGCCTTGCCGATTTCTTCCGCGACGAATGGCCGACCTCGGCCGCCGTCTGGCTGCCGGACAACGCCGTGCCCAAGGCGGGCGCGTTGTTTTGCAACCCCGATCTTGCCGCGACATGGGAGCGTCTGTGCGCCGAAGTCGCCGGGACAACAGGCCGCGAGGCGCAGATCGACGCCGCCCGCAAAGTGTTCTCGCAAGGCTTCATCGCGCAGGCGATTGATGACTGGATGCGCGATGCGCATGTGATGGACGCCAGCGGCGCGCGCCACAAGGGCGTGCTCACCGGGCAGGATATGGCCGGATGGTCGGCCAGCTATGAGCCCGCGCTCACCGTGCGCCACGCCGGTTGGCAGGTCTACAAGGGCGGCTTCTGGTCGCAAGGGCCGGTGCTGCTGCAGGTGCTGCAAACCCTCGCCGCCGACCCGCTGGCCGCGATGGACCCCACCGGCCCGCAATTCGTCCACCTTGTCACCGAGGCGCTGAAACTCGCCTTTGCCGACCGCGAGGCGCATTACGGCGACCCCGCCGATGCCGAGATCCCGGCCGAGATCCTGCTGTCGCGCGCCCATGGCCTTGAGCGCCGCGCGCTGATAACCGAGCGCGCCTCGGACCAGCTGCGCCCCTCGATGCTGCACGGGTTCGAAGGGCAGGCCGATGCTGCCGTCTTCCGCCAGCGCTGGCTGGCCAAGCGGGCCGACAACACCGGCCCGGGGATCGGCGAGCCGACGATGGGCCACCTGAAGGCCCCCGGCGACACCGTGCATCTGGACGTGGTGGACCGCTGGGGCAACATGGTCAGCGCCACGCCCTCGGGCGGCTGGCTGCAAAGCTCGCCCGTCGTGCCGGGGCTGGGCATGCCGCTCAATTCGCGCGCACAGATGTTCTGGCTGGATGACGGCCTGCCCAGCTCTCTCGCCCCCGGTCGCCGCCCGCGCACCACGCTGTCGCCGTCGTTTGCGCGGGGGCCCGATGGCACGCGCGTGGCTTTCGGCACGCCCGGAGGCGACCAGCAGGATCAATGGCAATCGGCCTTCCTGCTGCGCCTCATCCATCACGGAATGAACCTGCAAGAGGCCATCGACGCGCCGCTGTTCCACACCGAACACCTGCAGGCCAGCTTCGATCCGCGCGGCTTTCGCGCGGCGCATCTGCTGGCCGAACCGGCTTTCCCCGAGGCGACTCTGCAAGCCCTGCGCGATGCCGGACACGATCTGCAAGTTGCCGCCCCGTGGTCTGCCGGCCGCCTGACCGCCGTCAGCCGCCGCCCGGACGGGTTGCTGCGCGCCGCCGCGACGCCGCGCCTGATGCAGGCCTATGCGGTGGGGCGGTGATCGCAGTTATCCAACATTCCTGACCGGCTTGACCGGGTGAGTGGTCCGAAACCTGCCACAAAACCAACCTGATTTTGCAACGCGCCCAATGTCTGATCTTTTGCCAACCGGATCCCCGCGATGGACCTGATCGCCCCCTACCTGCCGCCCGATGTCACGCTCGCCGTCGCGCTCGCGCTCATGGCGACGAGCTTTATCGCCAGCTTCATCACCATCTCTCTCGGCATCGGCGGCGGAGGGTTGATGCTGGCGGTCATGGCCTCGCTGCTGCCGCCACTGGCTCTGGTGCCGGTGCATGGCGTGGTGCAATTCGGCTCGAACGCAGGGCGCACGGCGATGATGGCCCGCTACATCCGCTGGAGCGCGGTCTGGGGCTTCGGCGCCGGGATCATCCTTGGCATCGCCATCGGCGCGTCCCTTGTGATCTCCATCCCGCCCTCTGTCGTGCTGATCGGCGTCGGGCTGTTCCTGATCTGGACGGTGCTGGCCAGGCCCCCGGCATGGATGCGCGACTGGCCGCTGGTGACCGGCACCGTCACCAGCATCCTGTCGATGGTCTTTGGCGCCTCAGGCCCCTTCGTGAACACCTACGTCAAATCGCTCGACATGGATCGCCACAGCCATGTGGCGACCGCTGCATCGCTGCTGACGCTGCAACACCTGCTCAAATCGGTGGCCTTCGGCGTGCTCGGCTTCGCCTATGCCGTCTGGGCCCCGCTCATCGCTGCCCTGATCCTGTGCGGGCTGGCCGGAACCTGGACCGGCAAGCGGGTGCTCAACCGCCTGACCGATGCCCGCTTCAAACAGGCGCTGGACATCATCCTGTTCCTGCTGGCGCTGCAGCTGATCTGGTCGGGGATCGAGCCCCTGCTCTGATCAGCCCAGATGCTGCGCCAGAAACGCCGCCGTCCGCTCATGCGCCAGCTCCGCCGCCCCGGCGACATACGAGGCTGGCCGCGCGTCATTGGCAAAGGCGTGACCGGCCTCATACAGATGCATCCCGAACCCCGGCATCGCCGCCCGCACCTGCGCCAGCACCTCGGGCGGGGTGTGGTCGTCGCTCAGGCCGAAATGCCCCTGCATCGGCTTGACCAGCGGTTTGTCCAGATACCGCGGCAGGCTTGTGCCATAGAAGGACACGCCGCAGGCAATATCCAGCACCTGCGCCGCCCGCAGCGCCAACCCGCCGCCCCAGCAAAACCCCATCACCGCCACCGGACCGCCCAGCGCCGCCACCGCCGCCGCCACATCGCGCATCGTCGCTTCCAGATCCGAGGCCAGCATCAGCGCGCGCCCGCGCGCGCCCTGATCGAACGGAATCACCGCGTCGCGCTCCTGCCGGTCGAACAACGCCGGAATCGCCACCTCGATCCCCTGCGCCGCATACTGCCGCGCGACGCCCTTGAGCTGATCGGTAACGCCAAAGATCTCCTGCAAGATCACCAGCCCGCCCCGCCGCACCCCCTGCGCCGGTTCCATCCAGCACGCAAAGCTGTGCCCGTCCGTTGCCGTCACTGTCTTGAACATGGCCCGCTCCCTTGCGCTTATGGCCCCCATATGTCGTGGGAAACTGGACAAGCGCAACGATTTCCGACTAACTCGCCCGACACGCCGAGCCCCACCGGCCCGCAAGCCGAACGCTCTGCAACCCCAGGGAGGACACCATGAATTTCACCAAAACTCTCGCCCTTGCGGCACTGGCGACCGCGCTCGCCGTCCCCGCCACGGCGCAGCAACGCGTCTCCATCGGCACCGGCGGCACCGGCGGGCTGTTCTACGTGCTGGGCGCCGGCATGGCAGACCTGATCACCGAGCACATGCCCGACACCACCGCCCGCGCCGAAGTCACCGGCGCTTCGGTCGAGAACATCCGCCGCACCGCCGCTGGTGAGATGGAGATGGGCTTCTCGTCGTCCTCGACGCTGTACGAGGCCGCCAACGGCATCGGCGCGTTCGAGGGCGATCCGCAGGATGTCGCCTCGATGGCGTATCTCTACCCCGCCGTGCTGCAGATCGCGACCACGGCGCAGACCGGCATCACCTCGCTTTCGGATCTCGCCGGGCACCCGGTCAGCATGGGCCCTCCGGGGTCGAACGCAGCCGTTCTGGCCATGCGCCTGCTCGAAGCCTACGGCGTCTTTGATGCCAACAATGCACAGTTCCTGTCCTACAGCGAGGGCGTCGATGCGCTGACCAATGGCACCGTGGATGCGGCTGTCGTGCTGGCCGGTGCGCCGGTCGCGGCGCTGATCGACCTTGATGCGCGCGCCGATATGGTGCTGCTCAGCGTCGATGCCGCCACCGTTGCGGGCATGCTCGAAGAGTTCCCTTTCTACCAGCTTTACGACATCCCTGCCGGCACCTACCCGGATGTGACGCAGGACATCACCGTGATCAACGACCCGGCGACGATCTTCACCCGCACCGACGCCGACCCGGCGCTGGTTGAGGGCATGACCGCCGCCATCTTCGATCACCTCGACCAGCTGATCCAGGTCCACGGCATCGCCCGCCGGATCAACAACACCGACGCGCTGAACGTGCCGATCCCGATGCACCCGGGCGCGGCTGCTTATTTCGACGCCCAGTAAACGGAACGGAATGATGATCAACGACTGGATCTCGGCGCTCAGACTTGAAGCGCCACACCGCTCGACCGCCGAGACCACGCTGATCTCTCTCATGGTCGCCACCCTTGCGGTGGCGGCCACGACACTGGTGATTTACGGCGCGTATTTCGGCCTGATCACCGCGCTCGTTCTGCGGGCGATGTTCTTCTCGCTGATCGCGGCGGGGGGCCTGCTGGTGGTGGGGCTCAAAAGCAAATGGCTCTGGCTGCGCGCCCTCAGCTACGCGTTGGCGCCGCTGGCCTTGCTGCCGGGCCTGCATATCCAGGACAGCTACATGGCCATCGTCATGCGCGGCGGCATGGCGCAATCCATTGATATGTGGATCTTCGCCGGGCTGATGGCCGCGCTGGTCCTTCTGGTCATTCGCAGCGTCGGCTGGGCGCTGCTGGTTCTGGTCGTGCTGGCTGTCGGCTATGCCATGCTGGGCCACCTGATCCCCGGCGAATACGGCCATCGCGGCTATACCCTGCGCCGCCTTGCCTCGATGCTGATGCTCTCGACCGAAGGCATTTACGGCGTCCCGATGGGCGTGGCCGTGCAGTATATCTTCCTCTTCGCCCTGCTCGGCAATCTGCTGATGAAGATCGGCACCGGCGAGGTTTTCGTCGATCTCGCGCGCGGCCTCACCGGGCGGATGCGCGGCGGGCCGGGCCTGACGGCGGCGCTGTCCTCGACCATGCTGGGCACGATCAACGGCTCGGCTGTGGCCAATGTGGTGACCACCGGCACCTTCACCATCCCGCTCATGAAACGCGCAGGCTATTCGGCCAATCTGGCCGGCGCGATCGAGGCTGCGGCGTCATCCGCCGGGCAGATCCTGCCCCCGGTGATGGGCGCTGCCGCCTTCCTGATGGCCGAGATCATCGGCGTTCCCTATGCCACCATCGCGCTGGCCGCGCTGATCCCCGGTCTGCTCTATGTGCTGGCGCTGATGATCGCCGTCTGGCTGGAAGCAGGCCGTCTGAACCTTGCGCGCGACACCTCCGCCGGTCTGCATCTGCTCAAGGACGTGCTGATCCGGCGCGGCTATCTGCTGCTGCCGCTGCTGGGCCTGATCGGGTTTCTGGCGATGGGCTACACCCCCACCCGCGCCGCCGTGATGTGCATGGTCGTCGCGCTGGTGATCTCGCCGTGGCGGGCCGAGACGCGGGTCGGCCTCGTCGCCCTCGCCCTCGTCTGCCGTGACACGCTGATGGCCACGCTGCCCATCGTCGTTGCCGTTGCCGCCGCCGGGGTGGTGATCGGCGTGCTCAACCTGACCGGGTTGGCGCTGATGCTCTCGGGCCTGATCGTCGATGTCGCCGGGGGCAGCCTGTTTGGCCTGCTGGCGCTCACCGCCTTGGTGTCGTTCTTTCTGGGCATGGGCCTGCCGACCTCGGCGGCGTATTTGTTGCTCGCCGTGCTGGTCGCCCCCGCGCTGACCCGCATGGGGATGGAGCCCATAGTCGCCCATATGTTCATCTTCTATTACGGGCTGGTCTCCGCGATCACGCCGCCGGTCGCGCTGGCCGCCTATGCGGCGGCGTCGATCTCGGGCGGGGATGCCAACAAGACCGCCGTGGAAGCCGTGCGTCTGGGCTTTGTGAAACTGCTGGTGCCCTTCCTCTTTGCCACCATGCCGGGCCTGTTGATGGTCGGCACCGCGACCGAGATCACCCTCTCTGCCGCTATGGCCGCCGTCGGCGTCAGCGGTTTGACGCTGGCTTTTGGCGGCTGGTTTCTGGCGACGCTGTCGGGGGTCGAGCGGCTGGGGCTGGCTGTCGGCTCGGCGCTGGTCATCTGGCCCAGTCCGGTCACGGACAGCGAACCGCAGATCATCGCCGCCCGCCTTGTCGGGCTGGCGCTGGTCGGCGTGCTGATCTTCCGCCAGACCCGCAAACCGGCGTAGGCGCAAGAAACCCGGCCTTGGGACAAAGCCTAAGGCCGGGTTAATGCGACGGGTCAAGCCGTTGTTATCTCACGAACCGCAGGTCTGTCCCATCGTGGGACATCCCTTAGTAGGGCAGCCCGACATAGTTCTCGGCCAGCGAGGTCATGGCAGCCTCGGACGAGAACAGATATTCCATATCCGTCCCCTGCAGCTTCTGATCATAGGGCAGATTGTCGGGGAAGGTGTGCAGGATCGAGGTCATCCACCAGCTGAACCGCTGCGCCTTCCAGACCCGCGCCAGCGCCTTTTGCGAATAGCTGTCCAGCCCGCTGTCATCGCCGTTCTGATAATGGGCGACCAGACCGTGATACAGATAATAGATATCCGACGCAGCCGAATTCAGCCCCTTCGCCCCGGTCGGCGGCACGATATGCGCAGCATCCCCGGCCAGAAACAGGTTCCCCCAGCGCATCGGCTCGGCCACATAGGACCGCAGCGGCGCGATCGACTTCTCGATCGACGGCCCCGTCTCCAGCCGCGCCGCCACATCCTCGGGCAGGCGCTTTTTCAGCTCATCCCAGAACGCTTCGTCCGACCAATCCTCGACACTGTCGGTCAGCGGCACCTGAATGTAATACCGGCTCAGCACCTGAGAGCGCAGCGAACACAGCGCAAACCCGCGGTCATGCTTGGCATAGATCAGTTCCGGGTTCACCGGCTTGGTGCGGCTCAGCACACCCAGCCAGCCGAAGGGATAGACCTTCTCATACTCTGTCAGCACATCCGCCGGGATCGCCTTGCGGCTCGGCCCGTGGTACCCGTCCGCACCCACCACATAATCGCAGTCCACCCGGACCTCTTCGCCGTTCAGCGTATAGGTCACATAGGGCTTGGTGTCGGTGTTCAGATCATGCAGCGCCACGTCCTCGACGTTGTGGATGACCACCCCGCCCAGCTTTTCGCGCGCCTCGTACAGATCCCGCGTCACCTCGGTCTGCCCGTAGACCATCACGGTCGAGCCGCCGGTGTATTTCTCCAGATCCACGTGCCGCATGACGCCGTTATCCGACAGCTCGAACCCCTCGTGGATCTCGCCCTCGCGGTCCATCCGCTCGCCGCACTGCGCCTCGCGCATCAGTTCGGTAAAGCCCTGCTCCAGCACGCCCGCCCGGATCCGGCCCAGCACGTAGTCGCGGCTTTGGCGCTCCAGCACGACGGTGTCGATGCCCTTGAGATGCAAAAGCTGGCTCAACAGCAGCCCCGACGGCCCGCCGCCAATGATACAGACTTGGGTTTTCATGGTGATCTCCTCCGCATGAGGCCCCCGACTCCGGGAACCGCTTGCCGATCAGATTAGGCACATGCGCGATATTTGAAATGGCTTGGGCGAGCCAAAACTTGTACAAATCGCGCATGACCCGCGCCCCTGCCCCCCGATCCCCAACTTCAACCTCTTTGGCGAGGCCGACGACCTGCCCGACGTGGTGCATTGCGAAACCATCGGCATCCGCTCGCGCCTGCACGACTGGGAACTCAGCGTGCACCGCCATGCCCGCCTGCACCAGTTGCTGTTGTTGCAAAGCGGTGGCGGCACGGCCACGCTGGATGGCCAGCGCCACGCGCTGCCGCCCGGCTCGCTGGTCAATGTGCCGGTCGGCGTGGTGCACGGGTTTTCCTTTACACCCGAAACCCATGGCTTTGTCGTCACCTTCGCCGCCGAGATGCTGGACCAGAGCCTGCAAACCGGCGAAGGCCTGCGTGAAATCCTCGCAAAACCGGCGATCCTGACGGTTCAGGCCGACATCCCCCCCACCATGGCCGCGATCTTCAGCGCCTATGACGGGCGCGATTTTGCCCGCGCGCAGATCCTGCGGTCGCTGGCGGGGTTGCTGCTGGGCCAGACCGCCCGCGCGCTGGCTCAGCGGGGCACGGTGGCCGGTCCCAACGCCAGCCCGGCATTGCTCGCCCGGTTCGAATCGCTGATCGACGCGCAGTATCTGCGGCACTGGGGCGTGGCCGACTATGCCAAGGCGCTGTCCGTCAGCGCCGCCCACCTGTCGCGCGTCACCCGCGCGGCCACCGGCCGCCCGGCCTCGGTCCTGATCGAGGATCGCCTGATCCGCGAGGCCCGCCGCAACCTCGTGTACACGAACTTGCCCGTATCGCGCATCGCCTACGCGCTGGGATACGAAGACCCGGCCTATTTCACCCGCGTCTTCACCCGTGCCACCGGCCTCTCGCCGCGCGCCTTTCGTCGACGCCTCGAAGACACCGCCTGAGCGCCCGATCATCTGTCCCTAAATATCCTCGGGGGTGAATTCGGCGTCAGCCGAAGAGGGGGGCGGAAGGCCCCCTGCTCTACCGCTTGTGGTCGCCCGCCGCCTGCGCGATCCTGCGCGCCATGACCACCCGCTCTGAACGCCTCCTTGCCGTGCTGCAGATCCTGCGCCGCCATCGCCGTCCGCTGGCGGCAACGCGCATCGCCGAGGAAACCGGCACCTCGCTGCGCACCGTCTACCGCGATATCGACGCCTTGCGGGCACAGGGCGCGGTGATCGAGGGCGAGGCCGGGGTCGGTTATGTCCTGCGCCCCGGTTTCCTGCTGCCGCCGCTGATGTTCTCGCGCGATGAGCTGGAAGCGCTGGTGCTGGGCGCGCGGCTGGTTGCCGGGCGCGGCGACCCGGCACTGGCCGGGGCGGCGAGCGAGGCTCTGGCGCGCATCGGTGCGGTGCTGCCCGAGGATCTGCGGCTCTTCGTCGACACCTCGCCCTTGCTGGTGCCGCGCGCGCCGAGTGTATCGGCCCCCTTCATGCCCGCGCTGCGCGGTGCGATCCGGGACGAGCGCAAGGCCGAGATCCTCTACCGCGACAAGGCCGACACGCAAAGCCAGCGCGTGATCTGGCCTTTTGCCATGGGGTTCTTCGACACAACTCAGGTCATCGTTGCCTGGTGCGAGCTGCGCCAGTCCGTGCGCCATTTCCGCAATGACCGCATCGCCGCCTGCACCGTCAGCGACCAGCGCTATCCGGTGCGCCGCTTGCGGCTGCTGCGCGACTGGCGTGATGCGGAAAAGGTGCGGCTGGCGGGGGATGCTGACATGGTTTGACACTGGCCTGCGCGACAAGGGGTCATCGAAACCCTGGAGATACCCCATGCAACGCAGCTCAATGTTCATCCTTTATGTCAGCAACCCATCGGCCAGCGCCCGTTTCTATGCCGGGGCACTGGGCGCGCCGGTGATCCATGACGCGCCCGATTTCGCGCTGCTGGTTCTGGGCAACGGCGTCCAGCTGGGGCTGTGGCGGACCCGTGAAGTCACCCCGGCGGCGGACGCTGTCACCCCGGCCTCGTCCGAGCTGGCGGTGACGCTGCCCGATGCCGGTGCGCTGCAGGCGCTGCACGACCGGCTCAAGGCCGAGGGCGTCACCATCCTGCAGCCCGTCACCCAGCTCGACTTTGGTCTGAACTTCACCGCTGCCGATCCCGATGGCCACCGCCTGCGCCCCTATGTCCCGAGCCCGCGATGAGCGCGCGCTGCTGGATCGCCGTCGCCTCGGCCGACCATGTCCGGATCGGGCGCGCGGGCGGGTTCATGCAGGTCAACCACGGGAAGGCGGCGCCGCTGCGCCGCCTGACCCCGGGCGACCGCGTGGTCTATTATTCGCCGCATGAACAGATCCGCGCCGGGGCGCCGGTTCAGGCCTTCACCGCGCTGGGGGTGGTGGCCGAGGGCGCGCCCTATGTCGGGGTGATGAGCGGCGATTTTCAGCCGTTCCGCCGCGACGTGCACTGGCACGCGACCCGCGATGCGCCGATCCGGCCCCTGCTGGCGCATCTGTCCTTTGGCGGTCCGACCTGGGGCGCGCGGTTCCGGTACGGGCTGTTCGAGATCCCCGCCTCGGACATGGACCTGATCGAAGAGGCGATGTGCGCGGTCTCAAGCTGACGGCGCGGCAGGGCGCTATCGCGGCTCTTGCCAGACGCAGGGCCAGGCCCGATGATTTCGCGCACGAGGGAGGGACGTTCACCATGAAGACCATGACACTCACTTTGGCCGCCGCATTGACCCTTTGCGGCAGCGCCGCGCTGGCCGACCCGGCCGAGGGCCGCTGGGCCACGCAACCCGATGACAACGGCAATTCCGGCATCATCACCATCTCGATGTGTGGTGACCGGCTGTGCGGCACGCTGACCGAGTCGCGCAATGCCAGCGGCGAGGCCTTTGCCTCGGCCAATGCCGGACGCCAGATCGTCTGGGACATGGAGCCGCGCGGCAATGGCGAATACCGCGATGGGCAGATCTATGCGCCCGACCGCGACCAGACCTACCGCGCCCGGATGGATCTGGCGGGCAGCCAGCTGACCGTGGCGGGCTGCGTGCTGTTCATCTGCCGCGACCAGATCTGGACGCGCGCCGACTGAGCTTTGCGCAGGTTCCGGGTCGCGGGCAGCGGCCCGGAACCCGCACAAGGGACGCGGGCAGTCTGACGCCCTGATCACCTTTGGGGGTTTGAATGTCCGGTCCCGACTGGCTGCGGCTGATTGTCCTGTCCGTCCTGTGGGGCGGGTCGTTTTTCTTTGTCGGTGTCACCGTGCCGGTCCTGCCGCCACTGACCATCGTGCTGGCACGTGTGGGGCTGGCGGCGCTGGTGCTGGCGGGGGTCTTGCCGCTGATCCGGGTGCCGTGGCCCAAAGGTTGGCGGGTCTGGGCGGCGCTGGCGGTGATGGGGTTTTTCAACAACGTCGTGCCCTTCACCCTGTTCGTCGTGGCGCAGGGGCAGATTTCCAGCGGGCTGGCCTCGATCCTGAACGCCACGACTCCGCTCTGGGGCGTGGTCGTCGCGCATCTGGCGACGCGGGACGAGCGGTTGAGCTGGCCCAAGGCGCTGGGCGTGCTGGCGGGGTTTGCCGGTGTGGCGGTGATGATGGGCGGGGCCTGGGGCTCGGGCACCGTGCTGGCGCAGGCGGCCTGTCTGGGCGCTGCGCTGAGCTATGCGCTGGCCGGGGTCTGGGGGCGGCGGTTTCGCGGCATGCCGCCACTGAGCGCGGCTTTCGGGCAGGTCAGTTGTGCGGCGCTGATGCTGCTGCCGGTGGTGCTGGTGGTGGATCAACCGTGGACCCTGCCGATGCCCGGCTGGCCGGTTCTGGCGGCGCTGGTGGGGCTGGCGGTGCTGTCGACGGCCTTGGCCTATCAGCTTTACTTCGGCCTGATCGCCAGCGCCGGGGCGGTGAATGCGTTTCTGGTGACCTTCCTCATTCCGGTCAGTGCGATTGCTTTGGGCGTGTTGGTTCTGGGCGAGACATTGCTGGCCCGTCAGGTTGCGGGCATGGCGCTGATCGCGCTGGGACTGGCGGTGATCGACGGGCGGATCTGGCGGCGGTTGCGCGGGTAAGGGCGGGGGGCTGCGCGCCCCCGCACCCCTGCGCCAAAGGGGGCACGCCCCCTTTGGAAACCCCGTGGATATTTAGGGACAGATGATGGGCGCGCGGTTTACCACGCGCCGTGTTTGTCCAGATCGGCACGCAGTTCGGTGGCGAAATCCAGCGCCTTGGCTTTGGGTTTGGTGAGCAGCGAGACCAGCACGAACAGCACAAGGCATGCGCCGCCGACACTGAGCGCCAGCACCGGATTGAACACGCTCACGCCCTGGATCATTGCCATCCACACCGCCAGCGCCGCACCGCCGAGGATCGACGCCAGCGCCCCCGCCGCTGTTGCCCGGCGCCAGAAGAAGGCGCCGATGATCGCCGGGACGGTGACCATCAGACCGGCAGCAGACAAGGCGGCCAACTGGTCGACGATCTGCACCTTCTGCAGCGCGAAGAGGCTGGCGAAGAGAATGACAAAGATCACCACGATGCGCCCGGTCAGGATCTGCGCCTTGGGCTGGGCGTCGGTCATCAGATCGCGCGCGACCATGGCCGCCAGCGTCAGAGCGATGCTGTCGAGGGTCGAGACGGCGGCGGCGAGGATGCCGAGGATCAAGAGCACGGCAACCGGTGCCGGGATCGCGCCCGAGATCAGCAGTGCGGGCGTGGCGGTTGCGGTGTTCTCGAGCCCCGGTGCCAGTTGCAGCGCGGCAAAGCCCCAGATCACGGCGATCAGGGTGAAGATCAGACCGAAGCCCAGCACCCAGAAGATCATCCGCTTCATCGACGCCATATCGCGCAGGATGAACAGCCGCTGACTGACCTGCGGGTTGGAGATGGCGAAGAAGAACCACGGCAGCGACAGGGCGACGAAGGTGTTGAGGCTCCACAGGCCCGGACCGGGGACGCTGAGCCGCTCGCTTTGCGTTTCCATCGAGACGCGGGCGAATTCACCCCAGCCGCCGATGGCCGCCACGGCGAAGCCGATTGCCAGCGCGGCCGAGACCAGCATCACCACTGCCTGCACCGCATCCGTCCAGGCGACCGAGCGCAGACCGGCGAACAGGGTCCAGATCGCCGCCAGCAGCGCGCCGGTGGCCACGGCCTGAAAGAGCGAAATCTCGCCGCCGGTGACCCCCGACAGCAGCAACCCGATGCCGGCCATCTGCGTCGTGCAATAGGGCATCAGGAAGATCAGCCCGACCAGCGCCGCCGCCCGCGCGACCCAGACCGACCCGTAGCGTGCGCCGAGCATTTCAGCGGGCGAGATGAAGCCCCAGCGCTTGGCGGCCAGCCAGAAACGGGGGGCGAAGATGACCAGCAGGCCGAGACCGGCGAAATAGATCAGCTCGAACCCCAGCGCGCCAATGCCGCCGCGATAGGTGAGGCCGGTCAGCACGACCAGCATGAAGGCGGAATAGGTGGTGGCCGCATAGCTGAGCCCGGCAACGAGGCCGCCAAAGCTGCGGCCGCCGAGGTAGTAATCCTCGGCCGTGCCGGTGTTTTCGCGCGTGGCGCGCCAGGCAAGGCCGAGCCCGAAGACGGCGAACGCGGCAATCGCGGCCCAGAGTGTGAGAGGTGACAGCATCATTCGTCCTTCCAGCCTTTGACACCCGCGGCGATCAGCACCACCACGGCCAGACCAAAGCCGCCCCAGAAAAGCGTGGTGAACCAGCCCCGGTGACCGGCAAGCAGGCCGTAGGGGACAAACCCCCCGGCCACGACCAGAATGGCCAGGGCGGCCAGCCAGGGACCGAAGTTGCGACCAGTGTTCATCGTTCCACTCTCCTTGCCCGTCTTTCGGGATGGGGTGGTTTAGGAGGGCGCGGAAAGCCGTGCAAGCAGTAAACGGCTTTCTCTTTGAATTTGCTTGGTTTTTGACTATACGGTCAAGCAATTGTCCCGGCAGTCAGGGTTTGCATCCGGCGCGGCGCGGCGCTAAACCGACGCCCGAGCAACCCCGGAGCGAGCCCATGATCCTTTACCCTGCCATCGACCTGAAAGACGGCCAATGCGTGCGCCTGTACAAAGGCGCGATGGAGCAGGCGACCGTGTTCAACGACGATCCGGCGGCGCAGGCCAAGGCCTTTGCCGATCAGGGGGCCGAGTGGATCCATCTGGTTGACCTCAATGGTGCTTTCGCCGGTAAACCGGTCAATGCGGGCGCGGTGGAGAGCATCCTCCAGACGGTCAGCGTACCCTGCCAGCTGGGCGGCGGCATCCGCGATATGGCAACGATCGAAGCGTGGCTGAGCAAGGGCCTGCGCCGGGTCATTCTGGGCACGGTGGCGGTGGAAAACCCGGCGCTGGTGCGCGAGGCGGCACGGGCGTTCCCGGGTCAGGTGGCCGTAGGCATCGACGCGCGCAAGGGGCGGGTGGCGACCAAGGGCTGGGCGGAAGAGACCGACGTGATGGTGACCGATCTTGCCCGCGCCTTCGAGGATGCCGGGGTGGCCGCGATCATCTACACCGACATCGACCGCGACGGCGCGATGCAGGGGCCGAATGTCGAGGCGACGGCAGCGCTGGCGCGGGCGACCTCGATCCCGGTGATCGCGTCGGGTGGGGTGTCGTCGCTGGCCGACCTGATCGCGCTGCGCGACAGCGGTGCGCCGCTGGATGGGGCGATCTCGGGGCGGGCGCTCTATGATGGCAAGCTGGATCTGGCCGAGGCGCTGGCGACGTTGAAGGCATAAGCGGGCGGTTTCGCCCTCGGCCGAGACGGCTGCCGCCGCCGCGCCCTCGGGCGACCCGGCGCGCCGCTGGCGCGGCGCGCAAGAAGGGGTCCTCGGACCCCCTCTTCGGCTGACGCCGAATTCACCCCCGAGGATATTTAGGGACAGAAAATGGCCCGGCACCCGCGCTTGCCCTTGCGGGGTGGGCCGCTTAGGTAAGGGCGAAACCTGATGCGACGGAGACCCAGCATGCCCGATTTCGACTATGATCTTTTCGTCATCGGCGGTGGCTCGGGCGGGGTGCGCGCGGCGCGGATTGCGTCGAGCGATCACGGCGCAAAGGTTGCGATGGCCGAAGAGTTCCGCATGGGTGGCACCTGTGTGATCCGGGGCTGTGTGCCCAAGAAGCTGATGGTGTTCGCCGCCGGGCATGGGGCCTCGATCGACGAGGGCGCGGCTTACGGTTGGCAGGTTGAAAAGGGCCGGTTTGACTGGACCAGGTTCCGGCACCGGCTGGATGCCGAGCTGAACCGGTTGGAGAGCATCTACACCCGCAACGCCGAAACTGCGGGCGTGACGATCTACCACCAGCGCGCCACCGTGGCCGATCCGCATACTGTCGTGCTGGCCGATGGGCGGCGGGTGACCACCAAGCACATCCTGATCGCCACCGGCGGCACGCCGTTCATTCCCGAGCCGTATCGCGGTGTCGGCGCGATGACGTCGAACGAGATTTTCCTGATGGACCGCCTGCCCGCCTCGGTGCTGGTGCTGGGCGGCGGGTTCATTGCCTGCGAGATGGCGGGCATCCTGCAAGGGCTGGGGTCCAGCGTCACGCAGATGTACCGCGGACAGCAAGTTCTGCGCGGGTTTGACGCCGATCTGCAGGACCATGTCGCCGCCGCGCTGACCCAGCAGGGCATCGCGCTGGAAGTGAACACCGACTTGACCGCGCTGGAGAAACTGGACGATGGCCGGTTCCGCGCCTGCGACACGCAGGGTCGCGAGCGGATCTTTGAAGCCGTGCTCTTTGCCACCGGTCGGGTGCCCAATACGCAGGGGCTGGGGCTGGAAGAGGCGGGTGTCGTGCTGGACAAGGGCGCGGTGACGGTAGATGACTGGTCCCAGACCAACGTGCCGTCGATCTTTGCCGTGGGTGATGTCACCAACCGCATCCAGCTGACGCCGGTCGCCATCCGTGAAGGCCACGCCTTTGCCGATACCGTCTTTGGCGGCACCCCCGTCAAGGTGGACCACACCAACGTCCCCAGCGCCGTTTTCACCCGGCCCGAGGCAGGCACGGTGGGGCTGAGCGAAGACGAGGCGCGCGCGCAGGGCGAGATCGAGGTCTATCTCGCCAGCTTCCGGCCCATGCAGACCGCCTTCATCGGCACCGACACCAAGGCGCTGTTCAAGCTGGTCGTCGACAAGGCCTCGCGCCGGGTTCTGGGTTGTCACATCGTCGCACCCGGCGCCGGTGAGTTGATCCAGATTGCCGCCGTCGCGGTCAAGATGGGCGCGACAAAAGACGATTTCGACGCCACAATGGCCGTTCATCCGACGATGAGCGAAGAACTGGTGTTGATGCGCAAGCCGACTCGTTGACTGGTCCCGCGCCGCTTGCGCGGGTACTATGACAGTCAGCCGCAGGGAACCGGGGGCGATTGCGCTTGAATCCGCGCCCTTAGTGCCCAATTGAGTCGGTGATACCGAGATGATGACAGACCTGAACCAAGGAGAGGCCATGTCAGGCAACAGTGGAGGCCCGTGGGGCGGCGGCGGTGGAAACCGTGGCAGCTCGGGTGGGGGGAACCGACCCAACGGCGGCGGCAATGATCCCCAACGCCCGCAGATCCCCGAAATCGAGGATTTGGTGAAAAAGGGCCAGCAACGGCTGAAAGTCCTGATGGGCGGTAACGGCGGTGGCAGCAGCAATGGATCGGGCGGCGGGCGTGGCCCGGGCGGCCCGGGCCTGTCAGGGCGGGGTATCGCGCTGGGTGCTCTGGCACTGGCCGCGCTGTGGCTTTACGTCTCGGTCTATTCCGTGCGCCCGGAAGAGCGCTCGGTCGAGTTGCTGTTCGGGCAGGAATACAGCACCGGCACGTCGGGTCTGAACTTTGCGCCCTGGCCGTTCATTTCGGCCGAGATCGTGCAGGTCACGACCGAACGGGTGACCGAAGTCGGCACCGGACGCTCGGCGCTGGATACCGGCCTGATGCTGACCCGCGACGAAGCCGTGGTCGATATCGAATTCCAGGTCGTCTGGAACGTACGCGATCCCAGCAACTATCTGTTCAATCTGGCGGATCCGTCCAACACCGTCCGTGCTGTCGCGGAATCGGCGATGCGCGACATCATTGCGCGCTCGGAACTGTCGCCCATCCTCAACCGCGATCGCGGCACCATTGCAGCCGAATTGCTGCAGGCCGTGCAGGGCGTGCTCGACACCTATCAGTCGGGCATCAACGTGATCCGTATCAACTTTGACCGCGCCGATCCGCCGCGTGAAGTCATCGACAGCTTCCGTGAAGTGCAGGCCGCGCGCCAGGAACGTGACCGGCTTGAGCGGCAGGCCGATGCCTATGCCAACCGCGTCGTCGCTGGCGCACGCGGTGAAGCGGCACAGGTGTTGGAAGAAGCCGAGGCCTACCGCGCCGAGGTGGTCAACAACGCCGAAGGTGAAGCGAGCCGCTTCCTGGCCGTGTGGGAAGAGTACCGCAACGCCCCCGAAGTGACCCGCGAGCGGATGTATCTGGAAACCATGGAGCGTGTGCTCGGTGGCATGAACCTGACGATCCTCGACAATGTCGGCGGCTCTGACGGACAGGGCGTCGTGCCCTATCTGCCGCTCGACATGGTGCGCAATGCACCCTCTGGCACCTCCAGCCGCACCACGAACCAGGGGAGCAACTGATGAAACGTCTCACGCTGTTTATCCCCGTTTTGGTGATTGCCGTCGCTCTGGCGCTGTCGTCCGTGTTCATCGTTGATGAGCGCGAAAACGTGCTGGTGCTGCAGTTCGGTCAGGTCAAACAGGTCCGCACCGAACCCGGTCTCTATTTCCGCATCCCGCTGATCCAGGAAGTCGTGCGCTATGACGCGCGTATTCTGGGCCTGCAAACCCAACCGCTGGAAGTGACGCCCGCCGATGACCGCCGACTGGTCGTCGACGCCTTCCTGCGCTGGCGCATCTCGGACGTGCAACGCTTCCGTCAGGCCGTCGGCGTGGAAGGCGTGCGTGCGGCTCAGGGGCGCATCGAGCGGATCCTGAACGCGGCCATCCGCGAGGTTCTGGGGTCGGTGCCGTCCAATGCGGTGCTGTCCGAGGATCGTACGGGGCTGATGAACCAGATCCGTGATCAGGCCCGGCAAGAAGCGCTGGCGCTGGGTGTGGATGTGGTTGACGTGCGTCTGACGCGCACCGATCTGCCCGAGCAGAACCTTGCCGCCACCTATGCCCGGATGCGGGCTGAACGGGAACGCGAGGCCGCTGACGAGATCGCGCGCGGCAACGAAGCCGCGCAGCGGGTGCGTGCCCTTTCCGACCGTACCGTGGTCGAACTGGTGTCGAGCGCCCGTCGCGACAGCGAGATCGTGCGCGGTGAAGCAGACGCGGCGCGGAACCGGATCTATGCCGACGCTTTCGGCCGGGACCCTGAGTTCTTCTCGTTCTCGCGGTCGCTTACCTCGTATGAGCGCGCTTTGACGGGCGATAATTCCTCGATGGTGCTGAGCCCGGACAGCGACTTCTTCCGCTTCCTGCGGCAGATCGACCCTACGGGGACGGGCGCGCAGATCACCGCTGACAATGCGGAGGATGCCGCCGCGGCAGAGCAAGCAGCGCCGGCGCCTGCGGCGGAAGCCGCTCCGGCTCCTGCGGCGGACGCCGCTCCGGCGGCTCCGGCACCGGCTGAAACGCCCGCCGAGGAACCCGCAGCCGCTCCGGCAAACTGACCTTCCTGCGCCCCCGCTTCGGGGGCGCAGCCTTATTGGACCCCCGCATGACCCCCGCCGACATCGACCACCCGCTGCTGGAGCCGGACGAGCGCCTGCTCGTCACCTTCGCCCCGGACCGCAACCGCTATTGGCGCGATCACGGCATCATGGCGGTCGGATTGATGGCGCTGGCAGGTGGTGTGCTGTGGCTGATCGGCTCGCCTTACCCCGCCATCGGCTCGCTGGGCGCTGTTCTGGCTGTCGCGGTGCGCGGGCTGTATCTGGCGGGCGAGACCTTCAAGATGCGCTGGCTGCTGACCGACCGGCGGCTCATTCTGGCCGGTGGCGTCAGCTCGGTGACTTTGCTTGAAATCGACAAGGCGCGGCCCCTGTTGGGCGATGTGCAGCTGATCACCAGATCGGGCGACAAACATCTGCTCAAGTTTCTGGCCGATGAGACCGAGGTGATCACCAAGATCATCAACGCCCGCGATGCCCGCGCCAGAAGCCGCGCGTCGTGAACCGCGCAAAGGGGACCGTCTAGGGGACAAAAGCGTACCGGCGCAGCATGGACCCTGTGACGCCGGGGCGCTGCCATGCCACAACCCGCAGTCACGCCGCCCGCTTGACTGCCCCGCTGCTGGTGGTGCTGGCCAGCCCCCGCGCCGAGGCCTTGCTTTCGGCTGATCCGACACGCGCTTGAGCAGTAGCGCCCCGGCCCATCCGGCGTTATAAGCCCGCCCGAACCCGGTGGCCTCAGGGCCGCCCGGACGGCAAGCAAGGCGGCGCGCATGATCCTTCACTTTTCCAACGCTCGGCTGATCGACCCCGAGGCGGGCACCGATGCCTCAGGCTCGCTGACCGTCGAGAATGGCCGCATAACCGCGCTGAACGCGCCCGCCCCCCAAGGGGCCGAGGTGATCGACGCGCGCGGCAAATGTCTGGCGCCGGGGATCGTCGATTGGGGTGTGCATGTCGGTGAACCGGGCGCGCGCCACAAGGAAAGCTACCGCTCGGCGGGTCAGGCCGCGGCGGCGGGCGGGGTGACCACGTTCATCACCCGCCCCGACACCACCCCGGCCACCGACACGCCCGAATCGCTCGATTTCCTCAGCCGCCGCGCCAGCATCGAGGCTCCGGTCAACGTGCGCCACATGGCCGCCCTGACCCGGGGCCGCGAGGGGCGCGAGATGGCCGAGATCGGCTTCCTGATGGACGCCGGCGCCATCGCTTTTTCGGACGTCGAGCACGTCACCCGCGACACCAAGGTGCTGTCGCGCTGCCTGACCTATGCGCGGTCCCTGGGCGCGCTGGTTGTGTGCCATCCGCAAGACCCGGGGCTGAGCGCCGGAGCCGCCGTGACCTCGGGCAAGTTCGCGTCGCTGCGCGGGCTGCCGGGCGTCTCGCCGATGGCCGAACGCATGGGTTTTGACCGCGACATGGCCTTGGTCGAGATGACCGGCGTGCGCTATCACGCCGACCAAATCACCTGCGCGCGCACCCTGCCCGCGCTGGAACGCGCCAAGAAGAACGGGCTGGATGTGACGGCGGGGATCTCGATCCACCATCTGACGCTGAACGAATTCGATGTCGGCGATTACCGGTCGTTCTTCAAACTGACCCCGCCCCTGCGGGCCGAGGAGGACCGGCTGGCGATGATCGAGGCCGTCGCTGACGGGCTGATCGACGTGATCTGCTCGATGCACACCCCGCAGGACGAGGAATCCAAGCGCCTGCCCTATGAAGAGGCCGCCCCCGGCGCGGTGGGTCTGGAAACCCTGCTTCCCGCAGCGCTCAGGCTCTATCACAACGACCAGCTCACCCTGCCCCAGCTCTGGCGCGCATTGTCGCTGAACCCGGCGCGCAGGCTGGGTCTGGACGCCGGGCGGCTGAGCGCGGGCGCGCCTGCCGATCTGGTGCTGTTTGACGCCCATGCGCCGTTCGTGCTGGACCGGTTCCTGCTGCGCTCCAAGTCCAAGAACTCGCCCTTTGACGGGGCACGGCTGCAGGGTAAGGTTCTGGCAACCTATGTCGCCGGGAAACCGGTTTTCAAGCGCGAGGCTGCCTGATGCTCCCCGAAATGACCACCGCGCCGCTGTTGCTGATCGCCATCGCGATCGGATCGTACCTGCTGGGCTCGATCCCGTTCGGCGTGGTGATTACCAAGGCGATGGGGCTGGGCGACGTGCGCGCCATCGGGTCGGGCAACATCGGCGCGACCAATGTGCTGCGCACCGGCAACAAAGCGGCGGCACTGGCGACGCTGCTGCTGGACGCCGGCAAAGGCGCGGTCGCGGTGCTGATCGCCCGGGCTGTGGCGGGCGAGGATGCCGCACAGGTGGCGGCGCTGATGTCGTTTCTGGGGCATCTGTTCCCGGTCTGGCTGGGGTTCAAAGGCGGCAAAGGGGTGGCGACCTTCCTCGGCACGCTGCTGGCGCTGGCCTGGCCCATCGGTCTGGCCTGCTGCGCCACATGGCTGGTGATGCTGGCGGTGACGCGGATTTCCTCGGCCTCGGCGCTGGTCGCCTCGGCCATCGCGGCGCTCTATCTGTGGCTCTGGGGCCCGCAGAGCCTGATCGCGCTGGCAGTGGTGCTGGCGGCGCTGGTCTGGGTGCGGCACGCGGCGAATATCGCGCGGCTGGTGAGCGGGACGGAACCGAAGGTCGGACGCAAGAAGCCCTGAGGCTGGGACTGCGGGGGGCTGCCGCCCCGCGATTACTGTTAGTGCCGGGGGGCTGCCGCCCCCGGGCCCCCTGCTTCAAGGAGGGTACACGTACCCTCCTTGAAAATCCTCCCGTGGATATTTTTGGACAGATGATGACGCGCGTTCAGCTGCAGATGCCGCGGCGTTGCAGGCCATCCCAGGGGAGCCAGACCGGGACATCGGGCATCGCGCCCGGCTCCATCACCTGCCCCAGCAGAGCGCGCAGACGGGCGGTGCGGGCACCGTCGGGATCGAGGGTTTCGCAGCAGACGTATTCCTCGACGAGGCTGGCTTGCTGCTCGTAGCCGAAGTCGAGGAAGCGGGCGTTGTCAGCGGGGTCAAAGAGATAGGGGTCAGCGCCGCCGGTGTGTTCGGCCCCGACGCGCAGGGGCGAATAGCCGGTGCGCTCGCGGTTCTGCCATTGCCAGACATGGGTCAGTTCATGCACCAGATACATTGCTGCACCAAGGGTCATCGTCCCGTCGGGGCGGCGGGCGAAATCGGGTTGCAGGACATCGGGGCGAACATGGATCGTCTCGAAGACCACCACCCCCGCCGCACGGCCGTATTCCACCGCTGCGGTGGGCGGCGGCAGGATGCGCTCGCGGCAGGTGGTGCGCGGGCGGGTGGCGAAGGCGTGGCGGCGCATGCCGACAAAGCCGTTGCGGTAGAAGCGCACGGCGGCGGGGTCGAGCGTGTCGCCAAAGAGGCGGTGGGCCAGATCGGTCTCGGGCGCGGTCAGGGGACGACCGCAGGCGGCCAGCAACACAAAGAGGGCGAAGAGGATGCGCATGGGGATTATCCCATGGCCCAAGCCCTTGGCCGTCAAGACGATCTCGCGCGCCATCCTCTTCAACATCTGGCGTTCATAGACGCCCGGCGCAACCCGCATCATCAGGGCCGACAGCGCGGCGACGCGGCCGACGGGGATGAAACTGCGCCCGTGGTCAAGGCCTTTGAGGATGACCGCCGCCGCCTGATCCGGGGTCATCGCGTCGATCCCGTCCGTCGCCGCCCCCGGTCGCCCGATGCCGCTGACGGCGTATTCTGCACCGGGATTGGTGGCCACGAAGGACGGTGCGGCAAGCGCGACGCGGACGCCGTGCGGCGCTTCCTCGCCCCTGAGCGAGGTGAAGAACCCGGTCATCGCGTGTTTCGACGCGGCATAGGCGGTGCGGTGTTTGAGCGGCGCGAACCCGGCGACCGAGGTGATCGCCAGATGCGTGCCGCGCGCGGCGCGCAGGTCGGGGAGCAACGCCGCGGCGAGGTTGACCGCGCCCCAATAGTTGATCTCGAACGCCCGGCGATGCGCCGCCGGGTCCATCGCGGCAAAGGGGGCGATCAGCGTGACGCCCGCATTATAGACCGCCAGATCCAGCGACGGGCGCACCGCCCGAAGCCCGGCAACGGTGGCCGCCACCTGTTCGGGGTCGGTCACGTCACAGGCATGCAGGCTCTGCTGCGCCCCCTCTTTGAGCGCGCCGAACCCGCCCGGCAGATCGAGCAAGGCGCAGAACCAGCCGCGCGCCTGCAGCCCTGCAGCCAGCGCCCGGCCCAGACCGCCGCCGCCGCCGGTGATCACCGCCGTTCTCATGGCCGCGCCCATGCTTGCCAGAGCGCGAAGACCTGCGCCGAGGTCAGTTCGGGCGTATAGCCAAAGCGCTCTTTCAGCGCGCTGTTATCCAGCACGGGCCGGTATTGCAGGAACCGCACCTGCTCGGGCCCATACCGCGACAGCCCGAGGGGCTTTGCCACCCCCAGAGCGACCTTAAGCACCCACGCTGGCAGCACCAGCAAGGGCTTGCCCATCGCCGCTGCCAGATCCTGCACGCTCATCGCCCCGTCCCCGGCCACGTTGAACACCCCCGCCGGGCCCGCCGTCGTCGCGCGGATCAGGATACGCGCCAGATCTTGCGTCCAGATGAACACGAACGGACTGTCCGCGCCCGCCACCGCCAGCACCCGCTTGCGCCGGAACAGCGCGGTGATCTGGTTCTCGACCCCCTCGCCCAGCACGGTGCCGATGCGCAGCACCACCTGCTCCAGCGCAGGATGGTTAACGCGCGCCTCGGCCAGCATTTCCTCGACCTGACGCTTGTGGTCGGCATAGGCGAATTCGACGTTGCCGCGCAGCGGGTCCGTTTCGCGCAAGGGCACCGGGTTGTCGGCGTGGTAGCCATAGGCCGCACCCGACGAGGTCACCACCAGCCGCCGCACCCCCTGCGCCACACAGGCGTCCAGCACATTGCGCGTGCCCTGCACATCCACCCGCCATTCGAAAGCGCGCGTCGATCCCTTGGGCGGCGTGACGATCGAGGCCAGATGCACCACCACCTCGGGCCGGAACGCGGCGATCACGCGGGCCGGGTCATCGCCGGTCACATCCATCCGCTCATAGCCGGGGGCGACATCAGTCGCCAGCACCTCGTGCGCGCCCAGCCCGGCGATCAGCGCCCGACCGACATTGCCCGCCGCCCCGGTGATCAGGATGCGGGTCATAGCGGCCTGCGCGCCCAGGCCAGCGCCAGCGCCAGCCCGCTGATCGCGTGCCACAGGCCCCAGAAGGCGGCGACCACGGCCATGCCCCCCAACCCGCCGAAGAAGGCGAAGATCAGGATCAGCCCCAGACCCGAATTCTGAATCCCCGTCTCGATCGTGATCGCCCGCCGGTCCGCCGGGGCCACCCGCGCCAGCGTGGCAATGCCATAGCCCAAGCTCAGAGCCAGCGCGTTATGGGCGATGACCAGCCCGGCGACCAGCCCGGCGAGGGCGACGAAATAGGCCCAGTTCCCGGCCAGCGCAGCCAGAATGAAGGCCAGAAAGATCACCATCGACAGGATCTGCATCGGCTTGCGGAGACGCGCGGCCAACGCCGGTTTATAGCCATTCAGCAGCATCCCCAGCGCCAGCGGCAGCACCAGAAGGAACAGCACCGTCACCGCCACCTGCACGGGATCAATCGTCGTCGCGTGCAGGATCTCGCGCGTCGGCGCATAAAGCCCGCCCCACAGCGCGATGTTCAGCGGCGTCAGCACAATCGCCCCCAGCGTGGCAATCGCCGTCAGGCTGACCGAGAGTGCGGCATTGCCCCCGGCCCTATGCGTCAGAAAATTCGAGATATTCCCGCCCGGACAGGCCGCAACCACGATCAGCCCCAAGGCAATCGACGGGCGCGGCTGCATGACCAGCACCAAGAGATAGGTCGCCGCCGGCAGCGCCACGAACTGCGACAGGAACCCCGCGATCACCGGGCGCGGCGCGGCCGCCAGCGCGCGGAATTGCGCGGGCCGAAGGTCCAGCGCGATGGCGAACATCACCACGGCAAGGATTGCGTTCAGCAGCGTCAGGGACGCGGGGCTGAAGTTCAGCATGACGTCGTCGATCTGATCCATCTCAGCCCCCCAAGGCCGTAATATGCTTGGCCAGCGCCGCCCGGTATGTGTCGCGCTCGACGTAATAGGCCATGCGCGGCAGGTCGATATAGGTCATCCCGCCGGTCAGCCGGCCAAAGCCCGCCGCCTTCTGGGCCTTGATCGCCTGCGCCGCCGGATCGCCGGCGCGGAGGCCCTTGAGGTAACGCACCACCATCTCGGCCTGCTCGTGCCGCCCCTGCCAACCCAGACCCGTCGCCTCGATCATGCCCATCACGAAAAGGTCGTCGCGCTCAGGGTGCAGGCAGTTCAGGTACAGATGCGGCGCGGCCCCCTGCCAGTTGAGCAAGGCACGGTCGATGAACGGGTAATGCAGCAGATAGCCGGTCGCGGCGATGATCAGATCGTAGTCGTCGCTGGTGCCATCGGTGAAGACCACCCGCTTGCCCTCAAGGCGCGCAATATCGGGACGCACGCGGATATCCCCATGCCCCGCATGGAAGATCGCCAGCGAATTCACCACCGGATGGCTTTCATACAGCTTGTGATCCGGTGCCGGGAACCCCACACGTTGCGGATCGCCGGTAAACCAGCGCAGGATCATCCCGTCCACACGGCGCTTGAGCCACATCGGCAGCTTGATCGCCCCGCCGATGGTATCGGCCGGTTTGCCGAAAATGTATTTCGGTACAAAGTGATAGCCCCGCCGCAGCGACAGATCCGCCCCTTCGCCATGATGCGCCGCGTCGACGGCGATGTCGCAGCCCGAGTTGCCGCCGCCGATCACCAACACCCGCTTGCCGCGCATCTGGTCGGGGTGACGGTACTGCGCGGAATGGATCAGCTCCCCGGTAAACGCGCCGGGGAACGTCGGCATGTTCGGCTCGGACAGTGTGCCATTGGCGATCATCACGCCGCTGAATTCGCCCGCGTGCTCCTCACCCGCTTCACGCCACACAACCCGCCAATGCCCCGCACCCAACGGCTCACAGCGCTGCACCTCAGCCCCGAACCGAAAGTGCCGCCGCAGATCGAACCGGTCCGCAAAGGCGCGGAAATAGCCTTTCAGCACCGAATGCTTGGGATAATCCGCCACCCCCGCCTCCATGGGGAAATCGCGGAATTCGGTCTTGGTCTTCGAGGAAATCAGATGCGCCGACGCATACATCGTCGAGCGCGGCCCCTCGATGTCCCACAACCCCCCGACATCCGAATGCAACTCGAACCCCTGAAACGCGATCCCCTGCTCGACCAGCAGCTTGGCGCAGGCCAACCCCATCGGCCCCGCCCCGATCAACGCAATCGGTAAGTCACGCACAACACACCCTCCCTCACCTTGCCTCAAATACGCCCCGGGGGCGGCGCAACGCGCCGGCGGGGGTGGGACACCCCCGAGCGCGCCGAGGGGGCTCGATGCCCCCGAGGCGCGCCCCTCGCCGCCTAAAGCCGACCCGCCTCCAGCAACCGATGCAGAAACGCCTGCGTGCGCGGATGCTCGGGCGCGGCGAACAGCTGCTCGGGCGGCGCCTCCTCGATGATCCGGCCGCCGTCCAGAAAACACACCCGGTCCGCCAAGCCCCGCGCAAAGCCCATTTCATGCGTGACGATCACCATCGTCAAGCCGCGCGCTTTCAACCCGCGGATTGCCGCCATCACCTCGCCGACCAACTCGGGATCCAGCGCCGCCGTCACCTCGTCCAGCAGCAGCACATCCGGCTGCCCGGCCAGCGCCCGCGCCAGTGCCACGCGCTGTTGCTGCCCGCCTGACAGTTGCTCGGGATAGGCATAGGCGAAGCTCTCCATCCCCAGCAGCGCCAGCACCTCCAGCGCGCGCGCCTCGGCCGCTGCCCGTGCCAGACGCTGCACCTTGCGCGGCGCCAGCGTCACGTTGTCGATGACGCGCATATGCGGAAACAGGTTATAGCTTTGAAACACGATGCCGACCCGGCGTTGCAGCCCGGTCTTGCCAAAGGACGCATCGCTCACCGACACCCCGTCCAGCGCGATCTCGCCATAGTCCGGCTCGATCAGCCGGTTGATGCAGCGCAGCAGCGTCGATTTCCCGCTGCCCGAGGCGCCGATCAGGCAGACCACCTCGTGCCGCTCGACGTCCAGATCGACCCGGTCCAGAACCAGATGCGTGCCGAAATACTTGGTCAGCCCCCGTATGCGGATCATCGCCCTAACCCGCCATCTGCAAACGCTTCACCCGGTCGCGGTGGGTGATCCAGTCGGCCAGCCGGGCCATCGGGATGGTTGCCAGCAGAAACAACAGCGCCGCCACCACCAGCGCCGAGTAGTTGAACGTCGTCGCGGTATAGATCTGCGCCTCGCGCACCGCGTCGCGCACGCCGATGACCGACAGCAGCGCCACGTCTTTTTGCAGCGCCACGACGATGTTCATCAGCGACGGCATCGCGTTGCGCAGCGCCTGCGGCAGGATCGCGTAGACCATCACCTGCCACTCATTCAGCCCCAGCGCCCGCGCGGCGGCGCGCTGGCCTTCGTGCACGGCGTCGATCCCGGCGCGGTAGATCTCGCAGACATAGGCAGAATAGCTCAGCACCATCGCCACCCCGCCCCAGAACAGGCCAGAGCTGGGCAGGCCCGCAATGCGCAGCGCCGGGATGCCAAAGCCGAACAGGATGACCAAGAGCAGCGCCGGCAACCCGCGAAAGATGTCGATATAGAGCACCACCATCAGCCGGAACGGCGCGAACCACGGCCCGCGCAGGCTGCGGATCACCGCCAGCAGCAGCGCCCAGACGCCGATGCAGAGCATGGCGATCAGCCAGACCTGCATGTTGGTGAGGAACCCGTACGCCACGCGCGGCAGCGCGGCCAGCATATGGTCCAGGCTGAAAAACTGCCGCTGAATGCGCGGCCAGTTTTCGTTCTGCGAGATCAGCCAGGCCAGCCCGCCAAACACCAGCGCGATACTGCCCGCGCCAATCAGGCCGGGCACCAGCGCGGTGCGCCAGTCAAAACCCCGTCGCCGGGGCGGCGGCGGGGGCGTGTCGGGCTGTTTGGGGATCATTCGGTGATGATCGGCAGATCCGGGTCGGCGACCAGCCAGGTCTCGACCAGCTCTTGCACCGTGCCTGCCGCGATCAGGCTGCTCAGCGCGGCATCAACCCAAGGGATCAGCGGGCTGCCCTGCTCGAAGATCAGGCCATGCCCCTCATCCGCCGCATCGGGCGGCAGAATGGCGACGATGCTGGCCTCGGGGATCTGCACGGCGGTGGCGAACAGCGCGGTCGGCACAGCGGCGACGGTCGCGTCGATCTGCCCGGCCTGCATCGCCTGAAAAACGCCGACCTGATCGTCATAGACAGCGACATCCGCGACCCCCATCACGGTCTCCAGATAGGCCAGATCGGTTGTGCCGATCGCCGCGCCCCAGCGCGCGCTGCGCAGATCGTCAAAGGACGCAGCCCCGATCACCGGCGAGCCGGGCAGCGCGATGACTGCCTTGTCGGACTGGTAATAGACTTGGCTGAAGCCCATCACCTCGGCCCGTGCGGGCGTGACCGACACCTGATTGATGGCGAAATCGAAGGGCTTGTCACCCGGCGCGATGATCTGCTCGAAGGTCTGGCGCACCCATTGCACCTGATCCGCGGCAAAGCCCATCTCATCGGCCAGCGCATAGATCAGCGCGCTTTCAAAGCCTTCGCCGCTGGCCGGATCATCGTTCATCATCCAGGGCGGATAGACCGGGTCCGAGGTGCCAACGGTCAGCATGCCGGGATTGACAAGGCGTGCATCGTCGGGCGTGCCGGTGTCTTGCGCCTGCGCGGCAACGCCGACGGAAACGGCGGCCAGCGCGGCCAGAACGAAGGTGCGGAAGGGGTGAACTTTGTCGGGCATGGCGTCGCGTCTTTCCCTGTTAAGCCCGGTATGATCCGGGTTCAGCTCCTGATGCGGGCCAGCTTTGCCCCCCGCGCCGCGTCTTGCAAGGGGGTGCTGCAGACAACCGTGCGGAAAGCGTCACGGATCTGTCAAAGCGACGGGCTCAACCGGCAGGGGCGGCGACGTCGCCCGCGCTCTCGCTGCAGAACATGTCGTACATCAGACCAATGGTGCGCCCCGCGCGGGCGTCGCCCATCGCATAATAGATCGTCTTGCCCTCACGGCGACAAACGACCAGCCCTTCCAGCCGCAGACGCGCAAGCTGTTGGCTGACCGCCGCCTGACGTGAGCCCAAGAGTTGCTCAAGCTCGGTCACCGATTTCTCACCCGTGCTGAGATAGCACAGGATCAGCAACCGCCCCTCATGCGCCAGCGCCTTGAGAAACGCTGCTGCGGCCTGCGCCTGTTCGACCATGGTGTCGACCGGACGCTGCGCACAGTCGCCCGACCCGTCAACCGCGTCGACGCCGAAGGACGTGTCGAGCGTATCAGCATTCTCCGAAACAGCAGGCCCGTCCATAGGTGCGTCTCCAGATGAAAACAAATGCAAAGATCGCGATCTTATGGGCGAAGATAGGTCGCAAACCCGGTTTTCGCAAGGGTTTGCCATAAAAACAGGGCGCCCTGTCATCTGACAGCGCGCCCTGCTCGTTCTTTAGCGTCGCAAACCGAGGGTTAGCTCAGGTCGGCGTCCTCATCGACAGCGCCGCCCATATCGTCGAACAGCTCCGAAATCTCGAATTCGGCTTCGGCTTCCGCTTCAGCGGCCAGTTCCTGAATGGACTTGCCCGACGCTTGCAGTTCGGCTTCTTCAACCGAACGAGCAACGTTGACCGAGATCTTGGCTTCGACTTCAGGGTGCAGCACGACGCTCAGGCCGTGAACGCCCAGCGCCTTGATCGGCGCAACCAGGACAACCTGACGACGATCGACCGAGAAACCCTCAGCGGTGACGGCGTCGGCGATGTCACGCGGCGTGACCGAGCCGTACAGAGCGCCCGAGTCCGAGGCCGAACGGATGACGATGTACACCGTCCCGTCGAGCTTTTCGGCCAGTGCGGCGGCTTCCTTCTTGGTCTCCAGGTTGCGCGCTTCGAGTTGCGCTTTCTGGACTTCGAAGGATTGCTTGTTGGCTTCGGTGGCGCGCAGTGCCTTGCCTTGCGGCAGCAGGAAGTTGCGGG
Source organism: Pararhodobacter zhoushanensis (assembly GCF_025949695.1). Classification (NCBI taxonomy): domain Bacteria; kingdom Pseudomonadati; phylum Pseudomonadota; class Alphaproteobacteria; order Rhodobacterales; family Paracoccaceae; genus Pararhodobacter; species Pararhodobacter zhoushanensis. The sequence continues at coordinate 1,598,882 of NZ_JAPDFL010000001.1, read as the reverse complement.
CAAAGCCGTCGCGTACTTTCACGACGTCGCCCATCTGGCCCAGCTTGGCCACGCGTTCCAGAAGAATCACTTGCATGGCTGGATCCTCACTTCACGGCATAGGGCAGCAGGGCGAGGAAGCGGGCGCGTTTGATGGCACGGGCCAGCTCACGCTGCTTCTTCGCCGAGACGGCGGTGATACGGGCGGGCACGATCTTGCCCCGCTCGGAAACGTAACGCTGCAGCAGACGCACATCTTTGTAGTCGATGGCGGGTGCGTTATCGCCCGAGAACGGGCAAACCTTGCGGCGGCGGAAGAATGGTTTGGTGGCCATGGTGGCTTACTCCTGTCCTACCTGGATCAACGACGCGGGCGGTCGCCGCGGTCGCCACGGTCACCGCGATCACCGCGGTCGCCACGATCACCCCGGTCTCCACGCTCACTGCGCTCGTCCCGCTTTTGCATCTGGACGGTCGGACCATCCTCATGCGCGTCGACCTTGATCGACAGCACACGCATGGCGTCGTCATGCAGACGCGCCAGGCGTTCCATTTCCATGATCGCCGGCGACGGAGCATCCGTGCGCAGGTACATGTAGTGGCCCTTGCGGTTCTTGTTGATCTTGTAAGCCATCGTCTTGACACCCCAATATTCGGTGCCGACGATCGTGCCGCCATTGTCGGAAATCACGGTCGAGAAGTGCTCGATGAGCCCTTCTGCCTGCGCGTTGGAAAGATCCTGACGCGCGATCATGACATGCTCATACAGAGGCATGCGGTCTCCATTTCTATCAGGGCGCATTTCATAAGGCGGGCTTTTCGCCCCGTCGCGGCCCGCCCACGAGAGTCTGCGCCGGATTCGTAGGATGCGACGGGAATGCGGCCTTATAGCGGGATTGTCGCGTGGCGCAAGGGTTCATGCCAGCGCAGCCTGGGGATACCGGGCGCTGTGCCCCGTGCCGCAACCCGATCTCTTGACGCCTGACAATCAAAGATTAACGTTAACATGTTGCGTAAATCTTTCGGATTTGGAGGTCCGGTATGTGGCAGCGGCTGTTGGGCATGTATCTGAACCGGCTGATCCGGGTGGGGAGCCTGTCGCTCACTCTTCCCGACGGCACAACACACCACTTTGGCGTGCCGGACGCCAAGGCTCCGACGGTCGGCGTGGCCATCCATGATACGGCGACCCTGCGCGCGCTGGCGCTCAACCCGCATCTTGCGCTGGGCGAGTCCTATATGGACCAGACCCTGACCATCGAAAACGATGACCTGCACGGGCTGCTGGAACTGGCGATGCGCAACATCGCAGCGGGGCATGATTCCTGGCTGTCGCGCCTGCGAGAGCGCGTTCGCGATCTGAGCCGCGGGATCAGCCAGCGCAATCAGGCGCGGCGGTCCAAGCGAAACGTGGCGCATCACTATGACCTTTCGGCAAAGCTGTACGATCTGTTCCTTGACGCCGACCGGCAATATTCCTGCGCCTATTTCCGCACGCCGCAGGACACGCTTGAGCAGGCTCAGGTGCAGAAAAAGGCCCATATTGCCCGCAAACTTCTGCTCAAGCCGGGGATGTCGGTGCTCGATATCGGCTGCGGCTGGGGCGGGATGGGCCTGACGCTGGCGCAAGAGCACGGGGTCAAGGTGCTGGGCGTCACCCTGTCGGAAGAACAGCTCAAGATCGCCCGCGCCCGCGCGCAGGCAGCGGGACTGACCGACCGCGTGCGGTTCGAGTTGATGGACTACCGGGCGGTTCAGGGGCAGTTCGACAGGATCGTGTCGGTGGGCATGTTCGAGCACGTCGGCGCGCCGAATTTCCAGACCTACTTCAACACGGTGAACCGTCTGCTTGCCGCAGATGGCGTGGCGCTGATCCACACCATCGGGCGCTTTACCCCGCCCGGATCGACCAATCCCTGGATCACCAAGTACATCTTTCCCGGTGGCTACATCCCCGCGCTGTCCGAAACCGCGGCGGCAATCGAGCGCAGCGGCCTGATCACCACCGATGTCGAGATCTGGCGCCTGCACTATGCTGAAACCCTGCGGCACTGGTACACGCGCTTCATGGCGCAGCGGGATGCGGCGGCGGCGCTGTATGACGACCGCTTTGTGCGGCTGTGGAAATTCTATCTGGCGGCCTCGGAACAGACCTTTCGCTTTGCCGGGCAGAACGTCTTCCAGATCCAGCTGGCCCGCACCGTGCAGACCGTGCCGCAAACCCGTGACTATCTCCTGCGCGCCCAGACGACCGATCACAGGCTCGCCTCCTCCACGCGGTAGGCCAGCCGCAGGCCACCCCAGTGCTTGCCGCGCACATAGATCGGCGCCGAGACGTCCTTCATCATCACGAACTGGCCCTGCCCCATGTCGCGCCGATAGGCTTGCAGCGTAAAGGGGCGCGTGCTCTTGCCCGCCGCCAGCCCGACACGGTCGCCAAAAATCCGCCGGTTACGGCAATGGACGGCGTTCCACACCGGATCGCCGGCGCGCTGACGCTGGGAATATTTGCGGTTATGCGTCGGCAGATAGCCGTTGCGATCGACCGCCGCACAAAACACCACCTGCGGCGACAGCTGCAACAGGGGCTCTTGAATCCGGGGCAACAACTGGTCGGTCAGCGGAAGCGCGCGGGTCGTCATCTGCGGCGGGTCGCTGCCGGGGACAGGCCGGTAGCGGGTATCGAAGAGATCTTCGAGCGTAACCGCGCCGGTCGCCACCGCCTGCTCGAAGGCTTCACTCACGGCGCGCGCGGCGTTCTGCACGGCGCGGACATAGGGCGTGTCCACCGTCTCGACCCCAAGCATGGCAAAATCCGACGTGAGGCTTTCTGATGTCTCCACGATCTTGCCGAAGCCGCTGCGCAGCCCGGCGATGCCTCGCTCGGCCGTGCCGACACTCTCGTCCATCCGCCGGATGCTTTGATCGACCACGCCTATCGCCCGCGCCGAGTCGCGGCGGGCGGCCTCGATCTGCTCTTGCTGGGCGTTGACCTCGGTCATCGCGCTGTCGATGGCATCCATCGACTCGGAAAATACCGAGGTTTCGTCTCGAATGCTGAGCGTGCGGGCCAACAAGGCGGCATTGGTCTTCGCAATGCCGTCTGCCGAGCCGCGCAGGTTCTGCAGCGTCTTGTTGATTGTCGAGGTCGCGGCGGCGGTGCGTTCGGACATCGCCTTCACCTCTTCGGCGACAACCATGAAGCCGCGCCCCGACTGTCCGGCGCGCGCCGCCTCGACCTGTGCGTTGAGCGCCAGCATGTTGGTCAGCTGCGCCACTTCGGCAATATCCTCCACCGACCGGCGCACACCTTCGATCGCATGCGCCAGCGCATCGACGCTGTCGCCCATCCCGTCGGCCTCCCGCGTGAGGGTGCGTACCTGATCCATGACGCGCAAGAAGCCCGCGCGCGCCGTATCCAGCCGTTCATGCGCCGCCTCGGTCGCCAGCTTCGCCGTGCGCGTCGCGGATTCGACCGCTGCGCTGGCCTCATTCATCCGCGACGCTTCGGTGTGGAGACCGTCGAACACGCTGCGCTGTTGCGCCAGTTCGGCCGAGATCGCATCGGCATGGCCGTGCGCCTGCGCGATCTGCACGGCCAGATCGCCCGCATCCTCAGCCATCGAGCGGATCACATCGGTGCTGTCGCCATTGACCGGACCCTTCCCCATGCCCCTGTCGTCTCGCATCATGCACTCCCTTGTACCGACAGCCCCGGACCCGCGCCCCAAAGGCCAGACGATTGCGCCGACCCTTTCGTGACGATATGCCGGGAAAAACCCTAATTGGAGGTTACCATGACCCGTGCTTTCGTGTTCCCCGGCCAAGGGGCCCAGACTATCGGCATGGGCCGCGCGCTGGCCGAGGCCTATCCCGCCGCCCGTGCCGTGTTCGACGAGGTCGATTCGGCCCTGGGCGAATCGCTGTCGACGCTGATCTGGGACGGCGAGATCGAAGCACTGACCCTGACCGCCAACGCGCAGCCGGCGCTGATGGCGACTTCGCTGGCCGCCTTGCGCGCGCTCGACGCTGAAGGTTTCGCGATCACCGACGCCGCCTTTGTCGCCGGGCACAGCCTGGGCGAATACTCGGCCCTGGCGGCGGCGGGTGCGCTCAGCATCAGCGACACAGCGCGCCTGCTGCGCATCCGCGGCACGGCGATGCAATCGGCGGTGCCGGTGGGGGTGGGGGCGATGGCAGCGCTGCTGGGCCTCGATTTTGCCACCGCAACCGAGGTCGCCGCCGAGGCGGCACAGGGCGACGTCTGCCAGGCCGCCAATGACAATGACCCGGCGCAGGTCGTGGTGTCGGGGCACAAGGCCGCCGTCGAACGCGCCGTCGAGCTGGCCAAGGCGCGCGGTGCCAAGCGCGCGCTGCTCCTGCCCGTCTCGGCCCCGTTCCACTGCGCGCTGATGCAACCCGCCGCCGAGGCGATGGCCGAAGCGCTGGCCAGCGTGACGCTGAATGCGCCGCGCGTGCCGGTCGTTGCCAATGTCCGCGCCGAGGCGGTCAGCGACCCCGACCAGTTGCGGGCGCTGCTGGTCGAACAGGTGACCGGTTCGGTGCGCTGGCGCGAATCCGTCGCCTGGATGGTCGCGCAAGGGGTGACCGAATTTTGGGAGATCGGCGCGGGCAAGGCCCTGTCTGGCATGATCAAACGGATCGAGCGCGCCAGCGTGACCAAAGCCATCGGAACGCCCGAGGACATCGCCGCCCTCAAGGCCTGACGGTTGAACAGGCAAGGGGGCCTTCAGCCCCCCTCTTCGCTTTCAGCGAATTCACCCCCGAGGATATTTGAAGACAGAAAATGTAGCCTTAACAGAACATTAACGAGCCCATTTTCTGTCTGGAAGTATCCTCCAGGAGGGTTCGGGAGGATGGAAAATCCTCCCGGGCGGGTCTGGGCAGCAGCCCAGAGCGGCGCGAGGCCCCTCGATGGGGCCGAGCGCCGCTGCCCCCGGGCCACGCGACCCTGCGCCGCAGTTGCTTATCGTGTGAAGATTTTCACTTCCTTTTGCCAAAACCCCGCGCTACGCCGGTCGTATGAGCACACTCCCCCTCTCCGATGACCGCCGCGCCAAGCGCAATGTGTGGGTTCTGGTTGCCGCGCAGGCGATTCTGGGCGCGCAGATGCCGATGATCTTCACCACCGCCGGACTGGCCGGGCAGACGCTGGCCCCCAACCCCTGCTGGGCCACGCTGCCGATCACCATGGCGGTGCTGGGGTCGATGCTGTCGGCCACGCCGCTGTCGTCCTTCATGCAACGCCGCGGACGGCGGGCGGGGTTCATTCTGGGCTCGGCCTCTGGGGCGTTCGGGGCGGTGATCGCCGCGCTGGGGTTGCTGTACGGCTCGTTCACGCTGTTCGTGGTCGGCGCCCTGTTCACGGGCGTCTACATGTCCGCGCAGGGGTTCTTCCGCTTTGCGGCGACCGACACCGCCTCGGACGCCTACAAGCCCAAAGCGATCAGCTACGTGATGGCCGGCGGCCTGCTCAGCGCGATCATCGGGCCGCAGCTGGTCAAAGTTACCGCGGAGTCGATGCTGATCCCCTTCCTGGGCACGTATTTCGGCGTGATCGTGCTGAACCTCGTCGGCATGTGGCTGTTTGTTTTTCTCGACATCCCCAAGCCCCCGGTCGCCGTGCAGGGCGCACCGATGGAAGGGCGGTCGCGGTCCGAGCTTTTGCGCGATCCGATCATCGTGGTGGCGATCATCTGCGCGACGGTGGCCTATGCCTTGATGAATCTGGTGATGACCTCGACCCCGCTTGCGGTGGTCGGCTGCGGCTATCAGACCAGCCATGCGGCCGATATCGTCTCGGCCCATGTGCTGGCGATGTATGCGCCGTCGTTCTTCACCGGCCACCTGATTGCGCGGTTTGGCGTTCAGAAGATCATCGCCGCCGGGCTGCTGATTCTGGCCGGCAGCGGCGCTGTGGCGCTGTCGGGGGTCGAGCTACAACAGTTCTTCATCTCGCTGATCCTGCTCGGCATCGGCTGGAACTTTGCCTTCATCGGCGGCACCACAATGCTGGCCCAGGCGCACAACAGTGCCGAGCGGGGCCGTATTCAGGGCGTCAACGATGCGATCGTGTTCGGCGGCGTCACCGTGGCGTCGCTCAGCTCGGGACAATTGATGAATTGCTCGGGCTCCGACGTCGAAACCGGCTGGCAGCTGGTCAATCTGGCCATGCTGCCCTTCCTGGTTCTGGCAGGCGGCGCGCTGATCTGGCTGGCACTGCGCCCGCGTGCTGCGTGATCCGATTCACGCGCGCTGCAGAAAACGTCACACTGCCCGCAAAATCGCCGGGCGCCGGGGCAATGATTGACGTCTTTCAACCCTCCTCACGGATCGTTGATTTCCTGTTGACGCATTGTTTTTTTCTGCCTAGCGTTTCTTTCAATAAGTCGGCCAGTCCGACAGGGAGCTAAAAAAGTCGGAAGGGGTCCAGCTTGCGGGCCCCTTTCGCTTTTGGCCGATGCCGCGCCCCCCGGCCCGGCGCACCGCCCTGACCTGACCGTGAACGGCCCGGTTTTTCCCCTGACTTGCGACGCGGATCATGCTAGGGCGATGCCAACGCCCCGCACTGAAGGAAGCTTCCATGATGTTCCGTTCTGCCCTGGTTTCGGGCCTTGTCAGCGCCACGCTGCTGGCAGCGCCGATGGCTTTCGCCCAAGAGACCGCCCCGGCCCCGGCCGCCGATGCGGCCACCCCGACCGCGCCCGCACCCGACGCGGCGGGCCCGGTTCTGGCGGCCACCTTCCGCGACTGGCAGATCATCTGTTCGCCCGAGGTCGCCGGTCAGCCGCAGACCTGCGAGATGTACCAGCTGCTGCTCGATCCCTCGGACGCGCCGATTGCCGAGCTGAGCATCGCCGCCCTGCCGCTGGGTGCCGAATTCGCCGCTGGCGCGACCGTGACCACGCCGCTGGAAACCTTCCTGCCCACGGGCCTGGGCTTTCGCATCGGTCAGGAAGAAAACATGCGGGTTGAGGGCTTTCGCGTCTGCACCGTGGTCGGTTGCGTCGTGCGCATGGGCCTGTCCCCGGACGAGATCACCCGCATGAAGGCGGGCAGCAGCGCCACGGTCACCATCGCGCCTTTCGTGGCCATCGACCAGCCGGTCGAGATCAACGTCTCGCTGGCCGGGTTCACCGCTGCCTATGACGATCTGCAAACGCGTCTTGCCGCCGCAGCGGCCGCCGCGCGCGCCAACCCCTGAACGGCCTGCGCCGGGCCGTCAGGCCCTGCGCACCGCCAGACAGGCGTTCATCCCGCCGAACGCAAACGCATTGCTCAGCGCCGCGCCCACCTTGGTGCGGCGCGCTTCGTTGGGGACCACGTCCAGTCCCAGCACGTCGGGATCTTCGCGCTGCCAGCCCGCGGTCGGGGCAAGGACCCCGTCGCCCAACGCCATCAAGACCGCCAGCATCTCGACCGCGCCCGCAGCGCCCAGCAGGTGGCCGTGCATCGACTTGGTAGCACTCACCGGGGGCGGCGCATCAAACACCGTGCGGATCGCCAGCGCTTCCGAGCGGTCATTGACGGCGGTCGCCGTGCCATGGGCGTTGATGTAGCCCACATCCTCAGGGTTCAGCCCCGCGTCGCCCAGCGCGCCGCGCATCGCGCGCACGGCACCATCCGGGTCCGGCAGCACGATGTCCGCCGCATCCGAGGTCATCGCAAAGCCGACCATCTCGCCCAGAATGGTCGCTCCACGGTTCACCGCGCGCTCCCAGTCCTCGAACACAAAGACCGCCGCCCCCTCGCCCAGCACCATGCCGTTGCGGCTGGCGCAGAACGGGCGGCAGCCGTCGGGGGACATGACGCGCAGCCCTTCCCAGGCCTTGAGCCCGCCGAAACACAGCGCCGCATCCGAGCCGCCGGTCAGCATCACCGGCGCCGCGCCAGAGCGCACCATCTGAAACGCCAGCCCCATCGCGTGATTGGACGAGGCGCAGGCGGTCGACACAGTAAACGCCGGTCCCTTCAGCCCGTGCCGCATCGCCAGATGCGAGGCCGCCGCGCTGTGCATCAGCCGCGGGATGGTGAAGGGATGCACCCGGTTCTTGCCCTGCGCATGCACCGCGCGGTAGCTGTCATCCATCGTGGTCTGCCCGCCGACGCCGGTGCCCATCACCACACCGGCGCGCAAGATTTCCTCGTCGCTCAGGGTCAGGCCGGCTTGCGCCACGGCCTGCCGCCCGGCCTCGCAGGCGAATTGCACGGCGCGGTCATAAAGCGCCATCTCTTGCCGGGCGAAATGCGCAGCCCCGTCCCAATCCCTGATCTGCGCACCGATGCGCACCGTCAGGCGCTCGATTTCCTCGAAGTCCATCGGGCCAATAGCCACCCGGCCCGCTGCCAGAGCGGCCCAGGTTGTCGTCACATCGGGCCCCAGCGCGTTGACGGTTCCGGCTCCGGTAATAGCAACGCGCCTGCCCATGCCTCAGCCCCGCCGCGAGCGGAGCAGCTGTTCGACCGCCGCGCAGACCGAACCCACGGTGCGCAGATCCAGGGTCTCGGCCCCGGCGTCAGACTCATTCGCGTTGAAAGGCACCATCACGTCAAATTCCTCTTCAATGGCAAAGATGATCTCGGCCATGCCGAGGCTGTCGATGCCCAACCCGTCAAGTGTCATGTCCAGCGTCAGGCCTGAGGGTTCGCGCAGCGCCTGCGCGGCAAGAATTCCGATCACCCGGCCTTGAAGGTCATCACTTGCGGTCAAGAACGTACCGTCCATCCTGTCATCTCCTGATCAAGGGTCGCCGTCGCCACCCTTCTCCCTGAGGTTCTTGACAGTTTTCTGAAGGTCCGCGATTTGCGCAAGGATTCTTGGCAATCTGCGCTGTGCTTTGTACATTTCTACGTGCTGATCCATGCGAACTGCCGGCGATCCCATCAGAACGCGACCGGCGGGCGCGTTCGAGGTGATCAGCGTCCCGGCCCCGGCGACCACGTCATCGCCCACGGTGATGTTGTCCACCACGCCGACCTGACCGCCCAGCACCACCCGGTTGCCGATCCGCGTGGACCCTGCCACGCCGACCTGACCGCACAGCAGGCAATCCTCTCCGACGATCACGTTGTGACCGACCTGCACCAGATTGTCGATCTTGCTGCCCCGGCCGATCTGCGTGTCGCGAATTGTGCCCCGGTCGATGGTGGTATTCGCGCCGACCTCGACGTCATCGCCGATCGTCACCCCCAGCGAATGAATGCGCAGCCAGGATTGCGGCTTGGTCTGCTCGGGCTTGCCCAGCGTCGCGCGGGCCTCTTCGACGCGCGAGCGTTCCTCGGTCACAAAGCTGAACCCGTCGCCGCCGATCACGCAGCCGGGCTGGGCGATGAAGCGGTCGCCGATGCGCACCCGCGCGCCGATGCGCGCCCCCGCCAGCAGCAGGGCGTCCGCACCGATCACCGCTTCGGCACCGATGGACACATGCTCGGCGATCCGCGCGCGCGGCCCGATCACTGCGTTCGCGCCGATGACCGCAAAGGGGCCGATCGCCGCGCCCTCGCCGATCTCGGCGCTGGGGTCGATGGCGGCCAAGGGGCTCAGGCCGGGGGCAATTGCGGGGCCGGCGTCAAAGATCCGCGTCAGCCCGGCCATCGCCAGCCGTCCGCGCGGCGCAAAGATCGCGGCTTGCAGGCCCATCGCCGCCCAGTCCGCCCCTTCCCACAGCAGCGCGACACGCGCGCGGCCCTTGGCCAGACCGTCCGCATAGCGCGGGTCCATGGCCAGAGCGAGATCGAAGGGAGAGGCCGCAGCAGGCTCGGCAGCGCCGGTGACCGTCAGATCGCCAGCACCCTCAAAGCGCGCGCCAAGGGCGGCTGCGATCTGCGCTACAGTGTGCGGCATGTCAGGAAACCTCCGGGCGGGCGTCGATTATGACGCCCGCCCGATGTAACGCGCTCAGGCGCCTACTTCCACCCCGGCGCTGATCAGCGCGTCATAAAGGCGCGCATCGCGGCCATAGATGTCGGCGCGGTAGTTCATCTGCCCGGTCACCGACGTATAGGCAGTGCGGTAAACCAGATGCACCGGCACCGGCTCGAGCAGCGGCACCCGCGTCAGACGCCCGGTGCGCTGGATCGCGTGGTAATAGGTCACCGGATCGGTTTCCTGCCGCGCCAGCAGCGCATAGGCAAAGTCGCGCGGATCAGCCAGACGGACGCAGCCATGCGAATAGGCCCGCACCCGGTTGCCGAACAGCGAGCGCGACGGGGTGTCGTGCAGATAGATCGCATAGGCGTTGGGGAACATGAACTTCACTTCACCCAGCGCGTTGCCCGGCCCCGGAGGCTGCTGCACGTCGAAGGGGAAGTTGGACGGCGTATAGGCGGCAAAGTCGACATATTCGCGCGGCACGACGCGGCCCGAGCCGTCGAGCAGGTTCAGGTGGTTTGCCCCGCCCGAGGACAGAGCAGCCCAGTATTCCCCGATGATCGACCGTGGCAGGGTCCAGGTCGGGTTGATGTCCATGTATTCCATCTGGTCGGAAAACTCGGGCGTCTGGTTTGCCCGGGCACCGATAACCGACCGGGTCTCGAAGGTGACCTGATCGAAATCGACGATGCGCACCACGAAATCGGTCAGGTTGACCCAGATATGGCGATCACCGCGCGGAATGTTCAGCCAACGCTCACGCTCCAGCGCCACGGTGATTGAACGCAGACGCTCTTGCGGCGCGGTGTTGATCGCGTCGATCGTGGCGCTGCCGGCAATGCCGTCGGCCTCGATGGCCACGGATTCCTGAAAATCCTGCACCGCGCGCTGCATCTGACCGTCATAGCTGGCCGTGGCGACACGGGGCATGAACCCCATCGCGATCAGCCGGTTGCGCAGTTGCACCACGCTCGCACCGGTGTCACCCGGACGCAGACTGCCAGCCTGCACCTGTGGCCCCCAGCCGCCATTGGCAATGGTCTGCTCAAGCTCGCGTTTGGCGCGGAACAGGCGGGCGTATTCGGGCGAAGACGGCGCAAGGTTGCGGATGAAGCTGACCGGCTCGGACGCAATCAGGTCGGTCATCAACTGGGTCGGATCGGGGCGCGGCAATTCGCGGACGATATCCGCGATCAGCTCACCCGGATCGAGCACGCCCGAATGGATGTCACGCGCGTATTGCAGAAAGGTCATCGAGGCACGCGCCTCAACCAGACCGCGGTCACGCTCGGTCTCGACGCTACCAAAGGCGCTCAACAGGCCCGGCAGGTCATAGCGCGCGACCGGCAGCCCATGCTCGCCTGCCCGGCTCAGCGCCGAGACCAGCGCGGTGCGACGCGCGGCATCTTCGGCACGGGTCCAGACAGCCTGATAGCCGTTCTCGCGGTAGAAGGCGGCCAGTTCCCGGTTCTCGGCAACCCCTTCGGCAAGGGCCTGACGGAAGGCAGGGAACTGTTGCGCCGCGGCCGGCGTTGGCGCGACCACGGCCAGAACGCCCGGCAGGACCCCGCCCATTCCCAGCGTCATCGCGATCAGCGCGGCGCGCAGTCCCGGCGTGTTGCGTCCTGCAATCCCCATCTCAATCTCCGTTCAATGTCAAAATCACCCGTATGTCGCGCGGCAGCGCGCAGGCGTTCACAGAATTGTTCCAATATCAGCGACTCGGGGTCGATTCACAATCACGAGACCCTCGGCGAATCCCCGGAGAACGCGCCAAATGCGCAACGGGTTCCCCAAAAATCCAAGGGATCGCCTGATGTTACCGGAAAAATGCCGCGCGCAGGGGGGCTTCAGCGGCACCATTCGCCTGAACTACGAACCGCAACCCTTTGTTAATAGACGATTTCTGCATCAATTAACCGATTCTCAGCAGATTCTCGCCTATTTTGTCCGCAGACCCCGCATCGAGGCGACTCAATGCTTGGGCCAAGCGGTAGGTTGTGGCATAGAAGCATCAGACGAAAAAATATCTTCGTGCCTCACGCCTCTTCCGACAGTCCGCGGCCAACGCGGCACCCTCTGGGGCGATGACCATGAAGCAAGGCCAGCAAGGCTACACAAGACACTTGGGATGGGACAGGACAAGAATGACCTCCTCGGTTAACACCGGATTTTCTCGGCGTGCACTGCTTGGCATCTTTGCCGCAACCGCCGTTACTGCAGCCCCGACAATGTCCAAGGCATTTGGGTTCAACCGTGGTGCAGGCGACATTCGCCGCCTGCACATGCATTCCGCCCGGACGGGCGAAACGCTCGACACGATCTACTGGGTTGATGGCGACTACATCCCCGAGGTCCTGGACGAAGTGAACCACTTCTTCCGCGACTGGCGCACTGACCGTGGCCACCGCATCGACACCCGCACGCTGGATATCCTGGCCGCGGCGCACAACATTCTCGAAATCAGCGAACCGTACCTGCTGCTGTCGGGCTACCGCTCGCCCGAGACCAACGCGATGCTCCGCTCGCGCTCCAGCGGTGTGGCCCGCAACTCGCGCCACATGGTCGGTCAAGCCGCCGATGTCCGCATGAGCGGCCGCTCGGTCAGCCAGGTCGCCCGCGCCGCGTCGGCCTGCAATGCCGGGGGCGTCGGTCGCTACTCGCGCTCGAACTTCACGCATATGGATTGCGGCCCGGTCCGCACCTGGGGCGGCTAAGCCCGCCTTTGCCAGCGTCAGCCACGCTTGACACCCCCGCAAACCTCCCGGTTGCGGGGGTGTTGCTTTATTCGGCCCGGTTGCGGCCTTGCACAATCGGGGGCCGGCCCCCTAAATAAGCCGGACCTCTGGATCTTTGGATATGAACAGCATCGACACCGCCTCCTGGCTGACCGCCGGCGCCATCATCGCGCTCCTTGTCCTGTCCGGCTTTTTCTCCGGCAGCGAAACCGCCCTGACCGCCTCGTCGCGCTCCAAACTGCGGGCGCTGGCCGACAAGGGCTCGGCAGGGGCTGAAACCGCGCTGAAAATCACCGAAGACAGCGAGCGGCTGATCGGCTCGGTGCTGCTGGGGAACAACCTGGTCAACATTCTGTCGGCCTCGCTGGCCACAGCGCTGTTTACCAAGATTTTCGGCGATTCCGGCGTGGCGCTGGCCACGCTGGTGATGACCCTGATGGTGCTCATCTTCGCCGAGGTTCTGCCCAAGACCTATGCCATCACCAACCCTGAGACCGCCGCTTCGCTGGTCTCGGGCCCGATCAAGGTCATCGTGCTGCTGTTCTCGCCGATGGTCACGGCGGTGCGCTGGATCGTGCGCGCGATTCTGGCGCTGGTCGGCGTGCGCACCGATCCCGACAGCGCGGTGCTCAGCTATCACGAGGAAATCGCCGGCACGCTGGCGCTTGGCCACTCTGAAGGCACCGTCGACAAGGAAGACCGCGACCGCCTGCTGGGCGCGCTGGATCTGTCGTCGCGCACGGTGGAAGAGGTCATGCTGCACCGTTCGCAGCTGGAAACCGTCAACATCGACGCCTCGCCCGCCGAGATCATCGCGCAAAGCGTGAACTCGCCGCATTCCCGCCTGCCCGCCTGGCGCGACGAGCCCGAAAATATCGTCGGCGTCATCCACGTCCGCGATTTGATGCGCGAAGTGCATCGCGTCGTGTCCGAGGCCGGTGGCGATTTCTCGGCCGTCGCGCAGATCGACATCGCCTCGGTGGCGCGCGCGCCGTATTTCGTGCCCGATACCACGCCGCTGGACGAACAGATGCGCCAGTTCCTGCAACAGCGCCGTCATTTCGGGCTGGTGATCGACGAATACGGCGCGCTTCTGGGGCTGATCACGCTTGAGGATATTCTGGAAGAAATCGTCGGCGAGATCGTCGACGAGCACGACCTGCCCACCGAAGACCCGATCACCCGCCTTGAGTCGGGCGCGATCGAGATCGACGGCGGCATGACGATTCGCGACCTCAACCGCGCGATGGACTGGTCGCTGCCGGATGACGAGGCGAACACGGTGGCCGGTCTGGTCATGCACGAAGCGCAACTGATCCCCGAGGCGGGCCAGGTGTTCCAGTTCCACGGCTTCCGCTTCACCGTGGCCGAGCGTCAGGAAAACCGACTGACCAAACTGCGCATCCGCGCGATGTAAGGCGCTGCGTAAGGTGGGGTTAAACCCCACCCTACGGTGGGTGGGATTTCATCCCACCGCCTGCTGACCAAGCTGCGCATCCGGGTGATGTGACCGCGCAGCACGCAAGGGAAGTCCCGGTGCGCTCCCAACCTGCGGTTGACCAGACGCCCCGGGCCATGCAACTCTGAAGCCCCGCACCCGCCCGACGCCGGGCCACGGGGTTTTCTTTTGTCTCAAAGGCTTCTTATGCGCTTGATCTATGCTCTTGCCGCGGTCGCGGCTCTGTTTGTCACCCCGGTTCAGGCACTCGATTGTTCGGGGGGCCGCTATATCGCCGACGCCGAAGTCGCGCCGACCGCCGCGATGGGGCGGATCATGCGGGCGACGCAGTTCGCCTGGGACGGCGGGAGCCGCATCATGTTCGCCTGCAACCTGACCAACGGCGGAAGCCGCGATTTCGAGCAGTACTGGAACATCTACGCCCGTGAGTTCAGCGCCGAATTCGCCGGGCTTTGTCTGATGCTGACCGGGGTCGACGGACGCGCCTGGTATTCCTGCGCCACCGCCACCGCTGTCGAGCGCGCCCGCAACGCGACCCGGGGCTCGCGCGACTTCAGTCTGCGTTTCAGCGAGTGGCAGCCGGGGCTGCGCGCCAACGTCACCCGCTGACCGCGCCCCGCCGGGGACGCTGCCGCGCCGCTTACAACGGCTCGATATCCCCTTCCGCCCGCTGCGCGTGGAAATGGGCGACGAAGCCGTCCAGCGTCCCCGCCGCGATCGCGTCGCGCAGGCCCTGCATAAGATCCTGATAATACTGAAGGTTATGCCAGGTCAGCAGCATCGAGCCGATGATCTCGTCGGCCCGCACCACATGATGCAGATAGGCGCGCGAATAGCTGCGGCAGGCGGGGCAGCCGCAGCCCTCGTCCAGCGGGCGCGGGTCGTCGCGGTGCCTTGCATTGCGCAGATTGACCGCGCCGCGCGGCGTCCAGCCCTGCCCCGTGCGGCCCGAGCGTGAGGGCAGCACGCAGTCCATCATGTCCACACCGCGCTGCACCGCGCCGACGATATCGTCGGGCTTGCCCACCCCCATCAGATAGCGCGGGCGGTCCTGCGGCAGGTAGCCCGGCGCATAGTCGAGCACGCCGAACATCGCCTCTTGCCCCTCGCCCACGGCCAGCCCGCCGATGGCGTAGCCTTCGAACCCGATATCGACCAGCGCCTTGGCGCTTTCCTCGCGCAGCTCTTGCGTGACCCCGCCCTGCATGATGCCGAACAGCGCATGGCCGGGCCGGTCGCCGAACGCCTCACGCGAGCGCAGGGCCCAGCGCATCGACAGCTGCATCGACTCGGCCACCCGTTTGTCATCCGCGGGCAGCGCCGGGCATTCGTCGAAAGCCATGACGATATCCGAGCCCAGCAGCCGCTGGATTTCCATCGAGCGTTCGGGCGTCAGCATGTGTTTCGAGCCGTCGATATGGCTGGAGAACCGCACCCCTTCTTCCGTCAGCTTGCGCAGGCTGGCCAGCGACATCACCTGAAACCCGCCCGAATCGGTCAGAATCGGCCGGTCCCAGTTCATGAACCTGTGCAGCCCGCCCAGCGCCGCGATCCGTTCGGCCGTGGGGCGCAGCATCAGGTGATAGGTGTTGCCCAGCAGAATATCCGCCCCGGTCGCGCGCACCGAGTCCGGCATCATCGCCTTGACCGTCGCCGCCGTGCCGACCGGCATGAAGGCCGGGGTGCGGATGTCGCCCCGTGGGGTGTGGATCACGCCGGTCCGCGCCGCGCCATCGGTGGCGTTCAGGGTAAAGGAAAACCGCTCGCTCATGGGTGCCCTCTCTTTCAGCACTCGCTTTAGCGTGACAGCGCGCATCTTGCCAGTCCGGCCAAGTCACGGCACACTCGCCTTATGAGCGAGAATGTAACGAGTACCTGCACAAACGGCGTGTTGACCCTCACCTTGGGTGGCGGCAAGGCCCATCCCCTGTCCCGCGCGATGATCGCTGCGCTGCACGCCGCCATTTCGGCGGCGCAGCACGACCCTCAGGTCCGGGTGATCGTGATCGACGGCCCCGGTTCGATCTTCTGCGCCGGGCATGATCTGAAAGAGATCGCCCGGCACCGCGCGGATGCCGATCAGGGCCGGGCCTATCTGACCGATCTGTTCGAATCCTGCGCGGCCCTCATGCTGGAGATCACCAACAGCAGCCGTCCGGTGATCGCACAGGTCGAAGGGATCGCCACGGCCTCGGGGCTGCAACTGGTCGCCGCCTGCGATCTGGCCTTTGCCGCCGACACCGCGCGCTTCTGCCTGCCGGGGATCACGCGCGGCGGGTTCTGCACCACACCGGGCGTTGCCGTGGCACGCGCCGTGTCGCGCAAACACCTGATGGAGCTGCTGCTCTCGGGTGAGAACCGCGGCGCGATCTGGGCGCTCAACGCCGGGTTGGTGAACGAAGTGGTTGCCCCGGATGCGCTGGCTTCCCGCGTGACCGAGGTCTCTACGCAGCTGGCCGCGCGCATTTCACCGGTGTCGCAGGCCGGACTGGCAGCGACCAAGGCGCATCTGGACCTCTCGATCGCCGACGCCTATGCGCTGGCAACCCGCGAAATGATCGAGCATTTCATGGACGACAGGCTGCAGGCGCAGGATAAAACCTCGCGCTTTGCCGCAGGCTGACCGGCGCGAAAACCGGGCCCGGGTCACAAACTCCCGCGCACCCCTTTACGCATCCATGGCATAATCCTATATCTTCGGTCAGGAATTACAGGAACCGAGAGACGGATGGACGCGTCGCAGAACACCACCCCGGCCGAAGGCAGCCCGCTGATCGCGCCTTCCACCACGGACCACCCGCTTTATGAAGCGGTGGTTGACGCGTGCCGCACGGTCTTTGACCCGGAAATCCCGGTCAATATCTATGACCTTGGGCTGGTCTATACCGTCACCATCGACCCTGAGAGCAAGGTCAAGATCATCATGACCCTGACCGCTCCGGGTTGCCCGGTCGCTGGCGAAATGCCCGGCTGGGTGCAAGACGCGGTGGGCGCAGTGCCCGGCGTGCAAGACGTCGACATCGACATGACCTTTGATCCGCAATGGGGCATGGATATGATGTCGGATGAGGCCCGCCTCGAATTGGGATTCATGTAAAAACTATGTTCGGCATCCCCGGAAAATCCCCCGTCACCCTGACCCCCGCCGCCGAGCGCCACGTCGCCCGGCTGATGGCGTCGCAGGGCAAGATGGGCCTGCGTATCGGCGTCAAGAAAGGCGGCTGTGCGGGCATGGAATACACGATGGATTTCGCCGACGAGATCGCGGCGCATGAAGAGATCATCGAGCAGGGTTCAGCCCGCGTGCTGATCGCACCGATGGCGCAGATGTTCCTGTTCGGCACCGAGATCGACTATGAGGTCGGTCTGCTGGAAGCGGGCTTCAAGTTCCGCAACCCCAACGTGTCGGACGCCTGCGGCTGTGGCGAAAGCGTCAAGTTCGACGATGTCGAGACGCTGAAAGCCCGCATGGACGCGGCGAGCAAGGCCGCCGAGTAACACCCTTTGCGCGCGCCCGGGGGCCAGCCCCCGACAGCCGCGCCACGGGCGCGGCGTTCTCGGCTGAAACGCGCCACTGGCGCGTTTCCGAGACGCCGATCACCCCCCGGGATATTTGGGGAGCAAAGAGGCGCGGATTTAGGTCAAATTTTAGTGGTATTGCTATGTTCCGGGTGCCACGCCTTGCGCTGCACGCCCGGGCCGGTGGCGTAATCGCGAAAGCCCATGGCGTGATAATACGCCAGCGCTTGCGCGTTCCGGGTGCCGATCGAGGCATCCACACCCGGCAACCCTTCGCGCAGGATCGTTGCGCGCGTCCCCTCGAACAGCCCGCCGAACAGCCCGCGCCCGATCCCGCGCCGCGCGGCGTCCGGGGCGATGTGGGTGCCGATGATGCCCCACCCCGGCGTCACGCCATAGGGATTGCCGGCACTGGCCCGCTTGAGCGACTGAAAGCCCAGCACCGTGCCATCAGCGTCAACCGCCAGCAGGCAGGACAGACGCTCGGGATCTTCGATGTAATGGGACAGGACATGCTCGACCGTCGCCGGGCGGCTGCGCTGGCCGCTGGCGACCAGTGCCTGCAGCACGCGCGCCATCCCCGCCGCATCGGCGGAGATGGCGTGTCTGAGGGTAAACCCCGCGCTCATTCCTCGCCGGGAAGGATCCGCACGCCGCCCTTGGCCGCCGACGAGGCCAGCATCGCGTAAGCCTTGAGCGCCGTCGACACTTCACGCTTGCGCGGAGCCGCCGGTTTCCACGGCAGCGGCCCCTTGGCCTCGCGACGGGCGGCCAGAACCGCGTCATCCACCGCCAGATTGATCGAGCGGTTGGGGATGTCGATCTCGATCCGGTCGCCGGTTTCCACCAGCCCGATCAGCCCGCCCTCTTCCGCTTCGGGCGAGGCATGGCCGATGGACAGCCCTGACGTGCCGCCCGAGAAACGCCCGTCCGTCAGCAGCGCACAGGCTTTGCCCAGCCCCTTGGACTTGAGGTAGCTGGTCGGATACAGCATTTCCTGCATCCCCGGCCCGCCGCGCGGCCCCTCGTAGCGGATCACCACCACGTCGCCCTCGACCACCTTGCCGGTCAGGATCGCCGAGACCGCGTCGTCCTGCGATTCGTAAACCTTGGCGGTGCCGTTGAACTTCAGGATGGAATCATCCACGCCCGCCGTCTTCACGATGCAACCGTCCAGCGCGATGTTGCCAAACAGCACGGCCAACCCGCCATCCTTCGAGAAGGACTCCTCGACCGAGCGGATCACGCCCGATTTGCGGTCGGAATCCAGTTCCTTGTAGCGGTTGTCGGTGCTGAACGCCTGCGTCGTGCGCACACCACCGGGGGCAGCGCGGTAGAACTGGTCCACCTTGGGGTCGTTCGCCGTCTTGATGTCCCAGGTGGCGATCGCCTCAGCCATGGTCGCCGAATGCACGGTGGCCACATCGCCATGCAGCAGCCCGCCGCGGTGCATCTCGCCCAGGATACCCATGATGCCACCGGCGCGGTGGATGTCTTCCATGTGCACATTGGCGACCGAGGGCGCGACCTTGCACAGCACCGGCACCTTGCGGCTGAGCCGGTCGATGTCATCCATGGTGAAGTTGACCTTGCCCTCATAGGCAATGGCCAGAAGGTGCAGCACGGTGTTGGTCGACCCGCCCATGGCGATGTCGAGGCTCATCGCGTTCTCGAACGCCTCGAAGGTGGCAACCTCGCGCGGCAGAAGCCCGGCCTCGTTGCCCTCATAATGCCGCTTGGTGATGTCGACGATGCGGCGACCGGCCTCAAGGAAGATCTCCTTGCGGTCGGCATGCGTGGCCAGCATCGAGCCATTGCCCGGCAGTGCCAGACCCAGCGCCTCGGCCAGACAGTTCATCGAATTGGCGGTGAACATGCCCGAGCACGAGCCACAAGTCGGGCAGGCGTTCTTTTCGTATTCGTCCACTTCGGCGTCGGAATACTTGTCATCGGCCGCGGCGACCATCGCGTCGATCAGGTCAACCGACTTGACCAGATCGCCGATCTGCACCTTGCCGGCCTCCATCGGCCCGCCCGACACAAAGATCGTCGGGATGTTGAGGCGCATGGCGGCCATCATCATGCCCGGCGTGATCTTGTCGCAGTTCGAGATACAGACCATCGCATCGGCGCAATGGGCGTTGACCATGTATTCGACGCTGTCGGCGATCAGCTCGCGCGAGGGCAGCGAATAGAGCATGCCGTCATGGCCCATGGCGATGCCGTCATCGACCGCAATGGTGTTGAACTCTTTGGCGACGCCACCGGCGGCCTCAATCTCGCGGGCGACCATCTGGCCCAGATCCTTGAGGTGCACGTGACCGGGCACGAACTGGGTAAAGCTGTTGACCACGGCGATGATCGGCTTGCCGAAATCGCTGTCGGTCATGCCCGTGGCGCGCCAGAGCCCGCGGGCCCCGGCCATGTTGCGCCCGTGGGTGGATCGCCGGGAACGGTAATGCGGCATGCTGTGGTCCTCATGGCTGTGTCCGGCGCTAAATAGCGCAGATCGGGCGGCTTGGACAAGGAAGGTTGCCACCTGATCCCTCAGAAATCGTGCGTCACCGGGGCGGGATCAAGGGTTAGGGGGGATGCGCGCTTGGCCCCGGGGGGTGCATCGGGTTAACTATGGGCCAGAATAGGGAGACACAGATGAGCCTTCGCAAACTCGCCGCCGGGAACTGGAAGATGAACGGGCGCATGCCCCAACTGGCCGAAGCCATGGCACTGGCGGGTGCCCACCCGTCACCCACGGTCGATGTCTTGCTGTGCCCGCCGGCCACCTTGCTGGCCCCGATGGCGCAGGCGATGCTGGGCAGTGCCGTCGCGGTCGGCGGGCAGGATTGCCACGCAGCGGTCAAGGGCGCGCATACCGGCGATATCTCGGCCGAAATGCTGGTCGATGCCGGTGCGTCCTATGTGATCCTCGGCCATTCCGAGCGCCGCGCGGACCATGGCGAGACCTCGGCCATGGTCGCCGCCAAGGTGCAGGCGGCCTGGGCCGCCGGGCTGATCGCGGTGGTCTGTGTCGGGGAAACCGAAACTCAGCGCGATGCAGGCGAGACGCTGGCAGTGATCGGCGCACAACTGGCCGGATCGCTACCTGAAGGCGCCAGCGCGCAGAACACCGTCGTCGCCTACGAGCCGGTCTGGGCCATTGGCACCGGCCGCACGCCGACACCCGAGCAGATCGCCGAAGTGCACGCCTTCCTGCGCGACAAGGCCCCGGACGCCGGGATCCGGCTGCTGTATGGCGGCTCGGTCAACCCCGGCAACGCCGCAACGATCTTTGCGCTGGCCAATGTTGAGGGCGCGCTGGTTGGCGGCGCTTCGCTGAAAGCAGAAGACTTCGGCCAGATCATCGCCGCCTTGCAAGAGGCCTGAAAAAAGGGGGCCTTCAGCCCCCCTCTTCGGCTAAAGCCGAATTCACCCCCGAGGATATTTGCAGAGCAAAGAAAGCGCGGTTAACCCTTCGTTAACGCCCTTCTTTGCTCCCTAAATATCCCGGGGGGCGGGCCGGAACGGCCCGGTGGGGGGCAGCGCCCCCGCGCGGCGCGAGGGCCCTCGATGGGCCCGAGCGCCGCACCCGCCTGCCCGGGTGCTCAAAGCGGGCCGCCACGCAAAAGGGCTGCCCGCGCGGGCAGCCCTTTCTCTTCCCGATCGCCGCTGCCTCAGGCGGCGAAAAGCGTTTTCGCTTCGGCGCCGGTCAGCACCGGGCGGGCAGCCGTGAAGCTGTCGCGGCCCGCTTGCGTCGCCAGTTCCGGGAACAGCCCGAGCAGTTCGGCGCGGGTTTCGCTTTCCAGCGCGTTGATCACCGCTTCGGCGGGCTGGAAGCTTTCGGTCCAGCTGCCCTCGGCGCGGATGATCTGGTGCGCCTCGCACATCACGTGGATGTAGCTGACCGCGCCCTCGGTGACCTGCTCGACCCCCGGCAGACCCAGCAGGTCGGCGGCGGCGACCAGCACTTCACGCTCGCCGAACATCAGCTCGGCGCGGGCGCCGGTGACCAGCATCCGGTGGCGCGGCGAGACGGTGAGGTCACGCTCGGGCAGATCACGGCCCAGCGCGCCTGCCTTGATGCGGATCGGCGCGGCGCTCGGGCAGGATGCCAGCTCGGCTTGCGTCAGGTCGCGGCGCCCGGTCCAGGTGAGGTCCTGGTAGCCATGGTCGCGGGTCAGGACCTTGTCGCCAATCACCAGGTCCTCGACCGCGACGCGGCCCCGCGTGGTGTCGATCAGGGTGCCGGGCGTGAAGCAGATGATCTCTTCGAAGCTCTCGAAATCCATGCGCGAGCCATCGGGGAAATCGACATAGCCGGTCTTCGACGTGGTGCCGTCACCGTTGTCGATCTCGCTGGTGACCGTCACCACCGGCGCGGGATCGCCCGGCGCGGGGTCCGGCAGGACCAGCGTGTCAAAACCCGACCCGCCATGGACAAAGCCGGTGGTCGAGGTGATCACCTCGACGTTGTCGTCGCCCGAGCCGAGGAACAGCCGCTCGATTTCCGAGAAGTCAGCGATGTTCGTGCCGTTGTCCATCGTCCCTTGTTCGTCGGCGGTATAGACGACCGAGGTATCCTGGGTCATCGGCGTGGCGTCGATCTTGTCGCCCAGCGTCTCGCCGGTTTCGCCCCCGATGATCTGGTGATTGCCGAAATCGTCGAAGACGTGGAAGAAATCGTCACCCGATCCGCCATAGGCGGTGTCATTGCCGGTCCCCATGACCAGCGTGTCGCTGCCATAGCCCACTTCGGGCGGATCCGACGGCTCCAGACCGCCGGTATCGCCGTCGACATTGTCGCCGAACATCAGGTTGTCGCCGTCGCCGCCGTCCAGCAGGTCATTGCCCGTGCCGCCGATCAGCTTGTCGTCACCCTCATTGCCATTGAGCGTATCATCGCCCGCATCGCCCCAGATCGTGTCATTGTCCAGACCGCCATTCAGGAGGTCGTTGCCGTCGCCGCCAAAGAGCGAATCGGCACCGGCACCTCCGTTGATCGTGTCGTCGCCAAGGCCGCCATAGACCGTGTCGTCACCGCCATGGGCATTCACCAGCGAGCCGGTGTTGGTGAAGTCATCGCCTTGCAGATCGACGTAGCCGACATTCATCACTTCGCCGGTGTCGAGCCCGTCAACCGCCCCGTCCGGCGCTGCGGTAAGATCGAAGGGCGCGTTCGGATCCACATCAAACGAGACCGACAGCGAGCTCAGAATCGGCAGGCCATCGGGCGCGTGCAGATAGATCTGGCCACCGACTTCGAAGATCATCACCGTCCGCGGGTCGATTTCCAGCCCGACCACAGAGATCGTCGCCACGGTCCCCGTGCCAAGGTATGTCATCGGCAGATCCGCACCGCCGTCAACCGACACCGTGGTCGTCCCGCTCTCGTCCGCCGTCAGCTGACCGTTGTTGTCACTGAACTCGGCATCCACACCGCCGCCGACCGCGTTCAGCACGCTCGCGCCCAGAAGGTTTCCTGCGTAAAGATCCAGCAGGCTGCCCGAATAGGCATACACACTGCCGGAGACGTTCGACACTACGCTCATGGTCTCATCCCTTGTACAAACGGGGTGACTGTACCCCTCTTCCCGTTACGCCGGGCCCTGCTCACCTGACGCGAAACAAGGGCTTTGGTGTTGCATTTATCATGCGAAACTATGCGGAAGTTCGGCCCGAAACTGGGCATTTATGGGGCAGGCAGAAACAGTCTTTGCACGTTAGAAGGTCTCCAGCGCCGCCCGGCAATGGCGCTGCATGAAGTCGATGAAACGCTGGATCTTGGGATCTTGCAGCTTTCGGTGCGGATACAGACAGCCAAATACCGCCGGCAGCGGCGGCGTCTGTTCGAGCACCGGCACCAGCGCCCCGCTGTCCAGATGGCGCGCGACTTCGAACAGCGGTTTCATCACGATGCCCCGCCCGTCCAGCGCCCAGTTCAAGAGCACATCGCCCTCGTCGGCGTCATAGCGCCCGCTGACTTCCAGCTTTTGCGGACCCTGCGGCGTCTCGAGCACCCAGAAATACTCGGGCGAGCGCGGATAGCGCAGCAAGAGGCAGTTGTGCCCCTGATCCAGCAGATCCTGCGGCACCAGCGGCGTGCCCTGCCGTGCCAGATACTCGGGCGCGGCGCAGAGCAGGCGCGGGCAATCGGCGATCTTGCGCAGGGTCAGGGCCGAGTTTTGCGGCGTGCCCAGCACAAAGGCCAGATCGAGCTCGTCCTCGAACAGATCGACCCGCCGGTCCGACAGGCGCAGGCGCACGTCAACCTCGGGGAACAGGTCGCAAAAGCGCGGCACCAGCGGCGCGATCACCCGCCGCCCGACCCCCAGCGGGGCGGTGACGCGGATGGTGCCGCGCGGCCGCCCCTCGAACCCGGCAAGCGAGGCTTCGGCGTCGTTGAGCGCAGAGACCACGCTGCGGGCATGTTCATAAAACAGCCGACCCGCCTCGGTCGGGACCAGTTTGCGCGTTGTGCGGTTCAGCAGGCGCGTGCCCAGCCGCGTCTCAAGTTCCTTGATCCGCTTTGACGCCACCGCCGGGGTCAGCCGCAGATCCCGCCCGCCCGAGGTGATCGAGCCCAGCTCAACCACCCGCACAAAGACCTGAATGCTTTCGAGATAGGGCATTTATCCGCTCCCACGCGGGCAAATGCGCCCGTTTCGTTGACAATCTCTGCGGATCGCTGCCTGATTTTCAACGCTGCAAGCAGACAGTCAAACGCTTTCGCCCGCTTGCCATGCCAAATTACCCGCCTATTGTTCTGCGCTGATCCAAGGAGCCGGACCATGACAGAACGCGTGTTGCGCGGGCGGGTGCTGACTTTCCGCCGCCGCCCTGAGGGTGTCGGCGATCATTCGGCCTATGAGTGGTATGAGGATGGCGCGGTCCATATCCGCGACGGGCTGATCGTGGCGACCGGCGATTTCGCCGTGGTCGCCCCGGCGGGCGTGCCTGTGACGGACCACCGCCCGCATCTGATCACCGCCGGGTTCATCGACGCGCATCTGCATTTCCCGCAGGGCCAGATCGTTGCCTCGTGGGGGGCGCAGCTGCTCGACTGGCTCAACACCTACACCTTCCCGGCCGAGACCCGCTTTGCCGATCCCGCCCATGCCAACCGGATGGCCGGGCTGTTTTACGACCTGCTTCTGCGCAACGGGACCACCACCGCCTCGGCCTTCTGCTCGGTGCATCCGGCCTCGGTCGTGGCCTATTTCGGTGAGGCCGAGAAACGCGGCATGCGCATGCTGGGCGGCAAGGTGCTGATGGACCGCAACGCGCCCGAGGCGCTGCAGGATACGCCGCAAACCGGCTATGACGACAGCAAGGCGCTGATTGCGCGCTGGCACGGCAAGGGTCGCGCGCTCTACGCCATCTCGCCGCGCTTCGCGATCACCTCGACCCCCGCGCAGATGGAAGCCGCACAGGCGCTGATCGCCGAGCATCCCGAGTGCCATGTGCAGACCCATCTGAGTGAAAACCGCGACGAGATCGCCTTCGCCTGTTCGCTTTACCCGCAGGCGGACGGCTATCTGGATATCTACGCCCGCTATGGCATGCTCGGTCCCAAGGCGCTGCTCGGCCACGCCATCCATCTCAGCGACCGCGAACGCGACGTGATCGCCGAAACCGGCTCGCACGCGGTGCATTGCCCGACGTCGAACCTGTTCCTCGGCTCAGGCCTGTTCGATGAGGCGGCGCTGGCGGCCAAGGGGGCGACCAGCGGGATTGCCACGGATATTGGCGCCGGGATGAGCTGGTCGATGCTCAGGACCGGCGGCGCGGCCTATGCGATTGCGCAGTTGCAGGGACGCAGTCTGGACCCACTCAGCGGTTTCTGGTGGATCACCCGCGGGAATGCCGATGTGCTGGGGCTGACGGACAGGATCGGTACGCTCGAGGCCGGGACCGAGGCGGATCTCGTGGTGCTCGACAGCCGCGCGACGCCCGAACAGGCGCTCAGGATGGAGGCGGCGCAGGATCTCAAGGACGAGCTGTTCTCGCTGCTGATCCTTGGCGACGACCGCAGCGTGGTGGAAACCTATGTCGCCGGAACCCCGTCGCGCCCGCGTTGACAGAGTTCTTATTCGACACGCGGAGTCAGGACTGACAGGCTGGGCGCAACCTTACAGAAGACAGGATCGTCCCATGCGTCTCTCTCGATTTGCCCGCACCCCCTTGATAGTCGCCGCCTTTCTCATCCCGCTCCCGGCACTGGCGCAGATGGAACCGGGGTTCTGGGCCTATCCCGACCAACCCGGTCTGGACACCGCCGCCTTGGCAGCCTCGTGCGAAACCGGCTTCTCACTGGTCTACGCGGACGGCTCGGCCCAGAGCTTTCTGCTGGTCGAGGCACAGGAAACCACGGCCCTGTGGCTCGATTCCGAACGCACCTGCGAGACCAACGCTGACGACAGTATGACCTGCACCGGCTGGGTCGATAACGGCGACGGGCCGGTCGAGTTCCAGCAGGTTACCCGCTTCCTTCTCGAAGGCGAGGCCCTGCGGGCGGAAACGCTGACCGAAGGTGCGGCCAACGACCCGGTCGTCTCCTATCCGCAACCCTGCCCTGCTGACGCGATCCGCGCCGCCTTCAGACAGGGGATGTTCCCTCGGGAGTGAGGGGGCTGGCAGGACGGAAGTCTTGACTGAAGGTTAATATTTTCAGCAAGCCTTTGAAATTATTGGCGAGGAAAGCATGTCCCATCGTGGGACAGGTTTGATCAGGGCGATGCTTCCCCTTGCTTTCCCCGCCGCTGCCGTTCAGCCTGCCGCGCAAACAGGAGAGCCGCCATGACCATTCCCCACCGCATTCAGGACTTTGCCGAAGACCTCACCGCCATCCGCCGCGACCTGCACGAACACCCCGAGCTGGGCTTTCAGGAGGTCCGAACCTCGGGCATCGTCGCCGCAGAATTGACGCGGCTGGGCATCGAGGTGACGACGGGGCTGGGCAAGACCGGCGTGGTCGGTGTGCTCAAGGGCAACCGCCCCGGCAAGACCATCGGGCTACGGGCCGACATGGACGCGCTGCCGATTGACGAGCAGACCAACCTGCCGTGGTCGTCGAAAACCCCCGGCGTCATGCATGCCTGCGGCCATGACGCGCATACCACCATGCTCTTGGGCGCCGCGCGCTATCTGGCCGAGGACCGCGATTTCGCCGGAACGGCGGTGTTCATCTTCCAGCCGGCCGAAGAAGGCCTCGGCGGTGCGCGCGCGATGATCGCGGACGGGCTGTTCACGCAATTTCCTTGCGACGAGATTTACGGGTTGCACAACTCGCCCTTCCACCAACCCGGCGAGATCGGCGTGAAACCGGGTCAGGCGATGGCGGGGGCGAATTTCTTTGACATCACGGTCACCGGCAAGGGCGCGCATGCGGCGATGCCCGAGGCCGCGGTCGACCCGGTGGTCATCGCCGCCGACCTGGTCGGGCAAATGCAGAGCATCAAGGCGCGCAACGTGCCCTCGGGTGAGCGAATCGTGGTGTCGATCACCCAGATCCACGCAGGTAGCGCCTATAACGTGATCCCCGGCGAAGCCACGCTGGCCGGCACCGTGCGCTATTTCAACCGCGAAACGGCGGCGCTGGTCACCGAGCGGATGCAGGCGCTGTGCGACGGGGCGGCGGTCGCCTATGGCTGCACGGTCACGCTGGACATGCGCAACGTGTTCGACGTGCTGGAAAACGATCCGACGCTGTCGCAGGCGATGCTGGGGGTGGCGGCCGGGCTGGTCGGCGATCTGGCGATGGAGAAGACCGAGCTGGTCATGGGGTCTGAAGATTTCGCTGACATGCTGCAGGTCGTGCCGGGCGCTTATTGCACGGTCGGCCATGGCAGCGGCGTGCCGTTGCACAACGCGGGCTATGTGTTTGACGATGCGTCCTTGCCGCTGGGGGCGGCGATGCTGGCGCGGATGATGGAAGCGCGCGGCGCTGCGTGAGCAGGTGGCGGGCGGCAGGGGCATCGAGCCCCTGCCGCCCGCGCCGGGGGCGCTGCCCCCGCCGGGGCCTTGCGGCCCCGCCCCCGGGATATTTTTCGAGCAAAGAGGGGCGCAGGCTTAACCCATGCGCGACCACAGGCGCGGGGCCATGGGGCCGACGCGTTCTTCGATGGCGGTCATCGCCTCGACGATCAGATCCTCGCGCCAGCGGCGGCCGACGATCTGCACGCCGATTGGCTGCGTGCCGCTGTCGAGCGCGGCAAGGCGGGCAGGAACATTGCCGGCGGGCAGGCCGATAAAGTTCATCGAGGTGGACCAGATCGCCGAGCCAAGAACCTCTTGCACGCCCTCAGGCCCCTGTGCGTCCCGCCCCGGTGCGAAGAAGGGTTGCGGCAGGAAAGGGGTCAGGACCAGCGGGTAATCGTGCAGCAGCAGCGACCACTGCCGGGCGAAATGGGTGCGTTTGGCGCTGGTGCGCAGGTAGTCTTCGGGTTCGTAGGGTTGGAAGGTGGCGAAATACTCGGCGAAGATGCCTTTGACGGTGTCCGAGCCCAGCCGCTGGATGTCGCCCGCCATCATCGCCTGCGTTTCGGTCATCAGCGCGCGGATCGCGCAGTCGGCGAGATCCCGCAGCGCAGGGGGCGTGATGTCTTCGACGACATAGCCCGCATCCGTGAGCGCCTCGCGGGCGTCGGTGAGGGCGGCGGCGACTTCGGGGTGCAGCGGGAAGTCCAGGGTTTCGGTGGTGAAGCCGACCTTGACCGGGCCGTCCTGCGCAGCACCTTTCCACGGCAGCGGCACATGGAACGGATCGCGCGGATCGGGGCGGATCATCGCGGGCATGGCCAGCGCCAGATCGCGGGCCGAGCGGGTGATCAGCCCCTGCACCGACATCGCCTGCGCCAGCATGCCGCGCTCGGCCGGTTGCGAGGGGTTCCAGGCGGGGACGCGGCCCAGGCCCGGCTTGACCGTCACCGCGCCATTGGCCGAGGCCGGGTAGCGCAGCGATCCGGCGATGTCATTGCCATGCGCCAGAGCACCGATCCCGGCGGCAACGGCAGACCCTGCCCCGCCCGACGAGCCGCCAGCGCTGAGATGCGGGCCCCACGGGTTGTGGGTGCGGCCATGCAGCGGGTTGTCGGTATCGACGCGGAAGGAGAACTCGGGCGTGTTGGTGCGGCCGATGATGATGGCCCCCGCGTCGAGCAGGTTTTTCACCAAAGGCGCGTCTTCACCCGCGCTGTGATCCTTGAGGGCGAGCAGGCCGTTCGAGGAGGCCTGCCCCTTTTGGTCGACGTTGATCTTGATGGTGATCGGCACGCCGTGGAGGGAGCCTTTGGGCGTGTCGGAGGCATCAAGCGTGCGGGCACGGGCGAGCGCGGCCTCGGAAAGATCGACGACAACGGCATTGAGGCCCGGGTTCACGGCGTGCATCCGGTCGATGGCGGCCTGCGTGGCCTCAACGGCGCTGACATCACCGGCGCGGGTGAGGGCCGAGAGTTCGGTGGCGCTGAGTTGCCAGAGGGGGGTGTCGGTCATCGGCGGCTCCGGGGTTGGGAGCGCGCAGAGTAGAGGCGCGGGCGGGGCGGGTGCAATGGGAGTGTGGCTGAGGTGGCGGAAAACGGTCTGGCTTTGGGGCCTTGGCGAGCGGGTGGCGAGCGGCAGGGGCATCGAGCCCCTGCCGCGCGCCTCGGGGGCGCTGCCCCCCGGGATATTTTCAGAGCAAAGAGAGTTAGCTGTCGAGCTTGAGCAGGTGATCGAGCGAAAGGCGGCCGGGACCGTAGGCGAGGACGGCCAGCAAGCTGGCGGCCCAGGTGCCGTGGAGAACCCAGGCCTCGGGGAAGACGAAGATTTCGATGACGGCGGTCATGACGAGAAGGCCAGCGGCAGAGAAGCGGCTGGCGAGGCCGAGGATGATCAGCACCGACAGGCTGTGTTCCCCAATGGTGGCCATCACCGCGGCCCAGTTGGCGGGGATCAGCGGGATATTGTAGATGTTTTCAAACAGATAATAGGTCTGGTCCTTGATCATGAACCCGTCGACCTTGGTGCGGGCCGATTGCCAGAAGACGATACCGACGAAGAGCCGCGCGGCAAGCTGCACGAGGTCTTTGGGCATCAGACGCCCGGCCAGCGCGTTGAGCGCGCGGATGCGGGGGCGCAGGCCGGTGGCGGGTGCGGCGCCGGGGGCGGACAGGGTGGTCTCGGTCATGGAATCTCTCCGATCTGGGCGATCAGCTGGTGGCGGATGAGCAGGGCCAGCAGCGGGGTTGGGTCGGTGATGGCGGCGCTGGCGAAGGGCTGGCCGCGCAGCAGGTGGGTGAGGATGGTGTGCTGGTCTTTGCCCAGCGGCTCGACGGTGACGGCGAAGCCGGGGGTGCGGGCGATGAGGGCGTATTGCGGGCCCTTGGGCAGGGGTACGGGCCGGGCGCCGGGCTGGTTAAGGTGCCAGAGGCTGACGGCGGGGTGCTGTGCGTCGAAGGCGCGGACCGAGGGGGCGAGGGTCAGCAGGAGCCGCGCAGGATCAACGGTGGCCAGTGCTGCGGGATCGGCACTGGGGGCGTCGGCGGCGTGATAGGCTTGGCCGCGCAGCCCTTCCAGACGGGCGACATCGGGCAGGTAGGGCAGCGATTGCGCCGGGGGGAAGGTGGCGAGGAAGGCGGGGAAGGTATCGCCCCAGTCGAGCAGGACGGGGGTTTGCGGCGGGTGCTGCGCGGCGAAGACGCGCGCCATGGCGGCGAAGAAGTCAGGCCCGACGAGGCGCTCAATGACCGGGAAGCGGGCGGCGAGGGCACGGCTGAGGCCGTGCTGGACGTTGTTGCGGTAGACGGCGAAGCGGCGGTCAAGAGCCTGCGCTTCACCCAGCCCTGCGGGGGTCTGGGGTGACCAGAGGGCGGCGTGCAGCCGGGCCTGCGTGGTGGCGTGGTCAGGCGGCGTGTGCATGGCAGGCCTCGCTCAGCAGGGTCTCGGCGCGGGCGGCCTCGGCCAGCAGGGTATCGAAACCGGGCACATCGTTGTCCCATTCCACAAGGCTGGGCAGCGGGCCGGTGCGGGCCAGCACCTCGGCGTAGAGCGTCCAGACCGGGTCGGCCACCGGGCGCGAATGGCTGTCGATCAGCAAGGGGCCATCGGGCAGCGCTTCGGCCTCGTGGCCGGCCAGATGGATCTCGCCGACCTGCTCCAGCGGGAAATCGGCGAGATAGGCGCGCGGGTCGGTGCGGTGGTTGGTGGCCGAGACGAAGACGTTGTTCACATCGAGCAACAACCCGCAGCCGCTGCGGCGGGCGATCTCGCGCAGGAAGTCGGCCTCGGGCCAGGTGCTGGCGGCGAAGGTCACATAGGTGGCCGGGTTTTCGAGCAGCAAGCGGCGGCCCAGCGCGGTCTGCGCCTGATCGATATGGGCGCAGATCGTGGTTAAGGTTTCATCCGTGTAGGGCAGTGGCAGCAGATCGTTGAGCCAGTCCGCGCCATGCGAGGACCACGCCAGATGTTCGGAAAAACTTTCGGGCTGGTGGCGGTCCAGCAGACGGCGCAGGCGTTTGAGGTGATCAGGGTCAAGCGGCCCTGCCCCGCCAATCGACAGACCGACCCCGTGGATGGAGAGCGCGTGATCGGCATGCAACCGTTCAAGCATGGCATGCGGAGCACCGCCCGCGCCCATGTAATTCTCGGCGTGAACCTCGAAGAACAGCGCAGGTGCGGCCTGCATCGCCTGCGCGAAATGCTCGGGCTTGAAGCTGAGACCGGGTGCGGCGGGAAGGCGGAAATCGGGGGAGGCGAACATGGCATCGGTCCTGCGGTCAAACGTCAGGAGAGCGGCCGCCCCGGCACCGGGCCAGGGCGGCCAGCGGGGTTACATCATCGTCGGCATGTAGGTGTCGGCGATGTCCGAGGCCAGCGACGGCGGCAGATCGCGGTTGATGCCCGGACCGTAGCCACCGGCTTCCAGCTGCTCGGCCGTCGCACCCATGCGGGCGTGGCCCATACCGTCGGCCGGGATTTCCATCGTTGCGCAGGTGCCGGCAGGAACCAGGGTCCAGGCGTTGCCCTGATAGTCGATGGTCGACGTGCCCGCGCAGCTGGTGCCGGGACCGGCGGCGCAGTCATTCGCGCCGGCCATCGACACGCCATAGCAACGCTCTTGCGCCATGTCGTCGGCAGCGGCCATGCCGGTCGCAGCCAGCGAAAGGGCGGCGGCGATCGAAGCGGCAAGGATCGGGGTGTGTTTGGTCATGAGGTAGCTCCCTGAAAAGGCCCCGCATTCGTTGCGGGCCTGCCGTTCAGGACGCAGACGCCCGGCGATCCGTTACAGCGATCACGCAGCCGTGACATTGCCGCGTTTTTCGTCGAAATTACGCAGGGGCGGTGTAACAACACCCCGGTCCGACCCGTAAGGAGAGTACGTGAACACGACCCAAGACCCGAGCTGGGAGCATCTGATGCGCGCCGCCAATCGCGGCGATCAGCGCGCCTATGGGCGGCTCTTGATCGCGATCACGCCGGTTGTGCGCGGCATTGTCCGGGCTCGCGGCGGGACGCTGGGCACGGAGAGCGGGGAAGATATCGTGCAGGAGGTTTTGCTGACCATCCACCTGAAGCGGCAGACCTGGCACGAGGACGCGCCGTTGCGCCCGTGGCTCTATGCGGTCACGCGGCACAAGGTAATCGACGCGTTCCGCGCGCGCGGCAAGCGGATCGAGATCCCGGTGGACGAGATCGCCGAGGTTCTGCCCGCGCCCGCTGGCCCCGATCCGTTCGAGGCACAGGACATGGAACGGGTGATCGACCAGCTCGACCCGCGCGCGGCGCAGATCGTGCGCGCGATCGGCATAGACGGAGACAGCGCCGCAGAAACCGGCGCGCGGCTGGGCATGACCGAGGGGGCGGTTCGTGTGGCCTTGCACCGGGCGCTCAAAAGCGTCGCCCGGTTGCGCGAAAGGATGATTGAATGAAGACCGAAGAGCTCATCGCGGCGCTCGCCGCCGACACCACGCCCGGCCCGGCCCCCGCCCGGCGGATGGCGCGTGCCCTGCCGCCCGCGCTGCTGGTGTCCGGGCTGGCGCTGGTGACGCTGTGGCACACGCGGCCCGATCTGGCGCAGGTTCTGGCGTCGCCCACCGTGTACAAGACGCTGGTGCCTGCGGTGCTGGCGCTGGCGGCGCTGTGGCTGGCGCAGGGGCTCAGCCGCCCGGACGCCCGCGTGACCGCTCAGCGCGCGCTGATGGGGGTGCTGCTGGCAGGGCTTGCGGCGTTGCTGGTCTATGCGCTGGCTACGACGCCGATGGCCGAGGTTGCCGAGATCCTCGACACGCGTGATTTCAGCAATTGCCTGATTTCGGTGCCCGTTTTGGCTGCTTTGCCTCTGGCGGGCGCGCTCTGGGCCCTGCGGGCCGGGGCGCCCCGCAGCCCGGGCTGGGCGGGCGCGGCGGCAGGGCTGGTGGCAGGTGGCAGCGCCGCTGCGATCTATTCGCTGCATTGCCCGCATGACCCGCTGATGTATTTCTTCCCGGCCTATGGCAGTGCCATGGCGATTGTCACGGCGGCGGGCGCGGTGATCGGGCGGCGACTGCTGCGGTGGTAAGCGGGGGTGGGGTTAAACCCCACCCTACAGCGCGCCCGTAGGGTGGGGTTCAACCCCACCCTTTACCACGCCTCGCCTCACTCCGGCAGCGGGATATACTCGTCCGTATCCCCCGGCGGCAGATGGAACGGGCCATCCGCCCAATCCCCGCGCCGCCAGGCCTCTTTCGCCTCTTCGATCCGCTCCTTCGACGAGCTGACAAAGTTCCACCAGATGTAGCGCGGCCCATTCAGCGTGTCGCCGCCCAGCAGCATCAGCCGCGCTCCGCGCGACCCCGCTTGCAGGGTGATCGCGTCACCGGGGCGGAAGACGACCATCTTGCCGGTCTCGAACTCCTGCCCGGCGATGATCACCGACCCGTCGAGCACGTGCAGCCCGCGATCCTCATGCCCGTCGGGCATCGGCATGCGGGCACCGGCTTCCAGCACCGCATCAACGTAGAACAGATCGCCGAAGGTGCTGACCGGGGCTTTCTCGCCCCAGGCCGTGCCCAGAATCAACCGGGCGCGCAGGCCTTCGGCTTCCAGAAACGGTAGCGCACCGGCGCCGTGATGCTCGAACGCCGGGGCCATTTCTTCCTTGTTTTCCGGCAGCGCCAGCCATGTCTGCACGCCGAACAGCTCATGCTTGGCCTGACGTACCGTCGCATCGGTGCGCTCGGAATGGGTGATACCGCGACCGGCGATCATCCAGTTCACCTCGCCGGGGACGATCTTCTGATCGGTGCCAAGGCTGTCCTTGTGGATGAAGTGACCATTCAGCAGATAGGTCACCGTGCCCAGCCCGATATGCGGGTGCGGGCGCACGTCGATGCCGCTGCCGGTGATGAACTCGGCCGGGCCCATCTGGTCGAAGAACACGAACGGCCCGACCATGCGGCGGGCGGCGGCGGGCAGCGCGCGGCGGACCTCAAAGCCCCCCAGATCGCGGGCGCGGGGGACGATCACGGTCTCGATCGAGGCGGGATCGGTGGTCAGGGGGCCGGGATTGAAGGCGGGATTCCAGCTCATGTCAGGCTCCTATGGCGATGGTTATGCCTAACATGGAGAGCGACATCTGTCAGGAAAAGCCCCGCACAGCGCCTGCACAGAGCCTGTGCGCCTCAGCGCGGATCGCCCTCTCGGCGAAAGAGCCCATGCGCTTGCGGCGGCGGCAAGATTGCGCCCCGGCGGCGCACAACCGGCACGGCAATCGGTGCCTGCGGGTGGGGCGGCAACCCGTGGAACCGGCTCCAGAACATCCGCCCGCCGCGCAACCGCCAGGTTCGCGCGCTCAAGCCGACGCCCGCAACGAACCCGCCGATATGCGCCCAGAACGCCACGCCGCCATCGGCGGGCGTCGCCAGCCCGCCCCAGACCTGCAGCGCGAACCAAAGGCCAAGCAGCAGCCACGCCGGCACGGCAAAGGTGCGCAGACCAATGACGTAATAGGCCACCACATCGACGCGGGCGCGCGGGAACATCAGCAGATAGCCCCCCATCACCCCCGCCACCGCGCCCGAGGCACCGGCGACCGGCACCAGACTGAGCGGCGCGGCAATGTATTGCAGGGCAAAGGCGATCAACCCGCACAGCAGGTAGAAGGCAAGGAAACGGACCGGTCCGAATTCGGCCTCAAGATTATCGCCGAAGATGCGCAGGAACAGCATGTTGAGGCCCAGATGGAACCAGCCGCCATGCACGAACATCGCCACCAGCGGCGTCGCCAACCCCTCGCCCGCGCTCAGGCGGGCGGGGATCATCGCCCAGTGGCGGTAGAGTTCCAGAACGGAAGTGTCCGTGCCCAACGGGTAATACGCCATGAACACCACAATGTTCACGGCGATCAGCCCCCAGGTCACATAGGGCACCTGTCCCGACGGGTTTCGGTCACGGATTGGCAACATGCCCATGGGGATGGGCGATCATGACCCGCCCGTCAAGCACCTGCTGCCTCAACAAGCAGTTGCGCGTTTCCGCCCGAAGCCGTGGTGTCGATGCACAGATGCCGTTCGGTCAGGGCATGGGCCGCATCCGGCTGCGTGGTGATCAGTGGCAGGATCGGGCCTTTGCGGCGCGACAATGCCTGCGCGCAGGCCCGCGCGGTGCCGCAATCGCCCCACCAGATCACCCCTGAAAGCCCCTGAGCGGTCTCCAGCCAGTCCGGCGGCACCGTCCCGCCCGCCATCACTGCCACCCCGCCAAGCGCGCGGATCGCAGCGGCCTGCTGCGCCTCGGCCTGCGGTCCCGGCCCCATGCACAGCACCGGCGGCCTTGCATGCAGGCTCAGGCGATTCGATCTCGCCGGTCGGGCCGGGCATGTCGCGCGTGGTCAGCGGCTCTTGCGGGACCGCCACAGCCAAATCGCGGGCGAGCTTGACGAGATCCGCCACTGCCCCCGTCGCTGCCGCTTCGGGCGCCGCCACCGGCTGCGCCAGCCGCGCGACATACTCGGGCCCGCCTGCCTTGGGTCCGGTGCCCGAAAGCCCCTCGCCGCCGAAAGGCTGGCTGCCAACGACCGCGCCGATCTGGTTGCGGTTCACATAAAGGTTGCCGACGCGCATCGCCTCGACCACCTCTTGCACGCGGTTGTCGATGCGGGTGTGCAGCCCGAAGGTCAGCCCGAATCCCCGCGCGTTCACCGCATCCAGAACCTTGCGCAGATCACGCCCCTTGAAGCGCGCGACATGCAGAACCGGGCCGAAAATCTCGCGCGGGATGTCGTCGATGCCTGTCACCTCGATCACCACGGGCGCGATGAAAGGCCCCGCACCCGGCGCGCGCAACTCGTGCAGCACGCGCCCTTCCTTGCGCGCGGCGCTGACATAGGCGCGGATTTCGCGTGCCGCCTCGGCGTCGATCACCGGGCCGACATCGGTGGTCAGATTCCACGGATCGCCCAGGGTGAGCGCCTCCATCGCCCCGCCCAGCATGTCGAGCAGATGCGGCGCCACGTCCTGCTGCACATAGAGGCAGCGCAGGGCCGAGCAGCGCTGCCCCGCCGACTGGAACGCACTGGCGACGACATCGCGCACCGCCTGCTCGGGCAGGGCCGTCGAGTCCACGATCATCGCATTCAGCCCGCCGGTTTCCGCGATCAGAGGCGCGCCGGGGGCAAGGTTTGCCGCCATCGCCCGCCGGATCGCCTGCGCGGTATCGGTCGAGCCGGTGAAGACCACGCCATCGACGCGCGGGTTTGAGGTCAGCGCGGCCCCGACCACAGCGCCCTCGCCGGGCAGCAGTTGCAGCGCCGTGCGCGGCACGCCGGCCTCATGCAGCAGGGCCACGGCAGCGGCGGCAACCAGTGGCGTCTGTTCGGCAGGCTTGGCCAGCACTGCGTTGCCCGCCGCCAGCGCCCCGGCGATCTGGCCGGTGAAGATCGCCAGCGGGAAGTTCCACGGCGAGATGCAGGTGATCCGCCCGCGCGGGGCCATGTCGAGGGTGATCCGGGCGGCGTAATAGCGCAGGAAATCGACCGCCTCGCGCAGTTCTCCCACGCAATCGGCCTGCGTCTTGCCCGCCTCGCGCGCCAGAACGGCGAACAAGGGGCCGAAATCGCGCTCATAGAGGTCAGCGGCCCGGTTCAGGATTGTCGCTCGCTGGGCCGGCGAAGCGTCCCACACCTGCGCGGCCCCCAGCGCCGTTTCCACATCCGCCGCCGTTGCCTGCACCACGTGGCCCACGACCTCACCGGGCCGCGCCGGGTTGCCGACGCTCAGCGTGTCCCCGCCCTGAACCGGCCCCGCCAGCAGCGGCCTCGCGTCGAACACCTGCGCCGCAAACGGCGCGCGCGCGGCCTCGATTGCCGCCAGATCCCCGGCATCGGTCAGATCCCAGCCCGTTGAGTTCACCCGTTCCGGCGCAAACAGCCCCGGCCCGGTGGTCAACGTCACGGGGCGATGCACCGCCAGCGGATCGGCGACCACCGCCTCGGGCGAGACGCTCTCATCGACGATCTTGTGCACGAACGAGCTGTTCGCGCCGTTCTCCAGCAGCCTGCGCACCAGATAGGCCAACAGATCGCGGTGCGCGCCGACCGGCGCATAGATGCGGCAGCGCGTGCCCTCGGCGGCCAGCACAAGGTCATGCAGACGCTCGCCCATCCCGTGCAGGCGCTGGAATTCATAGGCGTCGCGGCCCTGCACCTGCGCCATCTCCAGCACCGTGGCGACGGTCTGCGCGTTATGCGTGGCGAATTGCGGATACAGCCGGTCGGTCATACCCAACAGCTTGCGCGCATTGGCGGCATAGGAAATATCGGTCGCGGTCTTGGCGGTGAACACCGGGAAACCGGGCAGGCCCAGCACCTGCGCGCGCTTGATCTCGCTGTCCCAATACGCACCCTTGACCAGCCGCACCATCAGGCGACGATCCAGACGCCCCGCCTCGGCATAAAGCCAGTCGATCATCGCGCCCGCACGCGGACCGTAAGCCTGCACGACCACGCCGAACCCGTCCCAGCCCTCGAGCGCCGGATCGGCCAGCACCGCGCCGATCACATCGCGCGACAGGACCAGCCGGTCCTGCTCTTCGGCGTCGATGTTGAAACCCATGCCCCGCCGCGCCGCCATCCGCGCCAGCGTGATGACCCGCGGCACCAGCTCGCGCATGACCCGCTCGCGCTGCGCTTCCTCGTAGCGCGGATGCAGGGCGCTCAGCTTGACCGAGATGCCGGGGTTGACCTTGATGTCCTGCCCCTTGCAGCCCTTGCCAATCGCCTCGATGGCCGCCGCATAGGCGCGCTGATAGCGCAGTGCATCGGCTTCGGTGCGCGCGGCCTCGCCCAGCATGTCGTAGGAATAGGCGTAGCCACGCGCCTCCATCGCCGAGGCGCGGTTCATCGCGGCACTGATCGTCTCGCCCAGGACGAACTGCCGCCCCATCTCCTTCATGGCGCGCGACACGGCGGTGCGGATCACCGGCTCGCCCAGACGCTTGACCGCGCCGCGCAGCTGACCGGCGATGCCCGGCTCTGCCTCGTCCAGCACCCGGCCGGTCAGCATCAGGGCCCAGGTCGAGGCGTTCACCAAAGACGAGGCCGAATGCCCCAGATGCTTGCCCCAGTCCGACGGCGCGATCTTGTCTTCGATCAGCGCATCCATCGTGCCCGCATCCGGCACGCGCAGCAGCGCCTCGGCCAGACACATCAGCGCGATGCCCTCGTCGGTGGACAGACCGTATTCGGCCAGGAAGACCTCCATCAAGCCGGGCTTTGCCCCACTGCGGATGGCGCGCACCAGATCGACGGCGCGGGTGGTGATGCGCGCGCGGGCGGCCGGGTCGAGCGCCGAAGCCTCGGCCAAAGCGGCGGTGAGGGCGGCTTCGTCTTGTGGGAGGGGGGACAACAGGGGATCAGTCGGCATGGCAGCACCCGGAATTTTCGATAATCCCCAGAATACGCCGATTGCCGCCTGCGTTTTTCCCGATTACGCTGCATCGGCAGGCAAATTGGCTGCATTTGGTCTCACAGGCAGGCAAATGACCCGCGACGATCTCGACAGCTTCGATCAGGCCATCCTGCGCGTCCTGCAACAGGACGGACGGCTCAGCGTCACCGAACTGGCCAGCCGAATCAGCCTGTCGAAATCACCGACGCAGGCGCGGCTTCGGCGGCTGGAGCGTGAGGGGTTCATCACCGGCTATCAGGCACGGGTGAACCATCTGCGGCTGGGCATGGCGCATATCACCTTTGTCGAGGTGCGGCTGTCCGACACCCGGGAAGCGGCACTCAAGGCGTTCAACACGGCGGTGCGCTCTCTGCCCGAAGTCGAAGAATGCCACATGATTGCCGGGGCTTTCGACTACCTGCTCAAAGTGCGCAGCGCCGATATACTGGACTATCGGCAAAGCCTGGCCGAGCGGATCTCGAGCCTGCCGCATGTCGCTTCGACCTCGACGCATGTGGCGATGGAATCGGTGAAGGAGGGCGGTCGCTGAGGCGGCTGCCGGGGTCAGGGGGGCTCGCCCCCTCGGCCCGTTCCGGGCCTCACCCCTGAGGATATTTGGAGACAGAAAATGCGGGTTAAGGTTTGGTTAACCGCCCCTATTTTCTGTCTTCAAATATCCTCGGGGGTGAATTCGCTGCAAGCGAAGAGGGGGGCGGAAAGCCCCCTTTGCGACGGCGGTCAGTCGCGGGTACGGATAATTTTAGAGAAACTGTCGAAGATCACGCTGTTGGCGGCGATCATGTTGCCCGACTCGATCGGATCCTGCCCGTCGCGGATCGGCCCGATGAACCCGCCCGCTTCGCGCACCAGAAGCGAACCGGCGGCGATGTCCCAAGGTTTCAGACCGCGTTCCCAGAACCCGTCGTAACGACCGGCAGCAACATAGGCGAGGTCCAGCGCCGCAGCGCCCCAGCGGCGCACACCGGCGCAGACCGGCATCAGCCGCGCCAGATCCTGCAACGTTGCGGGCAGTGCCGGGCGGCCACCGAAGGGCACGCCCGTCGCAAAGATGCACTCGATCATCGACCGGCGCCCCGACACCCGCAGGCGCGTGTCGTTCATATAGGCACCGAGACCCTTCTCGGTGTAGAACATCTCGTCCTTGGCCGCATCGAACACCAGACCGGCAACGATCTCGCCCTTGTGCTCCAGCGCGATGGAAATCGCCCAGTGCGGCAGCCCGTGCAGAAAGTTGGTCGTCCCGTCCAGCGGGTCGACGATCCAGCGGCGGGTCGGGTCGGTGCCCTCGTCCTCGCCGGTTTCTTCGCCCAGCCAGCCATAGTTCGGCCGGCCGTCCATCAATTCTTCCTTGATGATCCGCTCAGCCTCGCGGTCGGCTTTCGACACAAAATCCCCAGGCCCCTTGGACGAGACCTGCAGGTTTTCCACCTCGCGGAAATCCTTGACCAAGGAACGCCCCGCTTTACGCGCGGCCTTGATCATGAGGTTGAGATTGGCACTTCCCTGCATTTCGCTGGCTCCGTCCTGAACAGCGTTGGGCCTTACGGGAAAGGCGCGCCAATGGAAAGGGGAACCTGCGGATTCTCCCCTTTCAGCCCCGTCGAGCGGCGTCTAGGCTGTGCGCGAAACAGGAGGTTCCCCATGCTCATCCGCCGACCGCACCGCCGTGACCGCGCCGACTGGGAGCGCCTCTACGCCGCCTATGCCGCGTTTTACCACGTTCAGCAGAGCGCCGAGATGCGCGCGCGCGTCTGGGGCTGGCTTCATGACCCCGCGCATGAGGTCGAGTGCTTTGTGGCCGAAGGCGACAGCGGCCTCGTCGGCCTCGCCCATTTCCGGCCCTACGCGCTGCCACTCGACGCCTCGACTGGCGGCTACCTTGACGATCTGTTCGTCGATCCCGCCGCGCGCGGTTCAGGTGCGGCCCGCGCGCTGATCGAGGCCATCGCCGCCGAGGGCCGCGCGCGCGGCTGGACCGCGCTCAGCTGGATCACCGCCGAGGACAATGCCCGCGCCCGTGGGCTTTACGACAAGCTGGCGAAGGCTGCGCAGTGGAAGACCTACGAGATGCCGCTCTGAGCGCATGATCCGCGCGCCTGCGGGTGGCAACCCGCCGGGCCGAGAGGGGGCTCGATGCCCCCCGAGGCCCGCCCTTGCGCGCGCGCCCTTGATTCCCCCCGCTGACCCCGTAGAGACAGCGCGATATCAGATCAGGAGCCGTCCGATGCCCGCAGCCCAAGAGTCGCCGCGCCCGACCGCTTGCCTCGTTCTCGCCGACGGCACCATCTTTTACGGTTTCGGCTTCGGCGCGACCGGCGAGACGGTAGCCGAGTTGTGCTTCAACACCGCGATGACCGGCTACCAGGAAATCATGACCGACCCGTCTTACGCCGGGCAGATCGTGACTTTCACCTTCCCGCATATCGGCAATACCGGTGTGACGGATGAGGATGAAGAGGCCCAACAGGCCGTCGCCGCCGGCATGGTGGTGAAATGGGACCCGACCGAACCGTCGAACTGGCGCGCCACCGGCGAGCTGACCGCCTGGATGACCCGGCAGGGCCGCATCGGCATCGGCGGGCTCGACACCCGCCGCCTGACGCGGGCGATTCGCCAGCAAGGCGCGCCGCATGTCGCACTGGCGCATGATCCCGACGGCAACTTCGATCTGGACAGCCTGCTGGCAAAGGCCCGTGGCTGGAAGGGGCTTGTCGGCCTCGATCTGGCCAAGGATGTGACCTGCGCCCAGAGCTATCACTGGAACGAGATGCGCTGGGCATGGCCGCAGGGCTACCAGCCGCAGACCGCGCCGGTGCACAAGGTTGTCGCCATCGACTTCGGTGCCAAGCGCAACATCCTGCGCTGTCTGGCGTCGGCCGGTTGCGACGTCACCGTCCTGCCCGCGACCGCCACGGCGGAAGAGGTGCTCGCGCTCAATCCGGACGGGGTTTTCCTGTCCAACGGCCCCGGCGACCCGGCGGCGACGGGCGATTACGCCGTGCCGATGATCAAACAGGTGCTGGACGCCGATCTGCCGGTCTTCGGCATCTGTCTGGGTCACCAGATGCTGGCGCTGGCGCTGGGCGCGCGCACGATCAAGATGAACCACGGCCACCACGGCGCGAACCATCCGGTCAAGAACCACGACACCGGCAAGGTCGAGATTACCTCGATGAACCATGGCTTTACCGTCGACAGCCAAACCCTGCCCGCTGGCGTGGTGGAAACGCATGTCTCGCTGTTCGACGGCTCGAACTGCGGCATCCGTCTGGCCGACCGCCCGGTCTTCTCGGTGCAATACCACCCCGAGGCCAGCCCCGGCCCGCAGGACAGCTACTACCTGTTCGAGCGTTTTGCTGACGCGATGGCCGCGCGCAAAGTGCCTGCGCAAAGTGCCTGCGTAAACGATTATTAACGCTCTCTTAACTTCCACCGGGCATCAGTGATGGGGTCCGGTCGGAGGTCAAGATGCCACACCTCGCACGCCAGCATTCTGAGGCAAGGCCTACGGTCGAGGGGGATCTCTTGAACGACGGGTCCGGGGTTGTGTACCCGGCCCTTGTTGTGCCCCGTGCTGCCCCGACGTGCCAGCGCCCGCCTTTGGGTGCGATTCTGCTCCGGCGTGGGGAGATACGGTCGTGCGACCTGTTGCGCGCGCTCGAAATTCAGACCCGCCAGCACTTGCCTCTTGGCGATATCCTGCGCGCTCACGGGCTGGCCAGCGAAACAGCCGTGATGGCAGCACTGGCCGAGCAATTCGGCACCGGCGTCATCGACACAACGCAAACGCGGCCCGATCCGCGCCTGATCGACCGTGTCGGGCCGCGCCGATGCCTGCGCATCGGCTGCCTGCCGTGGTCACGCGCCGGGTCCGTCACCCTTGTGGCCTGTGCCGAACCGGATCAGTTCTTTGCCCACCGGGCAGAGCTGGAGGCAGCGCTCGGCCCCGTGGTGATGGGTGTCGTCACCGAAACCGACCTGCAACAAGCCCTGATCGACTCGCGCAGTGGCAGTCTGCGGCTGATGGCTGAAACCTGCGTGGCCGCGCAAGAAAGCTGTCGGCTCTGGGACGGGCGGCGCTTCAGCCACTGGGTTGCAACGGCGCTCGCCTCGTTCGTCGCGCTGACTCTGGTTGCCCCTGTCGCCAGCTTTCTGGCCCTTTTCGGCCTGGTGCTGGGCTTTCTGACGCTCGGCAACGCGATGAAA
Organism: Pararhodobacter zhoushanensis; assembly: GCF_025949695.1. NCBI lineage: Bacteria > Pseudomonadati > Pseudomonadota > Alphaproteobacteria > Rhodobacterales > Paracoccaceae > Pararhodobacter > Pararhodobacter zhoushanensis. The sequence goes on along the minus strand of NZ_JAPDFL010000001.1, from coordinate 1,556,174 downwards.
GTTGCCGCGACCGTCGCACAACTGCGCGCCAGCCAGGCCCCCCCGACGCAACCGTAGCGACGGATCTGCTGCGCAAACCCTGTGTGTCGGTGCTGGTGCCACTCTACCGCGAACCCGATATCGCGCCGCGCCTGATCAAGCGGCTGGGCGCGCTGTCCTATCCGCGTGAGCTGCTCGACGTGCTTGTGATCGTCGAAGAGGATGACCACCTGACCCGTTCCGCGCTGGCCTCCAGCGGGTTGCCGACATGGATGCGCGTTATCCCGGTGCCCGATCTGCCCCTGCGCACCAAGCCGCGCGCGCTGAACTACGCGCTGAACTTCGCGCGCGGGCAGATCATCGGTGTCTATGACGCCGAGGATGCACCGGCGCCCGACCAGATCCACCGCGTCGTTGAGTGTTTCGCCCGGTCCGGGCCCGATCTGGCCTGCGTGCAAGGGGTGCTGGACTATGTGAACCCGCACACCAATTGGCTCAGCCGCTGTTTCACCATCGAATACGCCGTCTGGTTCCGCCTGATTCTACCCGGTCTGGCACGGCTGGGGCTGGTGGTGCCGCTGGGCGGCACAACGCTGTTTTTCCGCCGCGACGTGCTCGAGGAACTGGGCGGCTGGGACGCGCATAACGTGACCGAGGATGCCGATCTGGGCCTGCGCCTGGCGCGCCACGGCTATCGCACCGCGCTGCTGTCCACCGTGACCATGGAAGAGGCGAACTGCCGGATCTGGCCGTGGATCAAGCAACGCTCGCGCTGGCTGAAAGGCTACGCGATGACCTACGCCGTGCACATGCGCGACCCGGTGCTGTTGTGGCGTCAACTGGGCGCGTGGCGCTTTGCCGGGGTGCAGTTGCTGTTTCTGGGCACGCTGGTGCAGTTCCTGCTGGCCCCGATCCTGTGGAGCTTCTGGCTGATGCTCTTCGGCCTTGGCCACCCCGCCGCTGCCGCCCTGCCCGGCTGGGCGCTGATCGGTGTGTCGGCGGTGTTCCTGATCTCGGAGGTATCCTCGCTGGCGATCAGCCTCACCGCGCTGCAACACAAACGCCACCGCGCGCTGAGGATCTGGGCGATCAGCCTGCATTTCTATTTCCCCCTGGCTGTGATCGCCGCGTGGAAAGGCATCTGGGAAATGCTGACCAGCCCGTTCTACTGGGACAAGACCACGCATGGCCTGCATGACGGTACCGCGCATGCCTCGGTCGCGGAACAGGGTTAGCGTTGTCGCCGCCGGTCGCCGGATTCCAGCTTGAGCCGGGTCTCGAACGCCCGGCTGATATGCTCGCGCAGCGCCTTGTCGGCGGCGTCCCCGTCCCCGCGCGCGATCGCCTCGACCATCGCGTCGTGCTCGTCCAGCGCCGCGCGGCCGCGCCCCTCGGCTTCCAGCGAAGTCGTCGCCAGCAGCGCCATCGAGCGGTGGACCAGATCAAGCTGTTGCACCAGAAAGCGGTTGTGACTGGCCAGATGGATCTGCTTGTGGAACCGCTTGTTCGCCCGGCTCAACGCCTTGGGATCATTCATCAAACGGCGGTCTTCCGTGACCATGTCGCGCATCACGCGCACCTCTTCGACCGAGGCATGCTTGGCCGCCAGCCGCGCTGCCAGCCCCTCAAGCTGGGCGCGCACGACGTAGAGTTCGGCCAACTGGTTGTGATCAAGCGAGGCCACGATCAGCGAGCGCCCGTCGCGGGTCAGCAGCGATTGCGTTTCCAGCCGCTGCAACGCCTCGCGGATCGGGGTGCGCGAGACGCCGAAACGCTCGGCCAGCTCGGATTCCACCAGCCGGTCGCCGGGTTTGTAGACGCCGTCGTCAATCGCCGCGAGGATCAGCGAATAAGCATCGAGCAGGGGTTGGCGCTGGTCATTCATGGGCAGTCCTCCGAAGCGCTGCAGACTAGGGGCGCAGGCGCCGCATGAAAAGGCCTGTTCTGGCCGCTGCAACCTTGTGTCGCGCGGCGGGTCGGGCTAGCCCTGTGCGCATGGCAGACAGCGATTTCCACCACGTCGAGACTTGGGTCTTCGACCTTGATAACACCCTCTATCATCCCAGCGTCCGTCTGTTCGATCAGATCGACGTCAAGATGACCGAAGTGGTGATGCGCGTGACCGGCGCGGACCGGGCCGAATCGGACCGGCTGCGGCACGACTACTGGCAGACCTATGGCACCACGCTGGCCGGGCTGATGGCGCATCATGCGCTGGACCCTGTGCCTTATCTGGTCGAGGTGCACGACATCGACTTTACCGTGCTCGCCCCCGATCCCGCGCTACGCGCGGCGATTGAGCGGCTGGGCGGACGGCGGATCGTCTATACCAATGGCTCGGCCCCCTATGCCCGCCGGGTGCTCGAGGCGCGCGGGCTCGACGGGCTGTTCGATGCGGTTTACGGCGTCGAAAACGCCGATTATCACCCCAAACCGCAGCCACAGGCGTTTGAGCAGATCTTCGGCATCGACGGGCTGACCCCGGCCCGCGCCGCGATGTTCGAGGACGACCAGCGCAACCTGCGTGTCCCGCATCAGTTGGGCATGCGCACGGTGCTTGTCACGCCTGAGCTGGAAACGCACGACCACGTCCACCACCATACCGACAATCTGACCGCGTTCCTGAACGCCCTGTGACACTGGCGCGCAGGTGGCGTGTTGCCGCAGTGCGGCATCTCGCCGGATGTTCAGGCGCAGGGGCGAAAGCCATATCTCCGGGATAGCTTTAACCCGGAGTTTCCCATGGCCAGTGCTGACCTCAGCTACACCCCTGCCCCCGCCGTTTACCGCGTGCCGCTGCTCGGGGCGATTGCGCGCGAACTGGCCGAGGGTGACGCCGATTATCCGCTCTACCTGATTCTGGCGCTGGTCTCGATCTGGGGTCTGGCGATCTTTTTCTTCGGCCTGCCCGCGCTCTATCTGCCTGCCGTCGTGGCCTCGCCGCTGATGGTCGTGGTGCTGGTGGCGATCAGCCGGGGCTGACGCAGCCGCCTGAGGCGGCTTGCCGCCTCGCCCCGGCCCCGGCTTTGCGCTAGATAAGCGCCAAAGCAAGGAGACGGTCATGCGGCAATCGGTGGATGTGCTGGTTTCAGGCGGCGGCGTTGCCGGTCTGGCGGCAGCGGCAGCGTTCGGGTCGGCGCGCTATTCGGTGATCTGCGTCGATCCCGCGCCGCCGATCACCGATGGCACCGCACCGGGTGCCGATCTGCGCACCACGGCGTTCTTGCAGCCCTCGATCCCGGTGCTTGAAGCCGCAGGCCTGTGGGAGCGCCTGCGCCCCCACGCCATGCCCTTGCAGGTCATGCGCATCGTTGACGCAGGCGGGGCCGAGCCGGTCGCCCGTATCACCCATGACTTCAATGCCGCCGATGTCTCGGCCCAACCGTTTGGCTGGAACCTGCCCAACTGGCTGCTGCGGCGCGAATTTGTTGCGCGGCTGGACGCGCTGGAAAATGTCGATTTCCGCCCCGGCACCGCCACAAGCCGCGTGTTCACCCGCGAGAGCGAGGCACTGGTCACCCTGTCCGACGACAGCCGCGTGTCCGCCCGCTTGGTGATTGCCGCCGATGGCCGCCACTCGCCCGTGCGCAAGGCCCTGGGCATCCCGGTGCAGACCACGCGCTACGGGCAAAAGGCGCTGGCCTTCGCCGTCACCCACCCCGAGCCGCATAACAACGTCTCGACCGAGGTGCATCGCTCGGGCGGGCCGTTCACGCTGGTGCCGCTGGGCGATCATCAGGGCAAGCCGTGCTCGGCGGTGGTCTGGATGGAAACGGGGCCCGAGGTGGACCGGCTGCGCCAGTTGGACCCCGCCGCGTTCGAGCAGGCGATGAACGAGCGCAGTTGCGGGCTTTACGGCTGGCTTGAGCAGGCGACGCCGCTGACCGTCTGGCCGATCATCACCCAGATTGCCGAGCGGTTTAACGGCCAGCGCGTCGCGCTGATGGCGGAAGCCGCGCATGTGGTGCCGCCGATTGGCGCGCAGGGGCTGAACATGAGTCTGGGGGATCTGGGGGCGCTGATCGCGCTGGCCTCACCGGAAACGCTGGGCGAATCGGGACCGCTTCAGGCCTATCACCGCCGCCGCTGGCCCGAGGCCAAGCTGCGGCTGGCAGGGGTCGATGCGCTGAACCGGGCGTCGATGATCGACGCGCAGCCGCTGCGCGATGCGCGGGCGGCGGCGCTGCATGCGCTTTATTCGCTGGCGCCGGTGCGCCGGGGTCTGATGCAACTGGGGATCGGGATGCGGTGAGCCTTTCGGCTCACCACAACGATCCGATCAACCGTCGCTGCGACGCGCCGGTTTCTGGCTGAACCGCTTGGGACGCTTGGGGCGCTCGGCGGCCATCGCCTCGGCCAGCGCCGGGTGCACGCGGGGCTTGCGCGGCTTGGCCGCATCAGCGGCCCCCGCACCCGGCTTGCCACCGGGTTTGCCGCCACCGGGACGACCACCGCCAGCCCCTTTGGCGCCGCCGGGTTTGCCGCCGCCTGCCTTTGCGCCGCCGGGCCGCTGGCCACGGTTCTGACCGGTCGCTGCGCGCGCTTTGGCGCGGGCGGCTTCGGCCATGATCTCGGGCCAGACATCGCCACCGATAACCTCGATCTTGATGTTCATCAGCTTTTCAATGGCGCGCAGATCGGCCATTTCAGCCGGCGCACACAGCGCCACGGCCCGCCCCTCACGCCCGGCGCGCGCGGTGCGGCCAATGCGGTGAACGTAGTTCTCGGGCACGTTGGGCAGTTCGTAGTTGTAGACATGCGCGACCAGCGGAATGTCGAGCCCGCGGGCGGCCACGTCGGTCGCGACCAGCACCTTGGTTTCCCCGGCACGGAACGCGGCCAAGGTGCGCTCGCGCTGGCCCTGGCTCTTGTTGCCGTGGATCGAGCCGACGGAAAAGCCCCACGATGCCAGCAGCTTGGACAGTTTTTCCGACCCGTGTTTGGTGCGGCCAAAGACCAGCGCCAGCTCGTCAGGGTGCTGCGAGAGATACTCTCTGAGCACCGCTGCCTTATCGCCCTGCGGCGCAAAGTGAACGGCCTGCGTGATCTTGTCGGCGGCTTTGCCGGGCGTCGCAACCTGCACGCGGACCGGGCGGTCCAGATAGGCGTCGGCGATTTCGCTCATGTCCTTGGGCATGGTGGCCGAGAACAGCATCGTCTGACGCTCGGCCGGCAGATAGCGGGCGATCTTGCGCAGCGCGTGGATGAAGCCCAGATCGAGCATCTGGTCGGCCTCGTCCAGCACCAGCATCTGCACCTTGGCCAGCGAGACCGAGCCGCGCTCGAGCAGGTCGATCAGACGACCGGGCGTTGCGACCAGCACATCGGTGCCGCGCACGAGGCGGTCGATCTGACGGTTGATCGAGGCCCCGCCAACGACGGTGGTGATCGCGGTGGGCGTGCCATGCGACAGCTGGGTCAGCGCCTCGGCGATCTGTTGCACCAGTTCGCGCGTCGGCGCGAGGATCAGCGCGCGCGCGGTCTTCGGTGCGGGCTTGCCCTGCCCGGCCAGCCGGTGCAGGATCGGCAAACCAAAGGCCAGCGTCTTGCCGGTGCCGGTCTGGGCCAGACCCATCAGGTCGCGCCCTTCCATCAACGGGGGGATGCCGCGGGCCTGAATCGGGGTCGGTACGTCTTTGCCGGTGCGCTCCAACGCGGCCAGCAGCGCCGGGTTCAGCCCCAGCATAGAGAAATCGGTCATGGTAGTCCTTTCGGGCGCCAGGCCCCAAGGGCGGCGCAAATGCCGGTGCGCGCTGCCCCGTGAAGGGCGCGCGGTCAGATATGGCAGATGCGCTCTTGGAAGCCCGGAGTCAAGGTCTGGCCGTCAAACAGCCAAGTGCGCCCTTGATTTGTTGCAGATTCGTGGCATCCTCAGGGTGTGACAACAGACTTCCTGCGTCCGCCGGCCTCTGACAGGCAGCCCGCAATATTCGAAGGACTGGCTGCACGGCCCATCGGTACTCCGCCGGTGGGAAACCAGAGAAAGGACACGGACATGGCCACTGGCACCGTAAAATGGTTCAACTCGACGAAGGGCTACGGCTTTATCGCCCCTGATGATGGCGGCAAAGACATCTTCGTGCACATCTCGGCCGTGGAGCGCGCCGGGCTGACCGGGTTGCAAGACAACCAGAAAATCAGCTTTGAAATGCAGTCGGGCCGCGACGGGCGTGCCTCGGCCGCCGATCTGCGGCTGCTCTGAGCTTTCATCGCGACTGTGACGCGACAGCGTCGCTTAACCCGCCGGCACGCCCGGCGGGTTTTGTTGTGCCAGAACGGCGCGAACGAAGGTGACGCGGTCGGCAACCGGGGCTTCGGGCAGCGGCAGGGCGCGGTAGCCGAATCGGGGCAGGAAGGCGATCAGCCGGTGGTACTCGGCGAGGGCGGCGTCGAAATCGTGCTGGCGCTCGGCGTCGGTGGCAAAGATTGCGGGCCAGGGCTGGGCGACGAAAACCTGCGGGTTGTAGCATGCGCCAAGGGTTTGCGCCTGTGGCGGCAGGGCGCCGGTGACATGCTCATAGGCGGCAATCGCATCCAGCAATCCCCGGTCAAAGACCACAGGCCCGCGCAGCGCCTGCGCTGCGTGCCAATCGTCGAGCGCCAGAGCAATGGCACGCTCGGCAAAGCCCTTTGGGTCGTCCCACGGCAAGCCCTTCCCGTCCCCTGCCAGCGCTTGGGCGACGAGTCGGCGGCCGGGTTCGGGCACCGTGGCCATGCCTTCTGCCGCCAAGGCGTCCAGCAGTGTCGATTTCCCGCTGCCTGAGCAGCCGGTCAGGAGGAAAAAACGCCTCACGCCACGCCCAGCGCCGCGCGCACCGCAGGCGTCCAGCCCAGATACCAGACGCCGCCGGACTGGATCACCGGGCGCTTCATCAGGGCAGGATGGGCCGCGAGAAGAGCGGATGCAGGCTGCAGGCGCTCTGCGTCACCGAGCCCGCGCCAGGTGGTCGAGGATTTGTTGACCAGCGCCTCGCCGAACTCATTCAGCAAGGCGCCGATCTCACCCTCGGACAGCGGGCTTTCGCGGATGTCACGAAAGCCCGCCTCGGGCAGCGCTTTGCGCGCTTTTCGGCACGTGTCGCAGTTTTTCAGGCCCAGCAGGGTTTGGGTCATGGTGGCTCCTTTGGTGATGGGACCGGACAGGGAGGGGGCGCGGCGCACCCCCATCGAGGGGGTGCGCCGCGCCTCGGGGGCCCTGCCCCCACGGCCTTGCGGCCTCCCCCGGGATATTTGCAGAGCAAAGAAAGCTCATGCCAGCGGTTTGGGTTTCTGGTGCGCGCAAAGCGGACCGGTGGCGAGGTCTTCAAGGATCGGGCAATCGGGGCGTCCGTCGCCCGCGCAGGCGTCGACCAGCCCGGCCACCGTGGCGCGCAGGGCTTGCAGCTCGGCAATGCGGGCGTCGATGCGGGTCAGGTGATCGGCGGCGAGGCGTTTTACATCCTCGCTGGCGCGGGTGTCATCGGCGTAGAGGCCCAGCAACGCGCGACAATCCTCGATCGAGAAGCCAAGACCGCGCGAGCGGTTGAGGAACGCTAGACGATGCACGTCATCCTCGGCAAACGCACGGTAGCCGTTGCTGTCGCGTTTGGGGCGGATCAGGCCGATCTCTTCATAGTAGCGGATGGTTTTGGCGGGCAGGCCCGAGGCTGCCGCGGCTTCGCCGATGTTCATGCGGCCTCCAGAGCGGGGCGCAGCGTTTTCAGGCGCAGCGCGTTGGTGAGGACAAAGATCGACGACAGCGCCATCGCGCCCGCGCCCAGAACCGGCGACAGGGTGATGCCGAAACCGGGGTAGAGCACGCCCGCCGCGACGGGGATCAGGGCGGCGTTATAGGCAAAGGCCCAGAACAGGTTCTGGCGGATGTTGCGCAACACCGCGCGGCTGAGGTGGATGGCATTCACCACGCCGCGCAGATCACCGGACATCAGCACGACCTCGGCCGCTTCGACCGCGACATCGGTGCCGGTGCCGATGGCAAGGCCGACATCCGCCGCTGCCAATGCGGGCGCGTCGTTGATGCCGTCACCGACGAAGGCGACGCTGCGACCGCCTTGGCGCAGGGTCTCGATGGCGGCGACCTTGCCGTCGGGCAGGACTTCGGCCTCGATATGGTCGATACCCAGCTCGGCGGCGATGGCCTGCGCGGTGCCCCGGGCGTCGCCGGTGATCATCGCGGTTTGAACGCTCAGCGCGTGCAGGGCGTCGATGGCGGCTTTGGTCGAGGGTTTGAGGCGGTCGGCGACGAGGAGGAGGGCTACGGCCTGACCGTCGACGGCGATATAGAGCGGGGTTTGGCGGTGCGCCGCCCCCTTGGCGGCGTGTTCAGGCAGATCGCCCAGCGCGATGCTGTCGCGGTCCATCAGGCGCTGTGCGCCGATGAGAACCGCCTTGCCGTCAACGCGGGCTTGCAGGCCGAAGCCGGTCAGGGCGGTGACGTCCTCGGCCTTTGGCAGGGTCAGGCCGCGCTCTTTGGCGGCGCGCAGGACGGCGCTGGCGATGGGGTGTTCCGAGCCGGATTCGGCGGCGGCGGCGATGGCCAGCGCCTGCGCGTCATCCGCGCCGGGGGCGGTGTGGACCCCGACCAACTCGGGCCGTCCCTCGGTCAGCGTGCCGGTCTTGTCGAAGGCAACGACCTGCACGCCCTGCAACGCCTGCAGGGCATCGCCCCGGCGGAACAGCACGCCCATTTCCGCGCCGCGCCCGGTGCCGACCATGATCGAGGTCGGCGTCGCCAGACCCATCGCGCAGGGGCAGGCGATGATCAGGACGGCCACGGCGGCGACAAGCGCGTGCGACAGGCCGGGGCCCCAGATCATCCAGACCGCGAAGGTCAGCGCAGCGACGGCCATGACGATGGGCACGAAGACGCGGGTGACGCGGTCCACCGTGGCCTGAATCGGCAGCTTTGCGCCTTGCGCCTCTTCCACCATGCGGATGATGCGGGCCAGAACGGTATCAGCACCGACGCGCTCGGCCCGATAGGTCAGCGCCGAGGTGCCGTTGACCGTGCCTGCCGTCAGCGTCTCGCCGGGGGATTTCTCGACCGGGATCGGCTCGCCGGTGATCATGCTTTCATCGAGCCACGAGTGGCCGGAGGCGACGCTGCCATCCACCGCCACCCGCTCGCCGGGGCGCAGGTGCAAAAGGTCACCGACAGCGACCTGATCAATCGCAACCTCCTCGACCTGCCCGTCCCGCTCGACCCGCGCGGTTTGCGCCTGCAACCCGACCAGTTTGGCGATGGCCGCCCCCGTTCGGCCCTTGGCGCGGGCCTCAAGATAGCGGCCCAGCAGGATCAGCGTGACGATCATCGCCGCCGCTTCATAGTAAACCGCGATGGAGGCTTCGGGCAGCAGCCCGGGCGCGAAGGTGGCAATCGTGGAATAGCCCCAGGCGGCGGTGGCCCCCAGCACGACGAGGCTGTTCATGTCGGGCGCTGCGTGCAGCAGCGCGGGCACCCCGGCCTTGAAGAACCGCCAGCCGGGGCCGAACAGGACCACCGAGGTCAGCACGAATTGCGCGACCCACAGCGGGAATTGCCCGACCAGCCCGTGCAGCCAGTGGTGAAACGCCGGGACCATATGTCCGCCCATTTCCAGCACAAAAACCGGCAGGGTCAGCACGGCGGCAAGGATCACCGCGCGGGCAAGTTTGCCTTGTTCCTCGGCCTTGTGCTCGGCCACATCGGCGCGCGAGGTTTCGGTGGCGATGCGGGCCTCATAGCCCGCCGCGCGCACCGACTCGGCCAGTTTCTCGGGCAGGCCGGTCACCGCCAGATGGCGCACCGTGGCGCTTTCATCGGCGAGGTTGACGCTGGCCGAGGTCACGCCCGGCTGCTTCTCCAACACCCGCTCCACCCGCGACACGCAGGATGCGCAGGTCATCCCGCCAATCGCCAGCCGCGTCACATCTTCGGACGCGGTGAACCCGGCGGCGCTGAGTTTCGCGGCCAGATCAGCGGGTTGTGCCTGTCCGTCGAAAGCGACGGTGCCGGTCATCAGATTGGCGCGCACGCCGGTGACGCCGTCTTCACGGGCGAGCAGACGCTCGATGCGCGAGGTGCAGGACGCGCAGGTCATGCCCTCGACGCGCAGGGTTTGGGTGTCGGTCATCGGGACCTCCTTTTATCGGTCCTCTCTCATATGGAGGCTCCCGTAACTGGAAGGTCAAGGGCTGCGCCGATCAGATTTTTGCAGCGGCCTGCGTGCGGCACCAGTCAAGCACGGTCTCGAGATCGCCGGGCAAAACCTCGGCCAATCCTTGCGCGAATGCCTCGAAGCCCGGCAGGTTCAGCGGCTTGAGGCCCAGCAGGACAGGGACGTCCAGCGCCAGTGCCTCGCCGATCAGGGCGCGAAAGCCGCTGCCCTCGATCTCGGCCTTGCCGAATTTGTTCAGGATCAGCAGGCGCGGCGGCGGGGACATCGTGGTTTCCACCAGCCCGACGGCGGTTTGCAGGCCTTCGGGGTCCAGCCGACACCCGCGCGAACCTGACCCGAGCTGCTGGCTGATGCGGATACGCTCAGACCGCCCCAGCACACGCAGGTCCATGTCGCAGTCCGCACTGCTGGCCCGGTCGGTGTTGATCTGCACGACCCCGGCCAGCGGCCAGCCCTCGGCACCCAGCCGCTCGGCCACGGCGGCAAGCAGCTTGTCGCCCGCGCCGCGCGCCCCGCCGATCACGTATCCCAGCGCTGCCATGGCCTGCCCCCTTGTGGTGCCTTGCTGCCCTGATAGCCTGAAGCGACAAGGCGCGAAAGGCAGACGATGATCGCAGGGATTGTGCTGGCAGGCGGGCGGGCGACGCGGATGGGCGGCGGGGACAAGGCGCTGTTGCGCTTGGGCGCGCGGCCCCTGCTGGCGCATGTGCTGGGGCGGTTGGGGCCGCAGGTCGGCGCGGTTGCGATCAGCGCGAATGGCGATCCGGCGCGGTTTGCGGGCTTTGGGCTGCCGGTGCTGGCCGATCCGGTGGCGGGGTTTCCGGGGCCGCTGGCCGGGGTGCTGGCGGGGATGGACTGGGCGCATGGGCTGGGGGCCGAGGCGGTGCTGTGCGTCGCGGGGGACACGCCGTTCCTGCCGGTGGATCTGGTGGCGCGTCTATCGGGGGCCGGGGCGTTTGCGCTGGCGGCCAGCCTGTCTCGACGGGCGGCTGCGGCAGCATCCGACGGTGGGTCTGTGGCCGGTGCGCTTGCGTGAGGCGCTGCGCGAGGCCTTGGCGCGTGGTGAGAACAAGGTCGGGCGCTTTGCTGCCGAGCACGGCGCGGTGGCGGTGCCGTTTGACGCTCTGCCTGACCCGTTCTTCAACATCAACACACCGGAAGATCTGCGCGCCGCCGAGGCGCTTTTGTGACCTTCGACCGCATCGCCATCCTCGATTGGTCCGCGGCCAACACACCACGCCGGGGCAAGGATTCGATCTGGCTGGGGCTGGACGACGGCACCGCCACCAACCCATGCACGCGGGCCGAGGCGTTCGATGAACTCTGCGCTCTGGTCGAGACCACCCTCGCCCGCCGCGAGACCCTGCTGATCGGTGCCGATTTCGCCTTTGGCTATCCCGCTGGCTTCGCGCAGGCCCTGACCGGCCGGGCCGAGGCGCTGGCCGTCTGGGACTGGCTGGCCAGCAACCTGCACGACGATGCGCAAAACCGCTCGAACCGCATCGCGCTGGCCGCGCAGATCAACGCCCGCCTGCCCGGCCTCGGGCCCTTCTGGTTCAACCCCACGCGCCTGCCCTTTCCCGACTTGCCGCACAAAGGCAGCACCCGCCACGGCACCCCCTTTGCCGAGCATCGTCTGGCCGACGAGACCGCCAAAGGCGCGCAATCGCCGTGGAAACTGGGCGGCGCGGGGGCAGTCGGATCGCAGATCCTGACCGGGTTGCCGGTCCTGCACCGGCTGCGCACCGCCTTCCCCGGCCAGATCGCCGTCTGGCCCTTTGAGCCGCTCAGCGCCCCGGTTGTGCTGGCCGAGGTCTTCCCCTCGCTGCTTGGCCCCGAGGTCACCGCGCGCCTGCGCCCCGGCAGCGTCAAGGACCGCATGCAGGTCACGCTTCTGGCCCGCGCGCTGGCCCGGCAAGCCGACCTGAAAACGCTCCTCACCACACCGGACGATGCGCGCATTCGTGAGGAGGGCTGGATCCTCGGCCTCGGCCACGAAAAGGCCCTGCGCGACGCCCTCATCTGAGCGACCCGCAAACGCGGCTTTTCAACGCCAGCGTCAGGCGCTAGTCAGGGCCAAGCAAGGAGGGCCACGCCATGGCGACCATTCTCGACAAGATCAAGGCTTACAAATTTGAGGAAATCGCCGCCGCGAAAGCCGCGCGCCCCCTCGCCGAGATCGAAGGCGACGCCCGCGCCGCCGACGCCCCGCGCGGCTTTGCCAGGGCGCTGACGGCCGCTTCGGCCACCGGCTATGGGCTGATTGCCGAGATCAAGAAGGCCAGCCCGTCCAAAGGCCTGATCCGTGCCGATTTCAACCCGCCCGCGCTGGCGCAGGCCTATCAGGCGGGGGGCGCGACCTGCCTGTCCGTCCTGACCGACACCCCCAGCTTTCAGGGCGCGCCCGACTACCTGATGCAGGCACGCGCGGCCGTCACCCTGCCCTGCCTGCGCAAAGATTTCCTCTACGACCCCTATCAGGTCGCCGAAGCCCGCGCCTGGGGCGCCGATTGCATTCTGGTGATCATGGCCTCGGTCAGCGATGCGCAGGCGGCTGAACTGGAAGACGCGGCCTTCGGCTGGGGGATGGATGTTCTGGTCGAGGTCCATGACGGGGCCGAGCTGGACCGCGCGCTGGCGCTGAAATCGCCGATGATCGGGGTGAACAACCGCAACCTGAACACCTTCGAGACCACGCTCGACACCACCCGCACGCTGGCCGCCCGCGTGCCCGCCGGGCGCATGCTGGTCAGCGAAAGCGGCCTCTTTACGCCGAATGATCTGGCGGACATGGCAGGTCACGGCGCGCGCTGCTTCCTGATCGGCGAAAGCCTGATGCGGCAGGACGACGTGACTGCCGCCACCCGTGCGCTGCTGGCCGACCCGGTGCCCGCATGACCCAGCCCCCCGCCCTGACCCATTTCGACGCCGAAGGCCGCGCGCTGATGGTCGATGTCAGCGACAAGCCGGTCACGTCGCGCACCGCGATCGCCTGCGCGCATGTGGTCATGCTCCCTGCGACGCTGGCCCATGTCATCGCAGGCACCGCCAAGAAGGGCGACGTGCTGGGCGTGGCGCGGCTGGCAGGGATCATGGCAGCCAAGAAAACCAGCGAGCTGATCCCGCTCTGTCACCCGCTGCCGATCACCAAGGTCTCGGTCGACCTGACCCCTGACCCCGAGTTGCCCGGCGTCCGCATCACGGCCGAGGTGAAGACCACCGGCCAGACCGGCGTCGAGATGGAGGCCCTGACGGCGGCCTCGACGGCAGCGTTGACCGTCTACGACATGCTCAAGGCCGTGGAAAAATCCATGGAAATCGGCGGCATCGCCGTCCTTCGCAAAGAGGGCGGCAAGTCGGGCACGTATGAGCGGGGGCCGCAATGATCGGCGTCGATGAAGCGCAGGCGCTGTGCCTCGATCTGGTCACCCCGACCGATGCGCTGGACGTCGTCCCGCTTGTCGCCGCGCATACCCGTGTGATGCGCCGTGCGCCGCGGGCGTTTCGGGCGCAGCCGCCGTTTGCTTCGGCGGCGATGGACGGCTACGCGGTCCGCGATGCCGAGGTTGCCGTGGGTGCCAGCTTCGAGGTTGTCGGTGAAGCGGCCGCCGGGCATGGCTGGGACGGCACGCTCAGCCCGGGTCAGGCGCTGCGCATCTTCACCGGCGCGCCGGTGCCTGCGGGGGCGGATCACGTGGTCATCCAAGAGGATGTCCTGCGCGAGGGGGGCCGCATCACCCTGCAGCCCAACCTCGGCTCAGGCCCCAACGTGCGCCCGGCTGGCGCTGACTTTCCGGCCGATTTCGAGCTGGAAGCGCCGCGTCGGCTGAGCCCCTCGGACCTTGCCCTGCTGGCCGCGATGAACATCCCCGAGGTGATCGTCGCCCGGCGCCCGCGGGTGGCGCTGCTGGCGACAGGCGACGAACTGGTTCTGCCCGGTCAGACGCCGGGCCGCGACCAGATCATCGCCTCGAATGTCTTTGCGCTGAAAGCGATGGTCGATGCGGCGGGCGGCGAGGCGATCATACTGCCCATCGCCCCCGACCGTGAGGACGCACTGGCCGCAGCGATGGCCGAGATGCTCAAGGCCGATATCGCGGTGACGATCGGCGGGGCCTCGGTCGGCGATCACGATCTGGTTGGCCGGGTCGGCGAACGGCTGGGGCTGGAACGCGCCTTTTACAAACTGGCGATGCGCCCCGGCAAACCGCTGATCGCGGGATCGCTGGGGGCCGTGCCCTACCTCGGGCTGCCGGGCAATCCGGTCTCGGCCATCGTGACCGGGCATCTGTTTCTGGTGCCGATGGTCAAACGCTGGCTGGGGCTGGAGGATGTGCAGCCCAAGCGCGTCTCGGCCCGCTTGGCGCAAGACGTGGGACCGACGGGACCACGGACGCATTTCATGCGCGCGCGGCTGGACGGCGACAGCGTCACGCCCTATGCGCGGCAAGACAGCTCGCTGCTCAGTGTGCTGTCAGACGCCAACGCGCTGCTGGAACGGCCCTTGGGTGACCGGCCCCGCAAGGCGGGCGAGATGGTGCCGGTGCTGCCGCTGTAAGGCGCTTTTGCGACATCACGATTGACACAAAAGGGGAACAAGCGTAGAACAGTGGCTAAACGCCTGACGTTTGACTGCTGGAGGACGCGATGCTGACCCGCAAACAGCTTGAGCTTTTGGAACTCATCGACGCCCGGCTGCGGCGCGACGGTGTGCCGCCGTCGCTCGACGAAATGAAGGACGCGCTGAACCTGCGCTCGAAATCGGGGATCCACCGGCTGATCACAGCGCTGGAGGAACGCGGCTTTATCCGCCGCCTCGCCCACCGCGCCCGCGCCATCGAGGTGCTGCGCATGCCAGACACCGCACAGCCGCGCAATGTGGCGCGGGTGATCGAAGGCGGCGCGAAACCGACGCCCTCTCCGGCGCCGGCCCGTGCAATGGCGGTGCAGCAAAGCTATGCGATGGACCTGCCAGTGATGGGTCGCATCGCGGCCGGCACGCCGATCGAGGCGATTCAGGAAATCTCGCACCATGTCTCGGTACCGGGCTCGATGCTGTCCGGCACGGGCACACATTACGCATTGGAAGTGCGCGGCGACTCGATGATCGAAGCCGGAATCCATGATGGCGATATCGTGGTGATCCGCGAGCAGACCTCGGCCGATAACGGCGACATCGTCGTTGCCCTGGTTGAAGGGCAGGAAGCCACGCTCAAACGCTTCCGGCGTCTGCGCGGAATGATCGCGCTCGAGGCGGCGAACCCGGCGTATGAAACGCGGATGCTGCGCGATGATCAGGTCGAGGTGCAGGGCCGGCTTGTCGGGCTGATCCGCAGTTATTGACCGCCCTTCTTGTGCCTCCGGGCCAGGGCGCCAGGGGGCCTTCTGCCCCCTCTTCGCTTTCAGCGAATTCACCCCCCGAGAATATTTGAAGAGCAAAGAAAGCGCGGTTAACCTTTCGTTAACGTCCCTCTTTGCTCTGTTAAATATCCTCCAGGAGGGTTCGGGAGGATGGAAAATCCTCCCGAGCGGGTCTGGGCGGCAGCCCAGCGCGGCGCGCGACCCCTCGATGGGGTCGCGCGCCGCGCCTAGCCGGCCGGTCGAGCCTCGATAACCACAAAGGCTTGCGCCCAGGGGTGGTCATCCGTCAAGGACACATGGACAACCGCTTCGTACCCAGCCGGGGTCATCGCGGCGAGGCGTTCTGCAGCCCAGCCGGTCAGCAGCATGGTCGGCTGTCCGCCGCGGCGATTGACCACCCCCATGTCTTTCCACGAAATCCCCATCGCCAACCCGGTCCCCAGCGCTTTCGAGCAAGCTTCCTTTGCTGCCCAGCGTTTGGCCAAAGTGCCCGCTTCGTCCTTGCGCCGGTTGGCCTTGGCCAGTTCCAGATCGGTAAAGACGCGGTGGCGGAACCGGTCGCCGAAGCGGTCCAGAGTGCCGGCAATACGCTCGATATTGGCCAGATCGGTACCGATGCCCAGGATCACGCGACGGCCCTCATTCCACCGCAACCGTTCCGGTTGACTGGTTGATACGGATCTCCATCCGCTCGACGATCGGCGGGCGGCCAGCCTCGACCCCTTCGTGCCAGTGCCCGACAGGAACCGAAAGCAGCAGCCCCTTGGCCGGGTCATAACTGGCGGTGATCCCCGGCACATCCACGTCATAAAAACCGCTGTTCACCTGAGCCGACGCCACGCGGCACTGGCGGAAGATCGGTTCGTCCGAGCCATCCCCCGACGGTGACAGGATCAGCAGATGCCGCGAGCAGCAGGCGGGTTCGCCGCCGGTGTCGAGCAGCGCCACGCGGATCGCCCCATTGGCGAAGCTGCGCGAATGGGTATCCCAGGGTTCGAAAATATTGGCTGGGCTACCGACCCAATCACAGTCAGCAATAACCTGCGCCGTGGCGCTTAGCGGCAGGAGGCAGCAGGCGGCAGCGATGAAAGCTTTACGCATAAATTTCTCCTCAACCATGAAGGATACCATCATCCGCCAAGGCCGCAGACAACTCAACCGGCCGCGCGCAAGCGTGATCTCATGCCAGCCGGGCCGTCAGCACCTTGAGCGCGGCCAGGCCGAACAAGACCGCAAACGCCCCGTCAAACCAGCGCCGCAACCGCAGATAGGCGGCGGCGACCGGACGGGCGGAAAAGGCCAGCGCCATCGTGGACATCGTCAGCGTCGAGGTCGCAAGGCACGCCAACCCGACCTGCCACAGCACCCAGACCGGCGCGTCCGCCGGGATGACCACGGCAAACATCGCGCCCCAGAACAGCACCGCCTTGGGGTTGGTCAGGTGGATCAGCGCGCCGCGGGCCCAGGCATGGCGCAGGGTTTCAACCCCCGCCGACCGCGCGACGGCGTCGCCGGGGCGCAGGGCGGCACGCGCGGATCGAAACGCCAGCCATGCCAGATAGCCCGCGCCGACATAGCGCAGCAGATCAACAGCCCAGGCGTGGCTCATCATCGCCGCCCCCAGCCCCATGCCCGCGATCAGCGCCCAGACCGCAGAGCCCGTGACGATCCCCAGCGCGACGGCCAGCCCGCGCGCGCGGCCACCCTCCATCGCCGTGCCGGTCAGGGCCAGCGTGGCCGGACCGGGGGACGAGATGGCGATGACCCAGCCGATCAGGATGGGCAGAAGTTCGGACAGGGACATGGGAACCTCGGGGAAACCTCGGGCGGAAAGGATCAGGTGCGGGCAGCGTCCATCAGGCGGCGCATCTCGCGGATTGCTGGGTCGAGTCCCATGAACACCGCCTCGGAGATCAGGAAATGCCCGATGTTCAGCTCGCGGATCTGCGGCGTCGCGGCGAAGGGCGAAACGGTGGCGTAACTCAGCCCGTGGCCTGCGTGGACCTCAAGCCCCAACGCGCTGGCCAGCGTCACCCCCGCCAGCAGCCCGGCCAGCTCCTGCGCTGCGGCCTCGGCCTGCCCGTCGGCGACAAGATCGCAATAGGCCCCGGTGTGCAACTCGATCACCGGCGCACCGACGCGCGCTGCCGCCTCGATCTGGCGTGCATCATGGCCGATGAACAGCGACACGCGGCTGCCGGCGTCGGTCAGCGCGGCGATATAGCCGGTCAGGCGGTTCGCATCGCCGGCGACGTCCAGCCCCTCGGTCGTGCGCTCTTCGCGCTTTTCGGGGACCAGACAGACGGCGTGCGGTTTATGGCGCAGGGCGATTGCCTGCATCTCGGCGGTTGCCGCCATCTCAAAATTCAGCGGCACGCTCAGCGCGTCCATCAGCGCGTCGATATCGGCGTCGCGGATGTGGCGACGGTCTTCGCGCAGATGGGCGGTGATGCCGTCGGCGCCCGCCGCCTCGGCGATCAGGGCAGCGCGCACCGGGTCAGGATAGGCCGAGCCGCGCGCGTTGCGCAGGGTGGCGACGTGGTCGATGTTGACGCCTAACCGTTGGCGGGGGGTGGTCATGTCTCGTCTCCGGCTTCCCGCGTGCGCTGGCGTAGGCGCGCGGCTTCAAATCGGGCTTTCAGGCGCTTGGCGCGGCCGCGTTGATAGGCGCGCACCAGCGGGAGGTGCAAGAAGTAGATCGCGACGGCTGCGGGGGCCCCGATGATCACGCCGCCGATCATATAGGGCAGGAATACCCGCCAGAAGAACAGTTGCAAGCGGAACCAGTGGACCTGTCCGCCGGTGAACAGCGCCCAGAGGTTATGCGTCAGCTCGCCACTGGCCCGCCCGATGGCCGCCATCGCTTCGGTAAAGCTGACCATCGCGCCGGTGCCGAGCAGCCAGTGGCCCAATTCCAGCGCGCTGACGGCCATGATCGGAAAGGTGATCGGATTGCCATAGAATGTGCCCAGCAGCGCGGCCAGAATATTGCCGCGCACGATCCAGGCCACCAGCGCGGCGGTCAGGAAATGCAGACCATAGAGCGGCAGGAAGGACACAAACGCCCCGGCGGCGATGCCAAGGCAGATCCGCTCGGGCGAATCCGGCAGGCGGCGCATGCGGTGCAGAACATAGGTCGAGGCCCGCCGCCACCCGCCACGCGGCCAGAAGAATTCGGCGATCGTTCGCAGCAGGGGTCTGGTGTCTCGCCGCTTGAAGATCACGCGCTAGGGTCCGGGTTCAGGGTTGGCGAGTCAGGTCGCGGGCTCGGAAGACCTGGGCTACATCACTTTCAGCCGAAAGGATGGTCAGGATCCTGTGAAGATGTTCCACATCAGAGACGTCTATCTCGACCGAAATGCGGAAATAGTCAGGCTTTTTATCCAGAAAATGCAGATCCGAGATATTGGCCTTTTGTTCACCGATCAGGCTGCAGACGCGGCCCAGAACCCCGGCGCTGTTGGTGATGGTCAGTTCCAGACGGACACCATGCACTGCCGCGTGCTTGCCCTCAAGCCAATGCAGGTCAATCCAGCGTTCCGGCTGATCTTCCAGCGCTGCCAGCGCGCCGCAGTCGATGGTATGCGCAACAACGCCCTTGCCGCGATAGGTGATGCCGACAATCCGCTCGCCCGGCACGGGCTGACAGCACAGCGCGCGGCGGAACTGTACCCCCGGCTCCAGCCCGACGACAGGACGCGCGCCGTCAACCTCGGGCTCAACCATCGTCGCGGTTTCGGGATAGAGCTGCTGGATCACCGCGCGCGCACTGATTTCGGCGGCACCGATCTTCTCCAACAACTCATTCGGCCCGCGCAGACCCAGGGCCCGCCCCGCCGTGTCCAGCGCCTTTTCCGTCACCCGCCGCCCGACCCGCTCGAACGCGACGCGGCTCAGTTCACGGCCCAGCTTGATGAAGCGCTCGCGGTCTTCCTCGCGCAAGCTGCGGCGGATCGCGGCCTTGGCGCGACCAGTGTGGACCAGTTCGATCCACGAATTCTGCGGGCGCTGGCCGTCGGCGGTGATGATCTCGACCTGCTGACCATTGCGCAGCCGGGTCCACAGCGGCACGCGCAACCCGTCGACCTTGGCCGAGACGGTGGCATTGCCCAGCCGCGTATGGATCGCATAGGAGAAATCGAGCGGCGTCGCGCCCTTGGGCAGCTGCACCACATCCCCCTTGGGCGTGAAGCAAAAGACCTGATCGGCGTACATGTCCAGTTTGACATGTTCGAGGAATTCATCGTGATCCTCGGTCGAATCCAGCCGCGCGGTCAGCCCTTCGATCCATTTCGCCGGATCAATGGCGAAGGGGTTCACCGCGCGCATGCCGTCCTTGTAGGACCAATGCGCGGCCACGCCCGCCTCGGCGACCTCGTGCATCTCGCGGGTGCGGATCTGCACCTCGACCCGTTTGCCATCGCGTCCCGACACCGTGGTGTGGATCGAGCGATAACCGTTGGTCTTGGGCTGGCTGATGTAATCCTTGAACCGCCCCGGCACCGCGCGCCAGCGCTGGTGGATCAGGCCGAGCACATCGTAGCATTCGTGCACATGGTCAACGATGATGCGGAACCCATAGATGTCCGACAGGCGGCTGAAGGTAAGTTCCTTCTCCTGCATCTTGCGCCAAACGGAATAGGGTTTTTTCGCGCGGCCATAAACCGTGCCGTCCAGCCCGGCCTTTTCCAGCTCGAACCGGATGTCGGCGGTGATCCGGGCGATGACATCGCCGGTCTCACGCTGCAGGGTGATGAAACGGCGCAGGATCGAGTTGCGCGCCTCGGGGTTGAGGACGCGGAACGCCAGATCCTCCAGCTCTTCGCGCATCCACTGCATGCCCATGCGGCCAGCGAGCGGCGCGTAGATCTCCATCGTCTCGCGGGCCTTCTGCGCCTGCTTGTCGGGCCGCATCGAGCGGATCGTGCGCATGTTGTGCAGCCGGTCGGCCAGCTTGACCAGAATCACCCGCAGATCGCGCGACATCGCCATCAACAGCTTGCGGAAATTCTCGGCCTGCTTGGCCTGCGCCGATTGGGGTTCCTTGGACTTGGCTTCGGAGGACAGCTGCAGGTTGGTCAGCTTTGTCACGCCATCGACCAGCTCGGCCACTTCGTGACCGAACAGGTGCTGGACCTCGGTATAGGTCGAGCGCGTGTCCTCGATGGTGTCGTGCAAAAGCGCCGTGATGATCGTCGCATCATCCAGCCGCATCTCGGTCAGGATCGAGGCAACGGCCACGGGATGCGTGAAATACGGCTCACCCGAATGGCGCATCTGCCCTTTATGCATGTCATCGCCATACGTCCACGCACGGCGAATCAGGGCTTC
This sequence comes from Pararhodobacter zhoushanensis, assembly GCF_025949695.1. Lineage (NCBI taxonomy): Bacteria > Pseudomonadati > Pseudomonadota > Alphaproteobacteria > Rhodobacterales > Paracoccaceae > Pararhodobacter > Pararhodobacter zhoushanensis. The sequence goes on along the minus strand of NZ_JAPDFL010000001.1, from coordinate 1,535,346 downwards.
GTCGGTAGTCGGGTTATAATTGCGGATTAACGCAACCAGATCATCGGGCGTGATCACGTCGCGACCCTGCCCGATTCATGGTCAGTCCTGCTCGATCTGTGCGGCAACCAGCTGGCGCAGCATCTGCTCTTCGGTCAGGTCATCCAGCTGCGGACGATCAGCCTGGCTGCTCATCCGCGAGGCCATGTCGTCTTCTTCCGGCATGTCGACCTCGTTCTGGGTGCGCATGCTCTCGATCAGACGCTCGCGCAGGGACTCGGCCCCTTGCGTCTCGTCCGCGATTTCGCGCAGGGCCACAACCGGGTCCTTGTCATTGTCGCGGTCAATCGTCAGCGGACCGCCAGCGGCGATCTCCCGCGCACGATGGGCCGCAAGGATTACCAGCTCGAACCGGTTCGGTACTTTATCAACGCAATCTTCGACCGTCACGCGGGCCATGAAGCACTCCATCTGCGGCAAAGGGGAGGATCAGCCTGTGGCGTGTAACGGCATTTCCCCCAGATGACAAGCGCACGAGGCCGCTTAACGGCGCTTGTTGCGGTCAAATCGGCCTGATCTCGGCAATTTCCGCCGGATCCAGTGCCTCCAACATCGTCCTCACGCTCTGCCCGGTCAAGGGATGCACCCAATCGGGCGCCACCTCGGCCAGGGGAACCAGCACGAATCCGCGCTGATGCAGCCGGGGATGGGGCACGATCAGCTGCTCGGGCGCGACTCGGGCCTGGTGCTCGGGCGGCAGCGCCATCCAGTGCTCGACGGTATCGCGGTCCGGCAGCACCTGCCCGCCCGCCGCCAGCAGATCAATGTCAATCACCCGCTGACCCCAGCGTTTGATCCGCACCCGGCCCATCTCGGCCTCGATCTGATGCAGCAGCGCCAGCAGCGCTTCGGGCGTCAGATCAGACTCGACCAGCAGGCACGCGTTGGCAAAATCGGGGCCAGCACCGGCGGGGAAAGCGGGGGTGGCGAAACTCCGGCTGCGACGCAGGGTTACAACCCCGGCCCGCTTGATCTTGTCGATCGCGTCATTAAGTAAGTTGGTGTTGGATGTCATGTCGTGTGACATATTGCTGCCCAAGGCCAAGAGGAACGGGTTGCGGTGCGCAGGGGTCACTCGTATTGTCCAATCTGGTTCGTATCGTTTTTGGCAACCAAACCGCCCCAGTTAATCGGCAAAATCAATTTGCCAGCTCTCCGGGCGCGGTGTCGTTTCTTTTAATTACGCAGCGATTTTGAAAGGAACAGTGATGTTTTACAAGGATGAGCGCCTCGCGCTGTTTATCGATGGTGCCAATTTGTTTGCCGCCGGCAAGGCCCTTGGCTTTGACATCGACTACAAGTTGCTGCGTCAGGAATTCATGCGCCGCGGCAAGATGCTGCGCGCCTTCTACTACACCGCCTTGCTGGAGAACGACGATTATTCGCCGATCTCGCCCGCTCATCGACTGGCTGAACTACAACGGCTACACGATGGTGACCAAGCCCGCCAAGGAATACACCGATTCCATGGGCCGCCGTAAGGTCAAGGGCAACATGGACATCGAACTGGCCGTGAACGCGATGGAAATCGCGCCCCGGCTCGATCACGCGGTGTTGTTCTCGGGGGACGGCGACTTCCGCCCGCTGGTGGAATCGCTGCAGCGTCAGGGCGTGCGCGTTTCGGTCGTCTCGACCATCCGCTCGCAGCCGCCGATGATCGCCGACGAGCTGCGCCGTCAGGCCGACAATTTCATCGAGCTGGACGAGCTGCGCGACGTGATCGGCCGCCCGCCGCGCGAACCGCGTGACGTTCGCCCGCGTGAAGACGCAGCCGCCGAGGACGAAACCTCCCCGTCGCAGGACTGACCTTCTGATCGCAGCGCTCGCCGGACTCTTCGCCGCCGCCTTTGTGGCGGCGACAGTCCTGCCCTTCCAATCCGAACTGATCTTCGCCGGGCTGCAAGTCGCCGGCATGGCCCCCGCGTGGCTGCTGGTTGTTGTCGCCTCGCTCGGCAACACGCTGGGCACCTTCGTGAATTACTGGCTGGGACTGCGTCTGGAAACCGCCGGGGCGCATCGCTGGCTCAAGGTGCCCGACGCCCAGTTCGCCAAGGCTCAGCGCTGGTGGGACCGCTGGGGGATATGGACACTCCTGCTGTCATGGCTCCCGGTCCTCGACCTGACCACCGTCATGGCCGGTGCCATGCGCACCCCCCTGTGGCAGTTCACCCTTCTCGTGGCGATCGCCAAGACCGGCCGCTACATTGCCCTCGCACTGATCACCGCCGGCCTGTTCGGCTGACCCATGTTCTGTCCGAAAATATCCACGGGGAATTTTCAAGGGGGAGCGTGCTCCCCCCTTGAAGCAGGGGGCCCGGGGGCGGCAGCCCCCCGCACCTACAGGAAACGTCGGCGCGGCAGCCCCCCGGCTTTCGCCCCGAAACGCTGGACCTCACGGCCCTCACGGATTACCTCTGACATGCAGACGGAGACGCCCATGACCAAGCCCCCTGACCCTCTATCTCGCCGCCCCGCGCGGCTTTTGCGCGGGCGTTGACCGCGCGATCAAGATCGTCGAGCTGGCGATCGCCAAATGGGGCGCGCCGGTCTTTGTGCGCCATGAGATCGTGCACAACAAATTCGTCGTCGACAGTCTGCGCGATCAGGGCGCGGTGTTTGTCGAGGAACTCGATGAATGCCCGGACGACCGCCCGGTGATCTTTTCCGCGCATGGTGTGCCCAAATCCGTCCCCAGCGCCGCGCAGGCGCGCAACATGACCTTTGTCGATGCCACCTGTCCGCTGGTCTCCAAGGTCCATATCGAGGCCGAGCGCCACTCGGAAAACGGCTTGCAGATGGTGATGATCGGCCACGCCGGCCACCCCGAGACCGTAGGCACCATGGGCCAGCTGCCCGACGGCGAAGTGCTGCTCGTCGAGACCGTCGCCGATGTCGCCACCATCACCCCGCGCGATCCGGCCAAGCTGGCCTTCATCACCCAGACCACCCTCTCGGTCGATGACACCGCCGATATCGTCGCCGCCCTGCACGCGCGCTTCCCGGCCATCATCGGCCCTCATAAAGAAGATATCTGCTACGCCACGACCAACCGCCAGGCGGCGGTCAAGGCCATCGCGGGCAGGATAGACGCGCTGCTGGTGATCGGCGCGCCCAATTCCTCGAACTCCAAGCGTCTGGTTGAAGTGGGCCGCGCCGCAGGCTGCGCGTATTCCCAACTGATCCAGCGCGCGGATGAAATCGACTGGCGCGCCCTCGACGGCATCACCTCGGTCGGCCTGTCCGCCGGCGCCTCGGCCCCTGAACGGCTGATCAACGAGGTCATCGACGCCTTCGCCGCGCGCTATGATCTGACCAAGGAAATCGTCGAAACCGCCGTCGAGAACGTCGAATTCAAAGTCCCCCGCGTGCTGCGAGTGCCCGCATGAGCCCCGAGTTCCTGCTGACCGCCTTCATCGTCTGCCTCGCCCCCGGCGTCGGCATTATCTACACGCTCTCGACCACGCTGGGCCGCGGCCTGCGCGCCGGGCTTTGGGCGGTGCTGGGGTGTACGCTGGCCACGGCGGTGCATCTGGGCTTTGCGCTGGCAGGGCTGGCAGCGGTGCTGCAAACTTCGGCGCTCTTGTTCACCACGATCAAATACCTCGGCGTCGCTTATCTGCTCTGGATGGCCTGGGGCACGCTGCAAGGCAGCGGAGCATTGCAGGTCCAGCCCGACGCCACCCAGCGCTCGCCGCTGTCGCTCATCGGGCGCGGCATCCTCCTCAACATCCTCAACCCCAAACTGCCGATGTTCTTCGTCGCCTTCCTGCCTCAGTTCATTCCCGCCGGTGATCCCCATGCCACCGCCCTGCTGGTCCAGCTCGGCCTCGGCTTTGTCGCCATGACGGCCGCCGTCTTCCTGCTCTACGCCCTTGCCGCTGGCTGGCTGCGCAGCCGCGTGCTGGGCTCCGAGCGCGCGATGACCTGGATGCGGCGCGCCTTTGCCGCCTCCTTCGCGGCGCTGGGGGCACGCCTGGCTTTTGAGCGCGCATGAGCGACGCGCAAACCCTGTCGGTGTATGACCAGCGCGCGGCCGATTATGCCGCGATGGCCGACGCGCATCCCGCGCCGGAACTGACCGATTTCATTGCCCGCCTCGCCCCCGGCGCCCGCGTGCTCGATCTGGGCTGCGGCCCGGGCCGCGACTCGGCCCGCATGGCCGCCGCCGGGCTCAACCCCGATCCCGTCGATGCCTCGCCCCAGATGGTGTCGCTGGCCCGGGCTCAGGGCCTGCCAGCCCGGCTCGCCACTTTCGATGACCCGCTGACCGAGCGCTACGATGCGGTCTGGGCCAGCTTCAGCCTGCTCCACGCGCCGCGCGCCGCCCTGCCCGGCCATCTGGCTGCGATCCATGCCGCGCTGAAATCCAAGGGGTTGTTCTTTTTGGGTCTCAAACTGGGCGCGGGTGAAAAACGCGATGCGCTGGGTCGCTTTTACACCTATTACACCCGCGACGCGCTGCACGCGCGACTCGCCGATACTGGCTTCACCCTCGTCTCGACCATCGAGCGCCGCGACACCGGCCTCTCGGGAAGCGAAGACCTTGGAATACTGATCCTGTCCCATGCCTGAACTCTACGCCTGGACCGATGGTGCCTGCAGCGGAAACCCCGGCCCCGGCGGCTGGGGCGTACTGATGCGCGCCATGGAGAACGATACCGTCGTCAAGGAGCGCACGCTTCAGGGCGGCGAGGCCGACACCACCAACAACCGCATGGAGCTGATGGCGGCCATCGCGGCGCTCGAAACGCTGACCCGGCCGACCGAGCTGACCATCACCACCGACTCGGCCTATGTGAAGAACGGGGTGACCCAATGGATCCACGGCTGGAAGCGCAACGGCTGGAAGACCGCCAGCAAGCAGCCGGTCAAGAATGTCGAACTCTGGCAACGCCTTGATGCCGCGCAAAAGCAGCATCAGGTAACGTGGAAATGGATCAAGGGTCACGCCGGCCACGCCGAGAACGAGCGCGCCGATGAACTGGCCCGCGCCGGCATGGCCCCTTTTAAGCCATGACCCTGCTGGTGGTCCTCGACTACCTGTCGGTCTTTATCTTCGCGCTGACCGGTGCACTGGTGGCGAGCCGCGCGCAGCTCGATCTGCTCGGCTTTCTGTTCATCGCCTCGCTGACGGCGGTGGGCGGCGGCACGGTCCGCGACCTGCTTGTGAACCGCGAGGTGGTCTTCTGGATCGCCAACCCGTGGTACATCGGCACCGCCTGCGTAGCTGCCGTGCTGGTGTTCTTCACCGCGCATCTGCTGGAGAATCGCCGCCGGGCCATTGATTGGCTGGACGCGGGCGCCCTGGCCGTCGCCGTCCCTGCGGGGGTCGGGGTTGCGCTGAACCTCGGCCATGGCCCCGCCGTGGTGGTGATCATGGGCATGATGACCGGGGCCTTTGGCGGACTGATGCGTGACGTGGTCTGCAACGAGGTGCCGCTGGTGCTGCGTCAGGGCGAACTCTACCTCTCCGCTGCTTTCGCCGGTGCGCTGGTTGCACTCGCCGTCCGCTTTGCCATCGGGCCGACGCCCCTCGCCCTGCTCGCCTGTGCCGTGGTGACCTTCCTGTTGCGCGCAGGCTCCATGGCCTTCGGCTGGAAGCTCCCGGTCTACAAATCCCGCCCGCCGCGCAACCGCATGTAACCACCGGGGCTTGACTCGCCCGCCCCACACCCCCACATCACATTCAACCCGATGAATGCGTGAGGCTCCCCTTGTCCAGCAAGATCCGCCTGACCTGCCCAGACTGCGGCCAGACCAACCAGTTCCCCGCCGACAAGGCCTCGGCCGCGCCCAAATGCGGGATCTGCGGCCATGCGCTCAACGACGGCAAAGTCGCGAAGCTCGACCTCAAGACGCTGGAAAAGATGGCGAAGAACGATGACCTGCCGCTGCTGGTCGACTTCTGGGCCCCGTGGTGCGGCCCTTGCCGCCAGATGGCCCCCGAGTTTGAAAAGGCCGCGCGACAACTCTCGCCCCGCGTCAGGCTCGCCAAGATCGACACCCAGTCGAACCCCGACGCCACCGTCCGCTACAACATCCGCGGCATCCCGGCCTTCATCCTCTTCCACCGCGGCCGTGAAGTCGCCCGGCTTGCCGGTGCCCGCCCGGCCACTGACCTGATCCGGTTCCTGGAAGAAAATCTCAAGCGCGTCGGCTGATCCCCGGCCTGCGCATTTTCTGTCTCTCAGTATCCACGGGGTTTCCAAAGGGGCCCGTGGGCCCCTTTGGCGAGGGGAGCTCGAGGGGGCGCGCAGCCCCCTCGATCCCGCCGTTCACCCCGGGCTCATGCCCCGCATCCTCTCATTGCGCCGCCGCAGCACTTCCAGCGTCGCCAGCAGGATGATCGACAGCGCCACCATCAGCGTCGCCACTGCCAGAATCGTCGGCGAGATCTGTTCGCGCAGCCCCAGGAACATCTGCCACGGCAGCGTCTGCTGCGCCGCCGAGCCGACGAAGATCACCACCACCACCTCATCGAACGAGGTGATGAAGGCGAACAACGCGCCCGAAATCACCCCCGGCAGAATCAGCGGCAGTTGAACCTTGAAGAAGGTCTTCAGCGGCCCCGCCCCCATCGACGCCGCCGCGCGGGTCAGCGAGCGGTCGAAACCGACCAGCGTTGCCGTCACGGTGATGATGACGAAGGGAATGCCCAGGATCGCGTGGGCCAGCACGACGCCCCAATAGGTGCCCTGCAAGCCGATGGCGGAAAAGAAGAAATACATCCCCGCCGCCGAGATGATCAGCGGCACGATCATCGGCGAGATCAGGATCGCCATGATCGCGCGTTTGAAGGGGACGTGGCTCTGGCTCAGGCCAATCGCGGCCAATGTGCCCAGACTGACGGAAATCAGTGTCGCCATCGGCGCGATGGTCAACGAGTTGCGCGTCGCCAGTTGCCAGTCGGGGTTGGTGAAGAAATCGACGTAATGGCGCAGCGAATACCCCGCCGGGTCCAGCGCCAGCATCTCGGTGGTGAAGGTAAAGTAGTTCTGCGCGTTGAAGCTGAGCGGAATGATCACCAGGATCGGGAACATCAGGTAGAAAAAGATCAGCCCGCAGATCACCCGGAACGCGTAGTACCAGACCCGTTGCAGCGGCGTCGCATAGATGGGAAGTGCCATGTCTGATTACCCCAGCTTCACGTTGTCGATGCCGACCACACGGTCATACACCCAGTAGAGCACCATCACCGCGACCAGCAGGATCGTGCCCAGCGCGCCCACCAGACCCCAGTTGCCCGAGACATACCACTGGTGCGCAATCCGGTTCGAGATGAACATCCCCGAGGGGCCGCCCACCAGTTCCGGCGTGATGTAATAGCCAACGGCCATGATGAAGACGAGGATCGCGCCCGCGCCGATACCGGGGATGGATTGCGGGAAATATACCCGCCAGAACGCCGTCCAGTCATTCGCACCCAGCGATTTCGCCGCACGGACATAGGTTGGCGGGATGGTCTTCATCACCGAATAGAGCGGCAGGATCATGAAGGGCAGCAGGATATGCGTCATGGCGATGATCACGCCGAACTTGTTGTTCACCATCTGAAACCGGCTGTCATCCGCAATGATATGCGCCGAAACCAGCAGTTGGTTGATCACGCCCTGATCCTGCAACAGGACCTTCCATGACGACGTCCGCACCAGAAGCGAGGTCCAGAACGGCAGCAGCACCAGAATCAGCAACAGGTTGGCGTTGCGCTCCTTGATGTTCGCCAGCAAGAACGCGACCGGATAACCCAGCAGCAGCGCCAGAAAGCAGATCAGCCCCGACATCCACGCGGTGCGCCAGAACAGCATCTGATGCAGCGACTGGTTGTCGGGCATCGGCTCGATATGCCCCGAGACCATCGTGTAATCGACCGCCGCCAGATAATACCCGCCGGTCAGCGTGCTGGAATAGGCCTTGAGCGCGCGCCAGGTATCCAGATCGCCCCAGTCGCGGTGCAGATCGATCATGCGTTCGCGGAACGGGCCATCGGTTTGCAGATCCCAGTCCGGCACTTCCCGCTGGGCGCGACGGACCATGGTGGTAAAGCCCGCAGCCTCGAAATTCATCCGGCGCGCGACGTTCAGCGCCGTGCGCTCGGGGATGGCGACCTGCAGGTCCTCGACCAGCGCGCGGAACACGGCTTCGGGCGGCAGTTCGGGGCTGTCAACGTCCCAGACATCCAGCGCCGAAACGGTGTTGGGCAGGATGTCCTCGACAATGCCGTTCTCGACCGAGCGGAACAGCATCGAAGCGATGGGCATCAGGAAACCCAGGCAGATGAAGATCAGCAAAGGGGCGATCAGCAGCAAGGCGCGGGCCTTCTGGCGTCTGAGCGCGCGGCCCAGCGAGCGCTTGAGCGGCTCGCCTCCGCGCATGTCCTGGCTGGCGGTATCGGTGGTCATCGCGTCGTCCCCCTGAGGTGACGGTCCCCGTCTTTGTGCGGGAAGCCGGTCTGGTCAATGCGAAGGGCCGGCCCCGGATGGGGCCGGCCCTCAAGATCTTATTGAGCCAGCCAAGCCTGGAAGCGGGCGTCGATTTCGTCGCGATAGTCAGCCCACCACAGGTAGTTGGTCACGAAGGCACCGGTCATGTTGGCCGGATCGGTGGGCATATGCGGGGCCATTTCGATGCCCAGCGTTTCATGCTGACCCACCAGCGGTGCCGACGAAGCACGGGCCGGACCATACGAGATGTACTTGGCCTGATCGGCCAGACGCTGGGTGTCGGTCGCAAAGTAGAGGAAGTCCATCACGCGGGCCAGACGATCCTCGGGCAGACCGGCGGGAACGACCCAACCGTCAATGTCGAGCATCTGGTAACCCCAGGCCATGCCGATCGGCTGGTCCTGCTCGGCGATCGCCGAGAACAGACGACCGTTATAGGTCGAGCCCATGAAGATCTCGCCATCGGCCAGCAGCTGCGGCACTTCGGCGGCAGCCGACCACCAGATCGTCTCGTCCTTGATGGTGTCGAGCATGGCGAACGCGCGCTCAAGACCTTCTTCGGTCTCCAGCATCGCGTAGACTTCTTCATAGGGCACGCCGTCGCACAGCAGCGCCCATTCCATGTTGCCGACCGGACGACGGTTCAGCGCACGGCGGCCCGGATAGGTTTCCAGATCGAAGACCGCGCAGGCGTCGGTCGGGGCATCGACGCCCTCGGGCACCATGTCGGTGCGATAGCCGAAGGTCGTCGAGAAGACGATCTGCGGGATAAAGCACTCGGACACGATCATCGGGCCAAAGTCGACCGAGGCCAGCGTGCCATCGGGCGCAGCAGCCAGCTGCTCGTCGTGGTTGATCGGCATCGCCAGACCTTCATCGCACAGACGCAGCGAGTCGGCGGCTTCAACGTCGACCAGATCCCAGGTCACGTTGTTCGCTTCGGTCATCGCCCGCAGACGCGCAACCGCATCGGCCGAGCTTTCGTCGGTGATGATGTTGATGTCCGAATGCATGGCCAGGTAAGGCGTGAAATAGGCATTGGTCTGCGACGACTGATAGGCGCCGCCCCAGGAAACGATGGTCATGTCTTCGGCAGCGACGCTACCGGCGCTCAGTGCAAGGATGCCAACAGCACCTTTCAGAACGGTGGTGATTTTCATTTTATTATTCTCCCTAGTCGAACTTACCCGCTGTTGTCGCAAACCGTCCTGCGGGCCCAGACGGCAAGAGATACCTGTGCGCCCTGCCCTCAGGCGTCGAGCGCGCGGCAATCTTCTGGGCGCCATCCGATGCGGATCTTGTCGCCCGCCGCAAGCCTGCGCTGGTCTTGCGCGTTGCGGTATTTCATGACGAAATCGTCGCGACCGGCCACTTTCAGCCGGAAACGGAACGTGTCGCCCATGTAGATGAATTCGAGCACCTCGGCCTCGACCAGATGGGCATCGGGATGCAGACGCTCGGGATTGGATTCGACCCGTTCAGGCCGGATCGACACGCGGGTGCGTTCGCCGACCGACCTGACGTTCACCGGCTGCGCATCAACCAGCGTGCCGTCGTCCAGACGGACGGTGCAATGTTCGCCCTTGATGGTTTCGACCACGCCGTCCAGCTTGTTGTTTTCGCCAATGAACTGCGCAACGAAGCTGTTTTCGGGACGTTCGTACAGATCCTCGGGCGGCGCAAGCTGCTGAATGCGGCCGTCGTTGAACACGGCGACGCGGTCCGACATGGTCAGCGCCTCGGTCTGGTCATGCGTCACGTAGACCGTGGTGATGCCCAGCGTATGCGCCAGATTGGTGATCTCGAACTGCATGTGTTCGCGCAACTGCTTGTCCAGTGCGCCCAGCGGTTCGTCCATCAGGACCAGCTCGGGCTCGAACACCAGCGCACGCGCCAGAGCGACGCGCTGTTGCTGGCCGCCAGACAGCTGGGCCGGGCGGCGGTTGGCAAAGCTGACCATCTGCACCATGTCCAGCGCGCGGGTGATCTTGGCTTCGCGCTCGGACTTGCCAAGGCCCCGCACTTCCAGGGGAAAGGACAGGTTTTCAGCAATCGTCATGTGCGGAAAAAGCGCGTAGTTCTGAAACACCATGCCAATCCCGCGCTTGTGCGGCGGGATGTTGTTGATGGGCTTGCCGTCGAGAAGGATTTCGCCATGCGTGGCGGTCTCGAAGCCTGCGAGCATCATGAGGCAAGTCGTCTTGCCCGAGCCCGACGGGCCCAACATGGTGAGAAATTCACCTTTGGGCATACTGAGGTTCAGATCTTTGACAACGAGGATCTCGCCGTCATAGCTTTTCTGCACGCGATCAAAGACGACGAATCCGTCGGCGCGGGCTTGAGACACGTATGCTTCCCCCTGATGGAAGTTTTTGTTTTTTATGTGTGTTTGCGTATATTTTTACGCATTATTGGTGCTTCAAGTTAAAGCAAGGCACCGACCGTATTTCAACCCATTATCGGGGAACGGCCACATCGGCAGGGTCAAAGGCGACAAATGGCGCGCGAATCGCGTCCTGTGCAGGAGAATGGCCTCATGAAACATCGTTTCACAGGCGTTTGACCTTCGAGACAGGCTCGGGCCGGGTCCCCGGAGGGTTTTTCGCTGCAAGGGGAAAATGGTGCGGTCGAGAAGACTCGAACTTCCACGGGGGTTAGCCCACAGCGACCTCAACGCTGCGCGTCTACCAATTCCGCCACGACCGCACTGGGATTGGTGCGCTGCTCATAGCGGGTTCACCAAGGGATGTGAAGAGGGAATTCAGGGCGCTTCACGCATTTCTGCGCGGCCCGTAGCGGCGTTGCAGCAGCACCGCAGCGGCCACCGCCAGCAGCAGGGCAGCGAGCGCCACCGGTCCGCCAGTGCTGTCTGCACCAAAGAGCACCCGGTGCATGATCCGGCCGGGCAACAGGGTGAAAAGCGCGGCCGCGGCCAGCCCGAAATGGTAGATCCCGCGCATCGTTCCGCGATGGACGGCGATATCGCCACGTATGGCCGCGCGCAGACCCCGGATCAGCGCGAACAGCGTCCACAGCGACAGCGCGTGGATCGGGCCGAAGGGGCCGATCAGCGGCATGGAATGCACCCAGAAGCTGGAGAGCGCCGTCACCATCATGGCAATGATCCAGACATAGCCGACGACGCGGTGCAGCCGGTCACGGCGTTGCCGATAGAACGCCAGCGGCCCCAGCAGCAGGGCCAGAACCGCCGCAGCGACGTGGATCTGGATCGCCGGGGATGCTTGAAGAATCGGGGCAAGACTTGTCATCGGAGGGCCTCATCGTGTCTTTATGCGTTGTGGTCGATTGCCCGCTCAGCCCCGGCTGGTCGAGGCCCGAGACGTAAACGACACGAGGATCTGCGTGAACGATACCGCCCTGCGCCTTGCGCTTCGTGAAATGCACGCGGCGTTCAGCCGTCCCGGCCCCTGGGTGATTGTCGCTGCGGTGGTGGTCGCGCTGGCGGTTTCAGGGCCGTTCGGCACGCTGGCCTCGCTGGGATTCGCCACGCGCCTGGCGTATTGGGCGGCGGTGGTCGTGCTGACCCTGGGCGCGGGATGGCTGGCCACACAGGGATGCGTGCACGCGCTGGCGCGGCGGGGGATCGGGCGGATCGGACAATGGCTGATCGCCAGCCTGACGGTTTCGGCGGTGACGGCGGCGGTTGTGGGGGTGCTCAACGTTCTGGCCTTTGGCTTTTACGTCACCGACCGGGGCGCGGTGGCCGACTTGCTCACCTCGACCGTCCCAATCGCGCTGATGGTCACCGCGGCCTTCATCTGGGGCTTCCCCCGCCTGCCACGCCCGCCACGCTGCAAACCACCAGCCCGCAACCGCCGCGCCTGTTGGCCCGGCTGCCGCTGGACAAGCGCGGCGCGCTGATCTCGCTGTCGGTGCAGGATCACTATGTCGAGGTGGTCACCCTGCGCGGCCGCGAGTTGCTGCTGATGCGCCTGTCCGACGCCATCGCCGAAACCGGCGGCGACGTCGGATTGCAGGTGCACCGGTCGCACTGGGTGGCGCTGGATCAGGTGCGCGCGGCGCGGCGCGAGGGCGCGCGCGGGGTGTTGACCCTATCGGACGGGCGCGAGATCCCCGTCAGCCGCACCTATGCCGCCGCAGCAAAAGCGGCCGGGCTGTTCTGAGCCCGACCGCTATACTCAGCGTCGGTGGTTACTTGGTGACAGCGGGCGCGACGGGCGTCTGGACCTGTGGCTGCACCGGTGCCGCCATGCTCGGCACGCTTCCGGTAGCACCATTGACAGCCGCCATGATCAGCGCATTGCGCGAAGCCGGGCCGGGCTGAAACGCCACCTCGGTGGTCATCGTGGTGGGGACGCTTGCGTTGAACCAGTCGGCGGCCAGATCACGGCGCTGCACGGCGCCGATGCCTTGCATCAGGTGATGCGCGGGCAGCTCGCCATAAGCGGTTTCCCCCAGCGCGGTCAGAATCAGCGCCGACCCCAGTGCCACCGGCAGGTTATCGGTCGCATAGCCACTGGACAGACAGACCCGCGCGTTCATCGCCAGATCGCTGGTGCTCATCCCCGAGGTCAACATCCATTGCGTCATCCCGGCCAGCACCACGTCCCGCGGTTGCAGCGACAGGGCGGAAACATTGGCCTGCAAGGCAGTCGCCAGACCGGCGCACTGACCGGCGACGTCCTGCGATGCCACGCCAAGCTGCGCCATCATCGCTTCACCATCGGCGATGGCATAGCCACGCGCCAGACAGAACTGTTCGTTCAGGGTAAACACGGGATCGGTCATCGTGGTCACATCGCTGTAGCCGCCGTTGGCCGAGGTCACCAGACCCACGCGGTTGCAATGCGATGCGAGTGACGTCTGTGCCGGACGGCTGCCCCCGCCGAAGAAGTTGGGCATCCCGCCACCCGTCGCGGTAACGCCCGGCGCTGCCGCGTTGGGGTTTTGCACCATCGGCTGTGCCGCCGAGACGGGCGGGGCCAGCGGTGAGTCAGCGTGTCCCCCCAGCGCGGCCACCGTCGTGGTCCCGCCTTCGGTCAGGCGGCACGACGATTGCTGGCACTCGAACATGGCGGGCGTGGCGTTGTTGGACTGAAAGTCGTTGCGGCGATAGCCGTCAGGCGTAGACACGAACACCTGCACCGTACAGGCCTGCGCGTTACACCAGAAGGCCGAGCCGGTCACCGAGGTGTCGATGATATAGTCGGTGCGCCCGTCACCATTCAGATCCGAAAGCTGCACAAAGCCTGATCGCTGCACCAGTTGCTCGGCCGTCGGGTCCGAGCTGGCGGCGATTTCATCGACCGCGTCGGCCACTTCGCCCGGCAGCCCATAGGCCCCGGCGCTGCGAACGCGGGTGCCGCCGCCCTGCATCTCATCGCGTACGACGGTCAGCAGGCCGCGCAAACCGTCCTGATGGCGCTGCGTGACGCGCGTCACTTCAGGCCCGCCGATCTGCGCGCGCTGATAGGCCGAGATCAGCACCTGCCGCTCAAACACGGCCAGCGTGCCGGTAACCGGAAAGCCCAGATAGGCCTGATACTGCGAAATCCCGGCGCGGGACTGGCGGCCAAGCACACCATCGGGCGTACCGACGTGGAAATAGAAATGGTTGAGCGCGGTCTGCACCTCACGCGCTTCTTGCCGGGCGGCAGAGGGCACGACATAGCGCGTGGTGCGCGTCGGCCGGCGCTGGCCCTGAATGGCCCCACCGATAATTCCACCGATAATTCCACCCGCGATGGCGCTGCCGACATCGGCGCGGGCCTGACCGACGGAACCGGTCATCAATGCCGCGACGAGCGCGGTCGTCGTGAAAATCTTGCGGTTCATGATACCCCCAACATAATAAAGCAACCCTATGGCGAGAAGCGTAGCACCCAGACTCGCAAATCGCCAAGCACGGATTGCCCGTCAAAGACGATTCGGCCCCAGCAATCATTGACCCTAGCCCTTGGTTCGTTACCTTCCGCCTAACGAGTCAATCAGGCGTGCAGAAAAATGGAATGGTCGGTGCTGCCCGGGCTTCAGCCCTATCCCGAGACCCTGGCAGCGATGGAAGCGCGCGTGGCCGCGATCAGCGCAGGCACCGCGGACGAGGCCGTCTGGCTGCTTGAACACCCGCCGCTGTACACCGCCGGCACCTCGGCCCGGATCGAGGATCTGACCGATCCTGACCGTTTCCCCGTCTTCAAGGCCGGGCGCGGCGGGCAATACACCTATCACGGGCCGGGTCAGCGCGTGGCCTATGCGATGCTCGATCTGAACCGCCGCGGCCGCGATGTGCGCTGTTTCGTCAACCAGCTGGAAGACTGGGTGATCCGCACGCTGGGCGAGTTCAATGTGACGGGTGAGCGGCGCGCGGGACGCGTTGGTGTCTGGGTCACGCGGCCCGACAAGGCGCCCAACCCCGACGGCACCGCGCGAGAGGACAAGATCGCCGCGATCGGGGTCAAGCTGCGGCGCTGGGTCAGCTTTCACGGCATCTCGATCAACGTCGAGCCGGAGCTGGAGCATTTTTCCGGCATCGTGCCCTGCGGGATCAAGGAGCACGGGGTGACCTCGCTGGTTGATCTGGGACTGCCGGTGACGATGGACGATCTGGATGTCGCGCTGCAGCGACAGTTTCACGCGGTGTTCGCGCGGCAGACCCCCTGCGGTTGAGCCCCGTCTGCTGGCCACAAACCCATGACATCAAGACGAAAAATTCCACTATCTTTAAGGGGCGCGCCACCATAGCGTCGCGCGGCTGTCCCTTTCCCTTCAGGATCTCCCTCCATGACCCTCACCCCCTACCGCGCCCTTGTCCGGGCGCTCGGCGCTGCCGCCTTTGTGGCGCTCGCCGCGCCTTCCGTCGCGCAGGACCTGCATGCCGACGACACCAGCTTCAACCTGTTCAACGACACCGCGCGCGGCGTGGATTCCTTTGCCGTGATGATGCCCGCGGGCGGCTACAGCAACAACTGGCTGGCGCAACGCATGGTGCCGGGCACCGGCCTGACCCTGCAGTTCCCCTTCGACATGGGCGGCCAGTGTGACCTGAAGACCCGCATCACCTATGAAGACGGCTCGATACAGGAACTGATCGTCACCTATTGCGGCACCGCGGCGGTCTTTCTGGAGAACACCGGCATCCGGTTCGACTAAGCCCCGCCGATCAGGCGGCCCAGCCGCCTGATCCCCTCGGCGATCATCGCCTCGTCGGCGACAGAGAACGCAAGCCGCAGCGTGTTGCCGTTCGAGCCATCGGCGAAGAACGCACGGCCGGGCACGAAGGCGACCTTTTCGGTCTTGAGCGACTGCGCCAGCAACGCGGCCCCGTCCATGCCCTCGGGCAGGGTCAGCCAGACAAACATGCCCCCCTCAGGCCTGGTCCAGCGCACGCCCTCGGGCATGTGCTGTGCCAGCGCGGCCAGCATCGCGTCGCGGCGTGCGGCGTAGACCGAGCGCAGTCTGGCGACATGCTCAGGAAAGATCGCGCGGGCGACGTGGTCGGTGGCGATCTGGTTCAGGGTCGGGGAATGCAGGTCAGCGGCCTGCTTCATCAACACCAGCCGGGCGATCACCGGCTTGGCCGCGACAACCCAGCCCACACGAAGTCCCGGCGAGAGCACCTTGGAGAACGAGCCACAATAAATCGTGCGGCACGCCTCGAGATCACCCTTGCGCGCCAGCTCCAGCGCCAGAATCGGCGCGACCGGCGCGCCGTCATACCGCAGAACCTGATAGGCGGCGTCCTCGATCACCGCGATGTCCAGCGACTCGGCCATGTCGAGCAGCGCCTCGCGCCCCGCCCGATCCAGCGTCTCGCCGGTAGGGTTGGCGAAATCGGCAGAGAGATAGGCAAATTTCACCCGGCCACCGGCCTCGGAAGCCGCCTCGGCCAGCGCTTCGACGGGCCGGTTGCTGTGCGGATCAAGGCGTTCGTAGCGCGGTTGATAGGCGTTGAACGCCCCCAAGGCACCCATGTAGGTCGGCCAGGTGACCAGCGCCGTGTCGTCGGGATCGAGGAAGAGTTTCCCCAGATAATCAAGCGCTTGCTGTGAGCCTGACGTGATCAGGATGTTATCCGCATCGCAGGGCACGCCAATGGCAGCCATCTGCCCGGCGATCCAGTCGCGCAGCGGGCGATACCCCTCGGAAACCGAATACTGCAACGCGGCACCCGAGGCCGGACCGGTCAGCGTCGCGTGCATCGCGTCAGCGAAGGCCTGCGTCGGAAACAGCGCGGGGTCGGGGATGCCGCCAGCAAAGGAAATGATCTCGGGCTGATCCAAAAGTTTCAAAAGCTCGCGGATCTCGGATGCTTTCATGCGTGTATTGCGCTCTGCGAGCACTTTTTGCCAATCCATGACCATTCTCCTGACGAAATCGGAGCGGAGAAGGCGCCCGGCCGGGCACTATGTCAATGCGACTGACCTATTGTTACAGCAATGCCCCGGAATTTGTGATCGCCCCGGGCGCATCGGGCCCCCTGGGCGGCCCTGGCCGATACAAATCGGGGTCAAACCCGGCGCGTCCGCAAGAATGACCATGATCTGCATCAAATTTTTCCACTCTGCGACATCAGGGACGTTGCCGCCGCGCGCCGGGCAATCTAGAACGGATCAAGGTCTCTGCTGCGGTTCTGCGCCGCAGCGGGGGATTCCGCGCAATGAAAAAATTCGCCTAGGGATACGGGAGCAACTCATGGCCAACGCAGCCGCTCATGGACATGAAGACCAGCGAGGGTTCTTTACCCGCTGGTTCATGTCCACCAACCACAAGGACATCGGCGTCCTTTATCTGTTCACCGCAGGACTTGTGGGTTTCGTCGCAGTAGCGCTCACCGTCTTCATGCGCCTTGAGCTGATGCACCCCGGCGTGCAGCACATGTGCATGGAAGGCGCGCGCCTGTTGGCCAGCTCCGATTGCGAAACGCCCAACGGCCACCTGTGGAACGTGCTCGTCACCGCCCACGGCGTGCTGATGATGTTCTTCGTCGTCATCCCGGCGCTGTTTGGCGGTTTCGGCAACTACTTCATGCCGCTGCACATCGGTGCACCGGACATGGCGTTCCCGCGCCTCAACAACCTCAGCTACTGGCTGTATGTCGCAGGCGCTTCGCTGGCGGTCGTTTCGCTGTTCGTCCCGGGCGGTGAAGGCCAGAACGGCGCAGGCACCGGCTGGGTTCTGTACCCGCCGCTGTCGACCCGTGAGTCGGGCTACTCGATGGACTTCGCGATCTTCGCCGTCCACCTGTCGGGTGCCTCGTCGATCCTGGGCGCGATCAACATCATCACCACCTTCCTGAACATGCGCGCGCCGGGCATGACGCTGCACAAAGTGCCGCTGTTCGCCTGGTCGGTGTTCGTCACCGCGTGGATGATCCTGCTGGCGCTGCCGGTTCTGGCCGGTGCCATCACCATGCTGCTGACCGACCGCAACTTTGGCACGACGTTCTTTGACCCGGCCGGTGGCGGTGACCCGATCCTGTACCAGCACATCCTGTGGTTCTTTGGCCACCCGGAAGTGTACATCATCATCATCCCCGGTTTCGGCATCGTCAGCCACGTCATCGCGACCTTCTCGCGCAAGCCGATCTTTGGCTATCTGCCGATGGTCTACGCGATGGTTGCCATTGCGGCGCTGGGCTTTGTCGTCTGGGCGCACCACATGTACACCGTGGGCATGTCGCTGACCCAGCAGACGTATTTCATGATGGCCACGATGACGATCGCCGTGCCAACCGGCGTCAAGATCTTCAGCTGGATCGCCACGATGTGGCGCGGCTCGCTGTCGTTTGAAACGCCGATGCTGTGGGCCTTTGGCTTCCTGTTCCTGTTCACCGTCGGCGGTGTGACCGGTATCGTGCTCAGCCAGGCCCCTGTGGACCGCATCTATCACGACACCTATTATGTCGTGGCGCACTTCCACTACGTGATGTCGCTGGGTGCCGTGTTTGCGCTGTTCGCCGGGATCTATTACTGGATGGGCAAGATGTCGGGCCGTCAGTACCCGGAATGGGCGGGCAAGCTTCACTTCTGGGTGATGTTCATCGGTGCCAACCTGACCTTCTTCCCGCAGCACTTCCTGGGTCGTCAGGGCATGCCGCGCCGGTACATCGACTATCCGGAAGCCTTTGCACTGTGGAACTACGTCAGCTCGCTGGGCGCCTTCCTGTCCTTCGCGTCGTTCGTGTTCTTCATCGGGGTCGTGTTCTACACGCTGTTCTTCGGCAAACGCGTCACCGAGAACAACTACTGGAACGAGCACGCCGACACGCTGGAATGGACCCTGCCCTGCCCGCCGCCGGAGCACACGTTCGAGCAGCTGCCCAAGCGTGAAGACTGGGATCACAGCCACGCCCACTGAGGCACACCATTTTGAGAGGCCCCGGTTCACCCCGGGGCCTTTTGCGTTCCCCCCAGCGTGAGTCCGCGATGCCCCCCAAAGCCATCATCCCGCCCGGGTCCGGCGATGCCGTCCGCCAGCTGGCGCTGTCGCCGGGTGTGCTTTCTGGCGGTCATCTGTTCCTTACCGGCATGACCGGCAGCGCCCCGACGGGTGAGATGCCGGTCGACCCCGAAGCGCAGTTCAGCAACGCCTTCGACAAGATCGGCGCGGTACTGGCAGAGGCCGGGCTGGGCTTTGACGCCGTGGTCGAGATGACCACCTACCATGTCGGTCTACGCGACCATTTCGACACTTTCGCCGCCGTCCGGCGCCACTATGTCCAAGACCCCTTCCCAGCCTGGACAGCGGTCGAGGTCGCCGGGCTGCGCCGCGACGGCGCGCTGGTCGAGATCCGCGTGATCGCCAGCGCGGAAACCCTGCTATAAGACCGCAGAACACAGACCCAACCCAACACAAGGCGCAACCATGCTGACCATCTGGGGCCGACGCGATTCCTCCAATGTGCAAGCCGTCATGTGGGCGGTGGCCGAGCTGGGCCTGACCCACGCCCGCATCGACGCAGGCCACCGCTTCGGCGTCACAGGCACGCCCGAATTTCTGGCGATGAACCCCAATGGCACCGT
Organism: Pararhodobacter zhoushanensis; assembly: GCF_025949695.1. Lineage (NCBI taxonomy): Bacteria > Pseudomonadati > Pseudomonadota > Alphaproteobacteria > Rhodobacterales > Paracoccaceae > Pararhodobacter > Pararhodobacter zhoushanensis. The sequence continues at coordinate 1,515,863 of NZ_JAPDFL010000001.1, read as the reverse complement.
CCCGGTGGTGCAGGACGGCGACGGGCCGGTGCTGTGGGAATCAGCGGCGATCCTGCGGTATCTGGCCAACAGCTACGCGCCTGACAGCTTCTGGCCCGTCGAGCCGGGCGCCCGCGCCGACGTCGACCGCTGGGCGGAATGGGCCAAGATCAACATCATCCTGCCCTTCGGCGGGCAGGTGTTCATGCCGATGATTTTCCAAAAGCCCGAGGTCAGGAATACGGCTGCCCTTGAGGCCAGCCTCAAGGCGCTGACCGCCAAGTTTCAGATGGCCGAGGCCCGGCTGGCCCTGCACCCCTATATGATGGGCAACACGCTGACGCTGGCCGATATTCATATGGGAAACATTCTGTACCGCTACTTCACCCTCGACATCGCCCGCGCCGATCTGCCCGCTCTGCAGGCCTATTACGACCGGCTCTGCGCGCGTCCCGCCTATGCCGAGCATGTCATGGTCTCGTACGACGCGCTGCGCCCGGCCTGATGCCCTATGCCCTGACCCAAGACAGCCCCACGCAGGCAACGCTGCGCGCGTGGCCGCATAACGCGCTGAACCCGCGCGGCTTTGTGATGGCTGTTGGCATGGCGGCCGGAACGCTGGCAATTCCGCTGCTGGCGGTGATCGGCTCGCCGGTGCTGTGGGGTCTGTTGCCCTTTGCCGGCATCGCGCTGTGGGGTCTGTGGTACGGGCTGGACCGCAACTGGCGCGACCGCCAGATCCTTGAGGAACTGACCCTGAGCCGGGCAGAAATCACCCTGACCCGGACCAACCCGCGCAGCCCGCAACAGCAATGGCGCGCCGATCCGCATTGGGTGTCGCTGCGGCTGGTGCCTCGGGGCGGCCCGGTTGAGAATTACCTGATCCTGACCGGCGGCGGGCGCGAGGTCGAGCTGGGCGCATACCTCACGCCAGACGAGCGGGCATCCCTGCATGACGCCCTGTCAGACCTGCTGGTGCGGTTTAAAACCTACGCGCCCGACCCGTTCAGCTGAGCCGGGATTTGACCATCGGCCCGACAGCGCCGAAATCCATCTGCCCGGTAAACTGCGTTTTCAACGCATTCATCACCCGGCCCATATCGCGGATCGACGAGGCTTCAAGCTCGGAAATCGTCGCGGCGATCGCGGCGTCGACCTCGTCATCGCTCAACTGACGCGGCAGATAGCCTTCGATCACCTTGATCTCGTCAAGCTCGCGCTCGACCAGCTCCAGCCGCCCGCCCTCTTCATAGGCGCGCGCGCTTTCCTGACGCTGTTTGACCATGCGCGACATCACGGCGGTGATCTCGACATCGGTCATTTCGCGGTCTTCGCCTTCGCCGCGCAGGGCAATATCGCGATCCTTGATCGCGGCATTGATCAGCCGCAGCGTGGACAGGCGCAGCGTGTCCTTTGCCTTCATGGCAGTCTTGAGGTCCTCGGAGATCCGGGCGCGCAGCGACATCAGGTCGATCCTTGGCTTGGGGAAAACGCTGGTTAACAGTCGTTCACCATACCCTTGTGCAGGGTCGAGGGCAACGTCTTCGCTGCGCCTGCAAAGCCCCGCCAATTCCCGTCGCCACCCTTGACAGCGCCTCCCGAATGCCGCAAAACCGCCGCGTGTGGGGCTGTAGCTCAGATGGGAGAGCGCGTCGTTCGCAATGACGAGGTCAGGGGTTCGATCCCCCTCTGCTCCACCACCCTCCCCCGAAACGCCGCGCCCTTACAGCGCGGCGTTCGTGTTTTCAGCACCCATCACCGGCAGGGTTTCGGCCCAGTCGTAGAGATGCATCAACACGCCGCGCAACCCGGCGCCCTGCACGGTCAACGCGTAGGTCACCGTGCGGGGAAAACCGTTCGAGACCTGACGGCTGACCAGCCCGCGCGCCTGCAAGCCCTCAAGCCGCTCGGTCAGCACTTTGGGCGAAATCCCCGGCAGCCGGTCCTGCAAGTCGGAAAACCGGCGCGGGCCGGCCTCCAGTTGCCAGAGCGTCAACGCGTTCCAGCGATGGCCCAGAAATCCGAGCCAATCCTCGGCGAGGCATTGATCGGGGCGGCAAGGATCGGCGGTCAGCATCGTCAGGACTTCCCATTTGGAAAGGGTCGATTCGGTGTGATTGAAGCGCAGCAGGCGGCACTATGCCGCCGCGACCGCAGGAGACCAAGCCATGAAACCCATCACCATCGTCGGCGGCTACGGCCATGTCGGCTCAAAGATCGCGCGGCGGCTGTCGGGCGCGGGACTGCCCGTCCGCATCGCCGGGCGCGATGTCGTGCGGGCGAAAGCGCTGGCCGACCAGCTTGGCACCGACGCGGCGCGGCTCGATCTGGACGACGCCACAAGCTGGGACGCGGCCTTGCAGGGGTCGGGGCCAGTGGTGGTCTGCCTCGATACCGCCACGACGCAGTTCGCGAGCGCCGTTCTGACGCGCGGACTGGGTTATGTCGATATCTCGGCCACCGACGCCGTGCTGCAACGCCACGAATCGCTCGACGCTCTCGCCCGTTCGCACGGGGCGCTGGCGGTGCTGTCGGTCGGGCTGGCACCGGGGTTGACCAACCTCATGGCGCTTGAGGCCTTGCGCGGTCTCGACCGGATCGAGTCGCTGACAATCGGCGTGCTTCTGGGCCTCGGTGACAGCCACGGCGCTGCGGCGATCGACTGGACACTCGACAGCTTGCGGCCCCTGCCGCCGGACGCGGTGCAGCGGCTCGACTTCGCCTCGGGTCCGGTGCCGACCATCCCCTTCGATTTTGCGGATCAGCATGTGCTGACCCGCGCCGGAATCCCGGCCGTCACCACCCGCCTCGGCCTCGGCTCGCCGCTGGTGACCGGCGCGTCGCTTCGCCTGCTGTCGGCCCTTGCCCCGCGCCCCATGATGCGCAAACTCCTGCGCTGGAGCCTGCCGCGCTTTCGTCTGGGGTCGGACAGAACCGGCCTTGTGATCATCGCCGACGGGTGGCGCGACGGCGCGCGGGTAACGCGCCGCCTGACCCTCGACGGGCGGGCCGAAGCCGAGATCACCGCGCTGGTCGCGGCCCGCGTGGCGCGCGACATGGCCACGCGAACCGAGACCGGGGTGCATCATATCCAGACGCTGTGGCAGCTCGCGGATCTGGCCCCCGACCTGGCCGCCGAGGGGATCACGCTGTCGGCGTGAGCCCCCAATGCCGGTCAGGCCAACGCGGCCCGCGCTTGGGTGATTTTCACCGCCGCCTGGGCCGCCTCGCGCCCTTTCTCGACGAAATGCGCGCGGTAGATCGCGTTGTGATGCGCGGTCTCCTGATACTGATGCGGCGTCAACGAGACCGAAAGCACCGGCACCCCGGTCTCAAGCCCCACCTGCATCAGCCCGCTGACCACGGCTTGTGCCACGAAATCATGCCGGTAGATGCCGCCATCCACCACGAAAGCCGCCGCCGCGACAGCCGCATAGCGCCCGGTTTTCGCCAGATCGCGCGCCATCAGCGGCAGCTCGAACGCGCCCGGGACGTCGAACACATCGACCTGCTCGGCGGGGATTGTCTGCAAGAAGCCTTCCAAGGCGCGGTCCACGATATCGGCGTGCCAACCGGCTTTAACAAAGGCGTAACGGGTGTGTGTCATAGTGGATCTCCTTATCAAGCGACACGTCACCCAAGGCGATCCCATACATCCCGGCCCCGCGCGGCTGCGCGGCATCGGGCGATGGTTCTCTTCCATCCGGACTATGACCGTCGGCTCAGGCATTGCACCTGATCTGCTGACCCTTCCGCAAGGAAGGCGCTCGCGGGCTTGCGGGAGGCCCGCTTACCGCCGGTGGGGAATTGCGCCCCGCCCTGAGAACACGCCCTTATCCCGCGCAAATCCCCGTTTCGCAAGATGTCACGCGCCCAGATGCGCCTCCATCTCGATCACCTCACCCACCCAGTTTGGCCCGATGCCCGAGGCATTCGCCTCATCCGTGTCAATGTGCATCTCGGTGAAGGCATTGGGCTGGATGCGGATCTTGGTATGGCCGAAAGTCAGCGCCCGCTCGCCCTGCCCGATCCGCACAGACACCATCTGCCCGTCCTCAAGCCCCATCGCCTGTGCGTCATCGGGGTGCATATGCACATGCCGCGCCGCCACGATCAGCCCGTCGGTGTCCAGCTGCCCGTGCGGCCCGATCAGACGGACCGTCGGCGTGCCGTCCAGATCGCCCGAATCGCGCACCGGCGCGTCGATACCCAGCGCGAAACTGTCGGTACGCGAGACCTCGATCTGCGTGCGCCGCCGCAGCGGCCCCAGAATCGCGACATTCTCCAGCCGCCCCTTGGGACCAACCAGCGTCACCCGCTCGTTGGCCGCCCAGTTGCCCGGCTGGCGCAACTGCTTGGCGATGGTCAGCGCATACTCCGGGCCAAACAGCGCTTTCAGCGAATCCTCGGCCAGATGCACATGCCGCCCCGATACCGCCACCGGGATTGGCCTGACCTCAGCCTCGGGCCGCGACAGATGCGCCGCCACTTCGCGCGCTATCTGCAATTGCTCGGCGGTCTCGGTCACCAGAACCGCCACCCGCGCGCCGTACGACTGGATCTGCGGCGCCGCGCGCCCGGCCAGATCAACCGACTGGTTGCGGTCGAAATCCAGCCGCAGCCCCATGAAATCCAGCCCGTCACAAATCCGCCGCCGCATCGAGGCCGAGTTTTCGCCGATCCCGCCGGTAAACACCACCGCATCCACGCCGCCCATTCCGGCGGCATAGGCACCGATGTATTTGCGGGCGCGGTGGGCATAGAGGTTGATCGCCATCTGCGCCGCCGCGTCGCCCGCCGCCGCGCGATCCTCGACATCGCGCATGTCGGACGAGCCGGTCAGCCCCTTCAACCCGCTGTCGCTGTACAGCGCCTGCTCGATTTCCTCGATGCCCAGCCCCAGCTGGCGCTGCAAATACCCAAACGCGCCGGGGTCGACATCGCCCGAGCGCGTGCCCATCACCAGCCCCTCCAGCGCGGTCAGGCCCATCGAGGATTCAAAGCTTTTACCCAGATTGATCGCGCAGACACTCGCCCCGTTGCCCAGATGGACCGAGATGATCCTGAGCCGCGCCAAGGGCTGCCCCAGCGCCTGCGCCGCGCGCTCGGCGACGTATTTATGCGAGGTGCCGTGAAACCCGAACCGCCGCAACCCGGCCTCGCGCCACGCCGCGGGCACCGCATAGCTGTAGACACGCGGCGGGTTGGTCAGATGAAAAGCCGTGTCAAATACCCCGACTTGCGGGAGATCGGGCCAGACGGCCTGCGCCAGCCGGACGGCGTGCAGATTCGCGGGGTTGTGCAACGGGGCCAAGGGCGTCAGCGCCTCGATCCGCGCCAACGTCGGCGCATCCAGCACGGCGGGCGTGGCGAATTCCGCGCCGCCATGCACGATCCGGTGCCCGACCGCCTCGATCCCGTCGATGCCGTGCTGCGCCAACACCCCCGGCACCGCTGCGATCGCCGCGCCCAGATCCCCATGCGGGGCCTCGCCACGCTCGGCCACGCCGTCGATCTCCAGCGCAAACGCGCAGGCCCCCTCGCGGAACCGCTCGAACGCCCCCTTCACCAATTGCCGCGTCTCGCCGCCTTCCCCCCGCGCGCCCTCGAAGACACCGAATTTCAGGCTCGAACTGCCCGCGTTGAACACAAGAATGCGCATGCTGTCTCTCCTGAGCTTTCCGACACGATAAGACCGCAGCCGCTGTGACGAAAGCATGACGCCACCGCCCACAGGGGGTGTGCATCATCTGTCCATAAATATCCCAGGGGTAGGCCGTCAGGCCGTAGGGGACAGCGTCCCCTGCGCGGCGCGAGGGGCTCGATGCCCCCGAGCGCCGCCGCTCTGCTACTCTTCCGGCTCGTCCGGCAGCTCGTCGGCCACCGGGATCGCGTAATCCGCCCGCAGCCAACGCGCCAGATCCACATCCGCGCAGCGCTTCGAGCAAAACGGCTTGTACGCGTCGACCACCGGCTTGCCGCAGTGCGCGCATGTCGCCGCCTTGCTCACACCGGCCACCCGGCCAGCGGTGCACGGTCGCGCCGCCGCGTCAGCTCGAAATTGCCCAGCGGAGTCCAGCCCGCCATCGTCGCCTCCCCCGCATCAGCGCGGAACGCCTTGCTCAGCACCTGCTCCAGCACATGCCGGTCACGCTTGGGACAGGGCGCGAAATCGACGATGATCATGCCGCCCATACCGCGCAACCGCAGCTGGCGGGGCAGATCGCGCGCCGCCGCGATCGAGGCTTTCAGCCCCGCCGCCGGCGACGTGTCCGCGCCGGTGTTCACATCGACCGCGACAAAGGCGCGGGTCGCCTGAATCCACATCGACGCGCCGCCGTCGAGCTTGACTTCGCCCCGGTGCAGCGCCTCGATCTGGTCAAGCGCGCCTGAGTGATCCAGCGCCTCGGCGCTGTCGTCGACCTCATCCGCATCGCCCCAGTCGCGCCAGGCCAGCTCATGCGGCCCCGGCGCATCGACCAGCAACTCGGGTCCGCCGGTCAGATCGGCCAGCACGGCCTCGGCCAACGCGCGCATCTGGGCGATGTCCTGGGTTACGTCCTCGTCGCTCGCCTGCTCGCAGACCGAGCGCAGGATCAGGCCCAGCGTCTCGCTCGCCCCTGCCATCGCGGCCCCTGCCAGTGCCGTCAGCTCAGCGCGGATGTCTTCGTCATGAATCGCGCGGCTGACATTCAGCCCCGGCGCATCGGGCGTGACGATCGCGTAGCGGCTCTTGAACAACAGGCGCTGCGTCAGCGGCAAAGCCTTGCCCGGCTCGGCCGCCCCGGCGATCTGCACCAGAATGCGCTGCCCCGGCGCCAGCCCTTTGGGCGCACGCAGAAAGCCGCTCTGGCCGTCCGGCAGGTCGACGAACACGCCGCCCAGCCCCTTGACCGGCCGCCCGACAACCCCGCGCAGGATTGCCCCTGTGCCCAGCGCGTCGGTTTCCATGGCCAGGTCTTCGATCAGGCCATCGACCATCAGCGCCGCCACCTCGCGGCCCTCGATCTGGCCCAGCGCAATCACCCGGCCGATCATGCGCGCCACCCGGCAGCGTTCAGCAACACAGCAGTTTCCGCCAGCGGCAGGCCGACAACGGCGCTGAACGAGCCTTGAATCCACGGGATAAACGCCCCGGCCCGGCCTTGGATGCCATAAGCACCGGCCTTGCCCTGCCACTCATCGCTGGCGAGGTAGCCGTTCAATTCATCGTCCGAAAGGCGCTTCATTTTCACCGCCGTTTCCACTTCCCGCGTCCAGACCTGCGCGCCGCGTTTGACCGCGACAGCGGTGATCACCGAATGACGACGCCCGCCCAACAGCATCAGGAATTCCGCCGCCTGTGTCGCCGTCTCTGGCTTGCCCAGAATCCGGCGGCCCAGCGCCACGGTGGTATCGGCGCAGAGCACGATCTCATCCTCGGCCGCCGTCACCGCCTGAACTTTTTCCAACGCCATGCGCGCGCAATAAGGCCGCGGGAGTTCCCGGGCCCTGGGCGTTTCATCAATGTCAGCGGGGCGTACGGCGTCAGGCGTGACGCCAATCTGCGCCAGCAGGTCCAGCCGGCGCGGGCTGGCCGAACCCAGAACAAGACGCATCACTTGAAGCGATAGTTGATCCGGCCCTTGGTCAGATCGTAGGGGGTCATTTCGACTTGAACGCGGTCGCCTGCGAGGACACGGATGCGGTTCTTGCGCATCTTTCCTGCCGTGTGTGCGATGATGACATGGCCGTTTTCCAGCTCGACCTTGAACGTCGCATTCGGCAAGAGTTCCTTCACGACGCCGGGAAATTCGAGCAGTTCTTCCTTGGCCATGGTCTCTCCAAATGGGTATCCGCCCGCACGAAGCAGGCGATGGCGATATGCGCCTTCATTTCAGAAGAATCAAGGTTTAACTTGCGCTAATAACCCGCGTCGCGCTGTGGATGCGTTCGCTCTGTTCCGGCCAGTGCGTCAGGTTCAAGACAACGCCGTCAGCGCGGGTTTGCGCAATCTGATCGCGCGACACCGTAGCATAGACCCATCCCGGCACATTCATCTCGCCCTCAGCGATAATCCCGGTCGCAGGCCAGTCGCGATCCGGCGGGCCATAGATCGACGCACGGCCGGTGTTCTCTTCGACCCCGACGCACCACGCGGCCTCACCGACCAGCGGGGCGTGGACCACAACGCATTGATTTTCCAGCGCCCGCGCCATTGAGCCGACACGCACGCGGGTAAATCCGGCGTGGGTTTCGGTGGTGCTGGGGGCGAGCAGGATTTCGACACCGGCCTCGGCCAGAGCACGCGACAGCAGCGGGAACTCGCTGTCATAGCAGATCACCACGCCAAAGCGTCCCAGCGGCGTATCGAAGACCGCCAGTCCGTCGGCACCGGGAATGACATCCCACTCCTCGCGCTCGAACCGGGTCATGATTTGCTTGTCCTGATGCCCGATCGGCCCGTTGGGGCCAAAGAACGACGCCCGGTTGACCGGGCGGTTGCCGGTAAACACCGGACCCGACGGCGCGAGGATATAGACGCCGTATTCCGCTGCCAGCCGGGCAAAGACCGCATCGGCGGCAGGCTGGTGCCTGGCCACTTCCGATAGCGCCCCTTCAAGATCGCCCGCCACCGCCGCGCCGCCCAGACTGGCCAGTTCCATGGCGCCGTATTCCGGGAATACCATCACTTGCGCACCCTTGCCTGCCGCCTCGGCGACCCAGCGCGCGACTTTTGTCTCGAAAGCGTCGAAGCTGTCGAACCAGTCCAGAGGATAGGCAGCAGCGGCGATGGTCACGGTATTGGTCATAGCTCTCGCATCCAGAATTGCAGCGGTTTCTCCGAGTCTACGGTGTCGCCCAGATCTTTCCAGCGAAACTTCGCGACAACCCCGTCCAGCGGCGCATACCCCCGCGCCCGCCAGAAGGCATCCAAGGGTCGATACCCGTCAGGGCGCGCCGGGTGATCATCCGGGCGCTGCACTGCACAAAAGGCAACATAACGGCGACCAAGGGATCGTGCATGCGCTTCACGGCTGTCAAAAAAGCGATGTCCGACGCCTTTGCCCCGATACGCGGGCAACAGCACCGATTCAGCGCAATAGAAAATGTCTGACAGCGCAAGCCCGGTTTGCGAGAACGCAGTCGCGAAGTCATTGGCGTGGTCTTCCATCGGCGTCCCCGTCGCCGCCCCGACCAGCGACCCGCCGTCGAAGGCCCCCACCAACACCGCACGCGCACTGGTGCGGTAGTGCTCCAGATAGAGCCGCTCATAGGCCAGATCGCCGTCATAGAGATACGGCCAGTCCCGGAACACGGCGATCCGCAGCCGCCCCACATCGTCCAGCGCCGCGCTCAGCGCAGGGCCGGTGAGCGCCTCGACCCTCACGCGCTGACCTGCGCGATCCAGTCTTGCAGGTTATAGTACGTGGTGACGCGGGTGATCTTGCCGTCCTTGAGGCTGAAGAACCCCCCGGCGGGCAACACATAGGTCTGGCCATGTGCTTCGGGCAGACCCGGATCGGTTTTAAGATAGGTGCCGTTGACGGTGAATTCCGCCGCGCCGCGCGTGCCATCCTCGCTGCCATAGACCACCAGATCGGTGAGCCGCTCTTTATAGGTCTCGGACATATGCGCGCAGAATTCCGCAAAAGCCGCTTTGCCCAGACGCGTCGCGCCCTCGTTCACATGATGGGCGAAATCGTCATGCAGGCAGGCCACCATTCCGGCGACATCGCCCGCGTTGAAGGCGTCGTAATAGGCTTGGATCGTGGCGCGGGCGGTTTGCGAGGGCATCGGGTTCTCCTGATTTTCGCCGGCAGGATACCCAAGTCACTTCCGGGCGAAAGCCCCAAAGATGGGGCAGCGGGCCGGTCTGACCCCGGCCCGCTACACGATTAGGCCAGAGCGGCAGCGACAGCGTCTTTCAACGGCGTCGTCGGATGTCCGATCAGATGCGACAGCGTGTGGCTTTCGTCCAGCAGCGCGCCCTCACCCGCCTGCGCGTCGCTGTCGGCAAAGATCATCGCAGCGCCCTCGGGCAGGCCGAAGCTTTTCAGCAGATCGGCATAGGCGGCCTGCGGCATCGGTGCGTAGGCGACGGGCTTGCCCGCTTGTGCAGCAACCTCGGCGGCGAATTCGGCCATGGTGAAGGCCTCGTCCCCAGCCAGCTCATAGACCTTGCCGGCGTGCGCATCGTCCGCTGCAACCACGGCAATCGCCTCGGCGAAATCGGCGCGCGCGGCGGGGGCGATCCTGGCTGCGGCGTTGACCCCGACAATGGCACCCGCCTCGATCGCGCCGGCCAGAGCGCCGGTGTAGTTCTCGAAATACCACCCGTTGCGCAGGACGGTCGCTGTCAGGCTGGAGGCGGCCAGCGCCGCCTCGGTCGCACTGTGGTCTTGCGCCAGCAGCATCGGCGAGGCATCGCCCTTCAGGATCGAGGTATAGACGATCCGGCCCACGCCCGCCTGTTCGGCGGCCGCGATGACATTGCGGTGCTGACCGGCGCGATCGTTGAAATCGCTTGACGAAATCAGCACCAGCACATCGACGCCCTTGAGCGGCGCGGCCAGCGTGGCAGGGGCGGTATAGTCAAACGCCCGCGCGTCGACGCCAAGATCGACGGCTTTGGCCGGATCGCGCACCAGCGCAATCAGCGTGGCACCGGGGGCGCGGGTTTTCAGGGCGGCGATGGCGAGACGGCCGAGCTGGCCGGTGGCGCCGGTGATGGCGATGGTCTGGGTCATGGGTTCCTCACAGGGTTAATGAGGGACACATAGACCTTTACTTACGAAACATAAGTACCTACATAAATGTTAGTGTAAGATTTCCGGAGACGACCATGACCCCCGCGCAATCCGCCCAAGACATGCTCGACGCCATGGCACGCGGCAATGTTCTGGCCCCCGACTGCCCCTCGCGCGCCGTGCTGCAACATCTGACCAGCCGCTGGGGGGTGCTGGTGATGGCGGTGCTGGCGACCGGCACCTACCGCTTTGCCGCTCTGCGCCGCAAAATCGGCGGGGTCAGCGAGCGGATGCTGGCGCAGACGCTGCAGCAGCTTGAGGGCGACGGTTTTGTGCATCGCAAGGATTATGGCGAGGTGCCGCCGCGGGTCGAATACTCGCTGACCCCGCTGGGTGAGACGGCAGCGCAGCATCTGGTCGGACTGGTGGGCTGGATCGAAGGGGCCTTGGGCCAGATCCTGTCCGCCCATGGATCGGCGGGTGACCTCAGCGAGTCGCCGGACCAAACCGCTCCTGCATCCGTTTGACGATCTGATCGCGGGTCTGACGGTAGGCCTGCAGCTTGGTTTCGCGGGTTTCGCCCAGTCCCGTGGGGTCCATGATCGGCCAGTATTCCACGTTCACATGCGCATAGCGTGTCATCTCCAGCGCCATGCGCTGGCTGGCGGGTGACAGTGACACGATCAGATCAAAGCCCGACAGATCGTCGCCCCACTCGACCATCTCGTCGAAACTGCGCGAGCGGTGGCGCGACAGCTCGACGCCGATTTCGGCACTGACGGTGACGGCGAACCCGTCGATTTCCAGATCATTGTAGACACCGGCGGATTGGACATAGGCGCGCTGCCCGTAGAGTTGCTTCATCAGCCCCTCTGCCATCGGCGAGCGCACGGAATTGTGGTCGCAGCAAAACAGAATGGAACTGGGAAAGGGTTCACCCAAGATCACGCCCCGCGATTCAGCACGCTGATCAAGGTGAAAAGGCGGCGGGCGGTGTCGAGATCGATCTCGGCCTTGCCCTCGAGCCGCTCTTGCAACACCCGCGCTCCCTCGTTGTGAATGCCGCGCCGGGCCATGTCGATCGCTTCGATCTGGCTGGGCGGCAGGCGTTTCACCGCATCGAAATAGCTGGCGCAGATCTGGTCGTAATCCTTGACCACCTGCCGGAACGGGCCAAGGGACAGGTGCATTTCACCGACAAGTGTGCCGGTTTCCTGACTGATCTCGACGACCAACCGCCGGTCGCGGATCGCCAGTGCCAGCCGGTAGGGCCCTTCGGGCACGCTGCGGCCCTCGCGCTGGGGCAGCGTGAAGCAATTCTCTTCCAACAGATCGAACACCGCGACCTTGCGCTCCTGCTCCATCTCGGGGGTCGGAGCAGGCAGGCCGGAATCGTCGATGTCGATGTGGCAGATGCGGTTCATTCACGTGGCTTTCGTCGTTTGCCCCATGGTGATGCCCCAGCGCACAACCGGGATCAAGGCGCGATTGGCGGCCAAGGCAGGGGGGCTAGCCCCCTCTGCGCGTGCCGCGCATTCACCCCCAGGATATTTAGCGAGCAAAGAGGGGCGTTAAGGTTTTGTTAAGCGCGTTTCTTTGCTCTTCAAATATCCACCAGGGGGTCCGGGGGACGCGTGCGTCCCCCGCGCGGGGGTGGGGCTGGCCCCACAGCGGCGCGAGACCCCTCGATGGGGTCGAGCGCCGTCCCTCCCCGGCTTACTCCTGCGCGCGCAGGATGCCCGCCGGGCGCGCCGCCAGCGGTCGCCAGGCAAAGAGCAACCCGGCCAGCAGCACGGCCACCACGCCGCCGACCACGATCAGCAACGCCGAGACCGGCTCGAACCGGTAGGGCAGGTCCATTACCTGCACGAGGATCGCCCAGGCTGCCAGAGCCCCGGCACCGATGGCCACCAGCCCTGCCGCCGCCCCCATCAGCGCCGAGCGCAGGGCGAAGCTGGCAAGGATGCGCCCCCGCGTCGCGCCCAGTGTCTTGAGCACAGCCGCTTCGAACACCCGCGCGCGCTCGCCTGCCGCGGCGGCACCGATCAGCACGACAAAGCCCGTCGCCAGCGTCGCCAGTGCGGCCAGCGAGGTGGCCGCCGCCAGCGCCCCAAAAGCCTCGACCACCCGCTGCGCCGCCTCGCGGATCGGGATCGCGGTGACGTTGGGAAAGGCATTGCCCAGCGCGCGCAGGATTGTGCCTTCGGACCCCTCGGGGGCGCGGGCGGTCGCGATCACGGTATGCGGTGCGCCCGCGAAAGCACCCGGGTTGAAGGTCATCACAAAACCGATGCCCCCCGTGCGGAAGTCCAGCTCGCGGAAATTGGCGATGGTGCCGGTGATGTCGCGGCCCATGACGTTGACCGTGATCGTGTCGCCCAGGGCAAGGCCAAGCTCGGTCCCCTCTTCCTCCCCGAAGGAAATCAGCGGCGGGCCGTCGTAATCCTCGGGCCACCACGTCCCTTGGGTCAGCCGCAACCCGCCCTGATCGGCAGCATAGGTCACGCCCCGGTCGCCGCGCAGCACCCAGTGGTTGCCATACTCGCTGGACGGCCGGCCGTTGATCTGCGCGATCACGCCGCGCAGCTGCGGCGCGGTCTGGATGTCGCTGACGCCGTCGAACCCGGCAAGCGCGGCGCTGAACGGCGCGACCTGATCGGGTTGCAGGTCCAGAAAGAAGAAAGACGGCGCGCGGTCGGGCATCTGCGTCGAAATGGCGTTGCGAAGATTGGCGTCGATCTGACCCACGGTGGCCAGCACCGTCAGCCCCAGCCCCAGCGAGAGCACCACGGCCACCGCCCCCTCACGCGGGTTGCCTACTGCGCCCAGCGCCAGCCGCAGCGCGGTATGGCCGCGCAACGCCTTGGCCCGCGATGCGCGCCGCGACAGAGCGCGCAACCCCAGCGCCACCAGCGCCAGAAGACCCAGCGCGAAAGCGATGCCGAAGGCCGCGCCCAGCGCCAGTTCCCACGTCCCCGAGAACCAGACCGCCGCGCCGATGAGCGCTGCGACCGAGAGTGCCAGCGCCAGCATCGGCAGAGCGCCGGGCCGGGCCCGCGATTCGGTACCGATACCGCGATAGAGGGCGGCGGCGCGCACGCTCTGCACCCGCGCCAGCGGCCAGAGGGTAAAGACCATCGCGGTGAGCGCGCCGTAGAGCGCGGCCTCGGCCAGCGGGCGGGGGTAGAGCCCGGCGGCAATCGGCACGGGCAGGCTGCTCTGCGCCAGCGGCGTCGCCAACAGGACAGCCCCCGCGCCCAGCGCCAGACCCAGCGCCACGCCAACCAGTGTCAGAACGCCGATCTGGATGAAATAGATCGCAAATATTGTCCGCCCCTCGGCCCCCAGTGTCTTGAGCGTGGCAATCACCCCGGTCTTGCCGTCGAGGTAGGCGCGCACGGCGGACGACACGCCGATGCCCCCCACCGCCAGCCCGGCCAGCCCGACCAGCACCAGAAACGCGCCGATCCGGTCGACGAAACGGGCCACGCCCGGCTCGGCCCGCGCCGCGTCGCGCCAGCGGATGCCAGCGTCGTGGAACGTGTCGATGAGCGAGGCGCGGACGCGTTCCAGCGTGTCGCCATCGCGCAGAACCAGCCGGTAGGAGGTGTCATAGAGCGAGCCTGCGCCGAGCAGCCCGGACCCTTCCAGCGCCGAGGTCGCCACGATGCTGCGCGGGCCGAAGCCGAAGCTGGTGCCGACAGAATCCGGCTCGCGGATCACCGCGGTCATCAGCGCGAAATCCTGCGTGCCCATGCGCACCGTATCGCCGATCTGCAGGCCCAGACGGTCGATCAGCAGCGGGTCCAGCGCCGCGCCGGGCAAACCGCCCTGCCCGGCCAGCAGGGTATCGACGCTCATCGGCGGGTCAAACTCGGGCGCGCCGATCAGGGGCCAGGTGTCGTCAATCGCCTTGACCTGCGTCAGTGCCCGTTCGCCATCGGGCGCGACAGCCATCGAGCGGAAATCGACGACCTCGCCCCAGGCCGCCGCCTGCGTATCAAGCCAGGCGCGCTCGGCCTCGTCGGCGAAGCGGTACGTCATGCGCAGCTCGGCGTCGCCCCCCAGCAGGGCGCGACCTTCGCGGGCCAGACCAGCCTCAATCGCGGCACGGACCGAGCCGACAGCGGCAATCGCCCCGACGCCCAGCACCAGACAGAGCAGGAAGATGCGGAACCCGGCAATCCCGCCGCGCAACTCGCGCCGGGCCAGCCTTGCGGCAAGGGCAAGGGTCATGCGGGAACCCCGGCGCGGGTTTGGGTGGCGCGGGTCTCGGTCTCGATCCCGCCATCGCGCAGGTGGATCACCCGGTCGCAGCGCGCGGCGAGTTCAGGGGAATGCGTGACGAGCACCAGCGTCGCGCCATGGCGGTCACGCAACCCGAACAGCAGGTCCATGATCGCCTGCCCGTTGGGACCGTCAAGGTTGCCGGTCGGCTCATCGGCCAGCAGGATCGCGGGCCTGGGCACGGCGGCACGCGCCAGCGCGACGCGCTGCTGCTCGCCGCCCGACATCTGCGCGGGGTAGTGGTGCATCCGCGCGCCAAGGCCGACGGCGGTCAGCTCGGCCTCGGCGCGTTCGAACGCGTCCTTGTGACCGGCCAGCTCCAAGGGCGTGGCGACGTTTTCCAGCGCGGTCATCGTGGGGATCAGGTGGAACGACTGGAACACCACGCCCATATTGCCGCGCCGGAACCGCGCGAGCGCGTCCTCGTTCATCGTGGTCAGATCCTGCCCCAGCGCCTTGACCGCGCCGCTGGTGGCGCTCTCCAGCCCGCCCATCAGCATCAGCAGCGAGGACTTGCCCGAGCCCGACGGGCCCACCAATCCGATGGACTGGCCGCGTTCAACGTCCAGTGAGATGCCCTTGAGGATCTCGACAGGGCCGGCATTGCCCTGCAAGGTCAGGCAGGCATCCTTGAGGGACAGAACGGGTTCGGGCATGAAAACAATCCTTTGCAACGCTTCAGGCGGATATGGAGCTTCAGGCCGATATGGGGTCGCGCGCGCGCATAGCAAGCTACGCGGCCTTGCCGCAGCTGCGCTTTTCACGCTGCTGGCCGGAGTTTCCGCCGCAGATGCCGAAACTTTGCGCATCACGGCACTGGGCGATTCACTGACGCAGGGCTACGGGCTGATGCAGGGCGACGGGCTGGTGCCGCAGCTGGAGGCCTGGCTGAGGGCGCGCGGGCATGATGTGAGCGTGATCAACGCGGGCGTCAGTGGCGACACCACGACCGGCGGGCGCGCGCGGCTGGACTGGACGCTGGCGGACACTCCTGACGCGGTGATCGTGGCGCTGGGGGGCAATGACCTGCTGCGCGGCATTGATCCCGCGTTGAGCCGCGCCAACCTGGACGCGATCCTGACGCGGCTTGAGGACGAGGGCTTGCCTGCGTTGCTGGTCGGATTGCCCGCGCCGGGGAATTACGGGGCGGCGTATCAGCAGGCGTTCTCGGCGATGTACCCGGAGCTGGCCGAGGAACATGGCACGCTGTTGGTGGCCGATATGATGGCGCCGCTGATGGCGGAAGGCGTCGCGCCGCGCGCGGTGATGCAGGGGGATATGATCCATCCGAATCCAGCGGGGGTCTTGCTGGTGGTCGAGGCGATGGGGCCTGCGGTTGAGGAGCTGATCGCGCGGATTGCCGAGTGAGGGAGGCCGGCGCTCGCGGGCATCGAGCCCGCTCGCGCCGGGTGGGGCCAGCCCCACACCCCGCCAAGGGGGTTTTCCACCCCTTGGAATCCCCCGAGGATATTTCCGGCATAAAGTTGGGCTTTGCGTTTGACGGGTTGGGCGCTAAGCCCTGAGGCATGCAACGTGTCACGCTCACCGCCCTCTCGGATCTGTTCTCCTTGCCCTATGACGAGGTGATCGATGTACGATCGCCGGCGGAATTCGCCGAGGACCGGGTGCCCGGTGCGGTCAACCTGCCCTCATTAAGCAATGAAGAACGCGCGCGGGTCGGGACGGTTTACGTGCAAGAGAGCCGGTTTCTTGCCCGGCGGATGGGCGCGGCACTGGTGGCGCGGAATGTGGCGTCGCAGCTGGAGGGGTATCTGGCCGACAAGCCCACCGATTACCGCCCCTTGGTGTATTGCTGGCGGGGCGGGCAGCGGTCGGGCTCGGTTGCGCTGATCCTGGGCCAGATCGGCTGGCGCGTTGGCGTGCTGGACGGTGGCTGGCGCTCGTGGCGGCGGCTGGTGCAGAAGGCGCTCTATGAAGAGCCGTTCCCGGCGCCGGTTATGGTTCTGGACGGCAACACCGGGACGGCGAAGACCGCGATCCTGCACAAGGTGGCGGCGCGCGGTGGGCAGGTGATCGATCTGGAGGGGCTGGCGCGGCACCGGGGCAGCCTGTTCGGACTGGTGCCCGGCGATGCGCAACCGGCGCAGAAGGGGTTCGAGAGCGCTTTGGCCGAGGCGGTGGCCCGGCTCGATCCGTCGCGGCCGGTGCTGGTGGAGGCCGAGTCCAACCGCATCGGGGCAATCCGCTTGCCACCGTCGCTGTGGCAAGCGATGCAGACAGCACCCCGGATCGAGATCGACGCGCCGATTGAGGCGCGCGCGCAGTGGCTGACCACGGCCTATGCCGACATCACCACCGCGCCCGATGTGCTGGCGGCGCGGATCGCGGCATTGGGGCCGTTCCAGTCCAAGGCGACGATTGCAGAATGGCAGGCGCTGGCCGAGGCCGGTGATTTCACCCCGCTTGCGGCGCGGCTGATGGCCGAGCACTACGACCCGCGCTATGCGCGCACCAAGCTGCGGCAGGGGGAAGCGGCAGCGCAGGTGTTGCGCAGCGAACGACTGGATGACGCCGCTCAGGAAGCGCTGGCGGATCAGATCGCAGCGATCCTGGGTTGAAGTTTTCCGACATCGGCAAAGGAAAACCCCGAGGCTACAGCCAACGGGTTTTCCCTTATCCAACATATGCAAAAAGTCTGACGATTAGCTGCGCCAGTCGAAGAACCCGGCAGGTGCGCGGGCCAGCAAGCGCTCTGCCACGGCCTTGCCCAGCGCGGCGCCCTCGGCAATCGGGGCGCGGCCTTCGTCGCTAAGGGACTCAGAGCCATCAGGGCGCAGGATCTCGCCGCGCAACCAGAGCTGGTCGCCCTCGATCACCGCCAGCCCGGCAATCGGCGTCTCGCACGAGCCGTCGAGCGTGGCGAGGAACGCGCGTTCGGCGGCCAGCCGCAAGCCGGTGGTCTGGTGGTGGATCAGTTCGAGCATCGCCTGCGCGCGCGCGTCATCGACGCGGCGTTCGATGCCGATTGCCCCTTGCGCGACGGCGGGCAGCATCTGCTCGGGGTCGATGGCCGAACGGGCCACATCGGCCATGCCCAGCCGGTTCAGCCCGGCCATGGCGAGGAAGGTGCAATCGGCGACCTGCTCGCTCAGCTTGCGCAGGCGGGTCTGCACGTTGCCGCGAAACTCGACCACCTTCAGATCCGGACGACGGTGCAAAAGCTGCGCGCGACGGCGCAGGGACGAGGTGCCGACCACCTGCCCCGGTGCCAGATCGTCGAGCCGCGCCACACCCGGCGACACGAAGGCATCGCGCACATCCTCACGCGGCAGGTAGCAGTCCAGCATCAGCCCTGCGGGCTGTGCGACCGGCATGTCCTTCATCGAATGCACGGCAATGTCGATGTCGCCCGCCAGCATCATGTCCTCGATCTCGCGGGTGAACAGCCCCTTGCCGCCCAGCTCCTTGAGCGGGCGGTCCTGCACCTTGTCGCCGGTGGTAGTGACCACGACGATCTCGAACGCGGCTTGCGGCAGGTCGAAGCCGGCCATCAGCCGGGCGCGGGTCTCATAGGCCTGCGCCAGCGCCAGCGGCGAACCGCGGGTGCCGATCTTCAGGGGTTCGGCGGGGGTGGGGAGGGTCACGCTCATGCCGCCTGATTATCCCCAGCGTCGCGCCCGCGCAACGGGGTGCCTTTTGTTTGAACCGATCCGTCGCTGGGCGCGACCCATAAGGGACATCAGCCCCGGAGGAGCCGCCATGCCTGTTCGCCTCAAGACTGCCCGCCTGTGGAGCGTCGTTGCCGTCGTGCTGGTGATCACCGGCGCGGTGGCCGTGGCAGGAACCGGATCGGACGCGGCACCGACACACACATTGCCTTTGTCGCGCGCAATCTGAGGAAATCGCCCCTTCCCGCTCTATTTTGCCCTAGTCTTGACAAAAACCCGAGGCACCAAAGCCGCACCGAACCAAGGGAGTCGGCTTTATGAAGGATCTCGCTAGCGTGTCACAGACGATGGCCCATACGCGATTCAGCCCGATCTGTCCCCTTACGGGATCGGAAATGCACCCGGGTCTGACCGTGCCAATCGACTGGCGACGACCGGCAGATCGCCGCGCCTGGCAGATCTGGTGGAATGAGACCGATGGCTTTGGTCAGGTCTTTCCGCGCCCGCGCCCCAGTGACGTAGCCAGTTTTTACGACATCGACGCCTATTACACCCATGCCGAGCGCTATACGCCCGACGTCGCCGACGAGGCGCGACGCGTGGGCACGCTGGGCCGCCAGCTGGGCCGTCTGGCCTGGCGGTTTGAGCGCGGGGCTGAGCCGACATCGGCCTGGTGGCGATCGATCATCCCGCAGGAGGCCGAGACCGGGCTGGAGATCGGCTGCGGCGATGGCGACAGGATGCGCACTTTTGGACCGCATCTGAAATCCGTGCGCGGGGTCGAGCCTGACCCCCGTGCGGTCGCTGTGGCGCGCAGCCGTGGGCTGGACGTGAGGGAGGGAACAGCGGAATCGCTGCCGGCTGCGATCCGGAGTTCGCTGTATGACCTGATCGTTTTCTCGCATGTTCTGGAGCACACGCTGGACCCGGTTCTGGCGCTGGCGAATGCGCGTGATCTGCTGTCAGACAACGGCGTCATGTCGGTTGAAGTCCCCAATATGGCAAGCGAAGGCGCGCGCCGGATGGGGCCGCGCTGGCGCTGGCTGGATGTGCCACGGCATCTGAATTTCTTCACGCCGGACAGTCTGAAAGCCTGCGCCGAAGCCGCCGGGCTGCGCGTGCGTGCCGTCCTTTATCGCGGTTATGTGCGTCAGTTCATGCCGGACTGGTTGATCGACGAGGCCCGCATCACCGCCGAGATGGAGGGGCGCGATCTGCTGCAGGCCGATATCGACCGTCAGGTGCGCCATTCGCTCGGGCTGTTCGCCGCCACGGCACTGGCTGACCCGGCCAAGAAATACGATTCCGTCCGGGTGATCTGCACGCGCGACTGACACTGCCGCCTGACCCTTGAAAACGCTCGCGAAGAGATCTTCGCGAGCGTTTTGCATTCCTGCGACAAGCACCTGTTGCGGGGCCCGGCCGTGGGTCACCCCTCGGGGGCGACGACCGTGCAATCGTGATCGCGCGCGATCAGGCGGGTGCAGGCCATTTCGGCCTGTTCCTGCGACAGCGAGTTCACCTCGGCCACATAGCGCCCGCCGCGTGTGGCGACCCGGCGCACGCCGGTGCTCAGCGTCGTCGACTCGGACAAAGCGATGCGCAGCAACGTGCGCTCGGCGTCAAAGGGCGAGCCAAAGCGACCCAATTCGACCCGCCAAAGTCGCCCGCCGGAGGTGGAAACGCGGGTGACAATCTCGGGCATCGGGGCTTCGACAGGGGCCGGATCCTCATCCGAGGCACTGGTCAGCACGATCGCCGGGGCCAGCACAGGCTCTTCGGGGTTTTCGTGGTCCAGCGCTTGCAACAGTTCTTCATCGCGCCACAACACGCGGCCCTCGTCATCCACTGCCAGCTCGACGGCCGCAGGCTCAATCGCCGGCAAAAGTGCGTCCGGGTTCGGGGCCGCGACGGGTGTCGCACCAGCAGCCGCAACCCTTTCAGCCGGCTGCGCGGGCGCTGCTTGGTCCAGCGCAATGGGCGGCAGGCCGGGGATGGTCAACGCGTGATCCGCCACCTGCACCTCGGCCACGGCCTCGGGGTCATGCTCGAACTGTTCGGGCGGCGTCGGCGCGGTCGCATCAGCCAGCGCTGCCAGTTCTTCCGGGCGCGGCGCCGGGGTCACGGCGGGAACCGCATCCTGCTGCGTCAGCGCGGCGTATTGCTCGGGGTCGATGATCGAGAACCCGGCAGCGCGCGCAACCTCGACGCCGCTGTCCCCCATCCCGGCTGATTCGGTCTCGTCAGCCTGTTCCAGCGCCGCCACGGCCTCTTCCGGCCGCGCGCGCGGCAAGGGAGACCGCTCAGGGGCGGCAGCGGCAACCAGCACCGTGCCCTCTTCAGCGAGGCCGTCTTCACCCTCCTCCGATTCCTCTGACGAAACGCCGGGCAGGACGCCCAGAATCGGCGACCTCGACAAGCTCGTCCGGCTCACGGATATCCTCGATCACCTCGTCGATCCCGTCGCGCAGCGCGGCGATCAGGTCATCAGACGGCGCATCGCCGGGCTGCGGCCTGCGCCGCGGAAAGCGCGATGTCGTCGGCGCGGTTTGCAGGCGAATCACCCGGCCCGCAGCGACGCCCGAGCCCCGATCATCCGACCCGGGCACATAGCTGGGACGCGAGGGACGGTGAACGGCGGCCCTGCGTGGCGCCAGCCGGAAGCCCCGGTCCATCAGCTCGACCACGCGGTTATAGCGCGCCGTGGACGACCGGTTGCCCATCGCCGTGACCAGAATGCGCACGCCGTTGCGTTCCGCCATCGCCGTCAGGTTATAGCCCGCCGCGCTGGTAAAGCCCGTCTTGATCCCGTCCGCCCCGCGGTATCCGTTCAGAAAACGGCGGTTGGTGTTGTTGACCGTGGCGATCCCGGCATCCTCGGACCGACGCGAGAAGATGTTGTAATACTGCGGAAAATCGAAATAGAGCTGCCGCCCCAGCCGGCTCATGTCACGGGCCGAGGAATAGTGCCCCTCTGACGTCAACCCGTGCGGGTTGCGAAAATGGGTGCTGGTCATGCCAATCGCCCGCGCGGTGCGGTTCATGCGGGTGGCGAAGGCCGATACCGAGCCTTCAAGCGCCTCGGCGATCGCGACAGCGGAATCGTTGGCTGAACGCAGCGCGGCGGCGCGGATCAGATAGCGAAACGAGATCGTCTGCCCAGCGCGCAGACCCAGCCGCGAGGGGGCTGCGCAGCGGCGTGCTGCGAGATCTCGCACCCGCGTGTCGAGCGTGATCTCTCCATTCTCCAGCGCCTCGAAGGCGATGTAGAGTGTCATCATCTTGGTCAGCGACGCCGGATGCAGGCGCGCTGTCGAATTGTCGGTTTCCTGAAGAACTTCACCCGTTCGCACGTCCATGATCACGGCTGAATAGGGTTGCGCTACGGCTCGCATGGGCATGCCGGTGGCGAGGATCGCCGCACAGAATACTGCTACGGACCACGCACACATGTCCCTGAGCCAACGCTGTCGATGCGTTGTCACTTGCCTGACCTCTGCCTCTGCGCCCCCGTTTAGCCGGCGGCGTCATTTCTGCTCACGATAAGGCTACCATTAAAGCGGCGATATGAAAACCCCCGCCTTTTCAACAGCTTTTCGGACGATCTTGAGACGAGATCTATATCTGGCAGCGCCACGCGGGGCGCCCACAACATTCAGGACGACTCGATATCATCAATCAGCGCAGGCAAATCAGCCAAGGTGGAAATCCGCCGAAAGCGCGGGTGACCCTCGGGGGTCGGCGCGCGCTCCAGTGCCCATTCCAGCCCGTGCGGCACAAACACGCCCCATGCCCCGGCGTTGAGCGGCGCGACCACATCAGACGCCATCGAATTGCCCGCCATCAGCGCGTGCGCAGCCCCGTCGCCATGCCGCGCGAAGACGCGGGCATAGGCATCGGGCGTCTTGTGGCTGACGATCTCGACGGCGTCGAACAACTCGCCCAAGCCCGACTGCGCCAGCTTGCGCTCCTGATCCAGCAGATCGCCCTTGGTGATCAGTACCAGCCGGTGCTTGTCGGCCAAAGCCTCGACCGTGGCCTGCACCCCGTCGAGCAATTCGATCGGATGGGCCAGCATCTCTTGCCCGGCGGCGATGATCTGACCGATCACGCTGCCCGGCACGCGCCCCTCGGTCACCTCGACCGCCGTTTCGATCATCGACAACACGAATCCCTTGATGCCAAACCCATAGCGCCCGACATTGCGATGTTCGGCGGCGAGCAGCCGTTCGGACAGGTGCTCGGCCTCGGCATGATCGGCCAGCAGCTCGGCAAAACGGCTCTGTGTCAGGGTGAAAAACCGCTCGTTGTGCCAGAGCGTATCGTCCGCATCGAGACCAATCGTCGTTAACTGCATCGTAAGGGATGTCCTGGCAGGGTTCACTTGAGCGTTCTGCGCGCTATATACTGCCGGGAAACCGAATCTGTCACCCCAGGCCAAACCCGCATGGTATTGCACTCCACGATGTCCGATCGCACAGACGACCCCGACAACGGGGACCCCGGCGTTGCCACCAAGACACGCACCCGTACCCAGCGTCCGCCGATGTATAAGGTGATGCTGCTGAACGACGATTTCACGCCGATGGAATTCGTCGTGCATGTGCTTGAGCGTTTCTTTGGCGTCAATCACGCACAGGCGTTCGAGATCATGCTCACGGTCCACAAGAAGGGCCTCGCCGTGGTTGGCGTCTTCAGCTACGAGATCGCCGAAACCAAGGTCGCGCAGGTGATGGACTTTGCGCGCCGTCACCAGCACCCGCTACAGTGCACGCTGGAAAAAGAGGAGTAGGACGCGCTCGCGTCTGCCCATGACCATTTCGCTGACTGACCCGGCCCCCCGCGCCCTGCGGCTGGAGCTTGCCGTCGAGGCTGGGCTTGCCTTGCCTTCGAGCGGCACCATCGCCGTTTTCCACCCCCGCGCCGGTGAATGGCTGGACCCGCTGCCGCGTGAGCGCGTGCAGATTGTCACCCCGCATGCGCCTGACCATGCCGCGTTCGTCGCGCAGGGCTACAGCTGTGCGCAAGCCGCGACCGGTCCCTACACCGCCGCGCTCGTCTGCCTGCCCCGCTCGCGGAGCGAGGCGCGCGATCTGCTGGCGCAGGCTGCGGCGCTGACGGATGGGCCGGTGATCGTGGATGGCCAGAAGACCGACGGCGCGGATGCGCTGTTGCGCGAACTGCGTGATCGGGTTGAGCTGAGCGAGGTCATCGCCAAGGGCCATGGCAAGATCGCCTGGTTCCCCTCGCCCGGCGATACGCTGGGCACTTGGCGCGCGGTGGCCAGCGACCTGTCCGACGACACCCGCAGCTATCAGACCCTGCCCGGCCTGTTTTCGGCGGATGGCATCGACGCGGCATCGGCCTTGCTGGCGCAGATGCTGCCGGCGGGCCTGAAGGGCCAAGTCGCGGATATGGGCGCGGGCTGGGGCTATCTGTCGGCACAACTGCTGGCCAAAGCCCCCGGCATCGCCGCGCTGCACCTGATCGAATCAGACGCCCGCGCGCTGGGATGCGCGCGTCTGAACGTCACCGACCCGCGTGCCCAGTTTCATTGGGCCGACGCCACCAACCCGCTGCCGCGCCTGCCGCTGGATGCGGTGATCATGAACCCGCCGTTCCATCAGGGCCGCGAGGCGCGCCCACAGCTGGGCGTTGCGTTCATCCAGAGTGCGGCCAAGATGCTCAAGCCGGGGGGACAGTTGTTCATCGTCGCCAACCGGCACCTGCCCTATGAGACGACGCTGGCGGCGTGTTTCCGCAAGCTGACGGAAGAGCCCGGCAACGCCGGCTTCAAGCTGTTTGTCGCCGAAGGCCCGGTGCGCGAACTCAAAGCCGCCAAGGCACGCACCGCAGCGCCCCGCGCCGGCCACAGCAAAGGACGCCGCGCATGAGCTTTTCGATCGAGGGCAAGACCGCCATCATCACTGGTGCGGCCACCGGTATCGGCCATGCGATTGCCCGGCATTTTGTCGATCAGGGGGCCAATGTCGTCTTCTCCGACCAGAACGAAAAGCGTCTGAAATCGGGTGCGGACGATCTGGCAGAGCTGCCCAATTGCCGCCTGTTTGCTGGTGACCTGCGCGAAAAGCTGAACGTTGCCAATCTGTTGTCCACGGCTCTGGACGCGTTCGACCGGGTCGATATCCTGATCAACGCAACCCGTAGCTTTATGGTCACCGACCCGCTGGACCCCGCTGACAACAGCGTTGAAACCCTGCTGGACCAGAACCTGAATGTCGCCCTGCGCACCAGCCAGGCGGTTGCGCGGCGGATGATCCTGCAAGCCGAGCAACAGGAAACCCGCCCGCAAGAGGCCGGAACGATCATCAACCTGTCCTCGATCGCCGCGCATCGCACGCAGCCTGAGCTGTTGGGCTTTTCCATCTCGAACGCGGCGCTGGAACAGATGACGCGCTCGATGGCCGTGGCGCTGGCGCCGCAGGCGATCCGGGTGAACGCGATTGCCGTTGGCTCGCTGATGAGCGGCACATTGCGCGACACGATCGCCGAGCACCCCGAATACCGCGACAGCATCATCGCGGGCACGCCCCTGCACCGGATTGGCACGGCATCGGAAGTCGCTGAACTGGCGCAGTTCCTTGCCTCGGCCGCGTCGGGCTTCATGACAGGGCAAGTCGTCGGGCTGGACGGCGGCCGGTCCGTTCTGGATACGGTGCAGCGCCCCGCCCATTGAGCGGGACGCTGCCTGCGTTCAGTCCTGCGCGGCCAACCAATGCTCGGCATCGAGCGCGGCCATGCAGCCCATGCCCGCCGAGGTCACTGCCTGACGGTATTTGTCATCGGTCAGATCGCCTGCCGCAAACACCCCTTCAACCGAAGTGCGGGTCGAGCCCGGCTCGACCCAGACGTAATTGCCCGAGTGCAGCTTGAGCTGATCCTTGACCAGCTCTGACGCCGGGGCGTGACCGATGGCGACAAAGAAGCCCTCGGCGGGCAGCACCGACTCGGCCCCGGTCTTCAGGTTGCGGATCTTCACGCCGCTGACACCCAGCGGCATCGAGGTGCCCTCGACCTCCACAATCTCGCTGTCCCAGACGACTTCGATCTTGGGGTGTTTGAACAGCCGGTCCTGCATGATCTTTTCCGCCCGCAGGCTGTCGCGACGGTGCACCAGCGTGACCTTGGACGCGAAATTGGTCAGGAACAGCGCCTCTTCCACGGCGGTGTTGCCGCCGCCGACCACGACGATCTCCTTGCCACGATAGAAGAACCCGTCGCAGGTGGCGCAGGCCGAGACGCCGAAGCCCTTGAACTTCTCTTCGCTCTCAAGCCCCAGCCATTTCGCCTGCGCGCCGGTCGCCAGCACCACGGCATCGGCGGTATAGACTGTGCCGCTGTCACCAACGGCGGTGAACGGCCGCTTGGACAGGTCCAGCGACAGGATAATGTCGGTGATGATCTCGGCCCCCATCTCGCGCGCGTGGTTCTCCATGCGCACCATCAGGTCAGGGCCCATGACCGACGCGTCACCGGGCCAGTTTTCGACATCGGTGGTGATGGTCAGTTGACCGCCCGGCTGCATGCCCTGCACCAGCACCGGCTCCAGCATCGCGCGGGACGCATAGACGGCGGCGGTATAGCCCGCAGGGCCCGAACCGATGATCAAGAGGCGGGTGTGTTTGGTTTCGGACATCTGGCGCTCCATACATATTCTTTTCACTGCATGTAATCGCGCAAGAGCGTCATGCAAGGGCTTGCATTCTCCTATCGGCTCAGACCGGGGCGTGGCAAGACGGCACCCGCCAACCCGAGCCATTGCCTTTCCAACGACCGCCCGCGCAAATGCGGGTTTGTGTCACTCTGCGGCACAGAAATTGCTTAAGTACGAAAGATTATTGCGCATCCGGGCGATCATGCCTACATAAGCGCAAACCGACATGGAGACCTGCCGCAATGCCCGGCGCGAAACTCGATCCCATCGACCGTATGATCCTTGCCGAATTGCAAGCCGATGGACGCATGACCAACGTCGAATTGGCCAAGCGAGTCGGCATCTCGGCCCCGCCCTGCCTTCGCCGCGTCCGCACATTGGAAGAGGCGGGCTATATCCGCGGCTACCACGCCCGCGTCGATGTGCGCGAACTGGGGTTCGAGGTGCAGGTGTTCGCCATGGTCCGCCTCCACCGCCAGAACGAGGCCGATCTGCGCGCCTTCGAAGACCGCTGCCGCGCGTGGTCCTTGGTGCGCGAGTGCCACATGCTGAACGGCGAGATCGACTTTATCCTGAAATGCGTCGCACCCGACCTGTCGACGTTCCAGAATTTCCTGACCGAGGATCTGCTGGCCGCCGATAACGTCGCCAGCGTGAAAACCTCACTGGTGATCCGCGTGGCCAAGGATGATCCGGGCGTGCCCTTCGACGTGCTCGAAGAACGCTATCGCCGCGAGGCTTAACCGCGCCGGATGCGGTGCACCAGCGAGCCGCCCTGTTCCTCGCAGCCCAGATAGCTGTGCCCTGCCCCGGCGCAGAAATGCGGCATGTCGATGATGGACGCCGTGTCGGTCGCCAGCACGCGCAGAACCTGCCCGGCACTCATCCCGGCCAGCCGCTTGCGCGCCCGCAGCACCGGCAGCGGGCAGAGCAGGTCGCGGGCGTCGATCTCGACATCAAAATCCTGAGTCATGCGCTGCCCCTAGCGCGGGGCACGCGCCACTGTCCAGCCCCTCAGACCTGCGCCACCATCTGCGGCAGCGCGATCAGCACCCGGCCATCCCGGCCAAGTCGGATCGCCCCGGCAGGCGCGCCCGTCCCCGGCATCCCGGATTGCGCAAAGCGCCCCGGCAGATCCCAGCTGTAATCGCCCGCACCCAGCGTTGCTTGCGTTCCGGCGAACTGGGACGCGTCTTGCACCCGCGCAATGAGCGTGTTGCGGTCAGGGATGATCTCGACCGTTCCCGCCGGAATGCCGTCACGCCAGCGACGCCGGAAGGGCGTGCGGAAAATCGAACCCAACCCGCCGACCCGCGACAGATCCACCCGATCCTCGTCATACAAGGCCGCACCGTTATTCCAGTCCAACGACAGGGCCTGCCGGCCATCGGTAATCACCAGATGATCAATCCGCGCCGCCATCCCGTCGCGGTTAACAATCACCGGATAGGCCGCGCCGCTCTGCACGCTGTTGCGGCCCGAGGCCTGCGCCATGCTCCCTGCGCCAAGGGCGGCTGCAAAACTGGTCAGAAAGTGGCGGCGTTGCATGGCGGTGCTCCTGAAAGTGTCTGTCCCCAGTCTAGCACGCCTGTGCGCAGCAGCGAGGTCAAAGCCGCGTGCGCAGCATGAAGAAGGGCGCGCAACCCTGCGGTCGCGCGCCCCCTGCCTTACTGCAACCCTGATCAGTTGCGGGTCTTGTCGACCATCTTGCCCTTGGAGATCCACGGCATCATCGCGCGCAGCTTCTCGCCGACCTGTTCGATCTGGTGCTCGTCATTCAGGCGACGGGTCGCTTTGAACGATGGCTGACCGACGGCGTTCTCCTGCATGAAGTCACGCACGAACTTGCCGTTCTGGATGTCCGTCAGCACGTCTTTCATGCGCTTCTTGGTCTCATCATAGGGCAGGATACGCGGGCCCGAGACATACTCGCCATACTCGGCGGTGTTCGAGATCGAGTAGTTCATGTTCGCGATGCCGCCTTCATAGATCAGGTCGACGATCAGCTTCACTTCGTGCAGGCACTCGAAATAGGCCATTTCCGGCTCGTAGCCCGCTTCAACCAGCGTCTCAAAGCCCATGCGGATCAGCTCGACCAGACCGCCACACAGCACGGCTTGCTCGCCGAAGAGGTCGGTTTCACATTCCTGACGGAAGTTGGTTTCGATGATGCCCGAGCGGCCACCGCCGATGGCCGAGCAATAGCTCAGACCCAGCTCCATCGCGCGACCGGTCGCGTCCTGATGCACGGCGACCAGGCAGGGCACGCCGCCGCCTTTGGTGTATTCGCCGCGCACGGTGTGGCCGGGGCCCTTGGGGGCCATCATGATGACATCGACGCCCGCTTTCGGCTCGATCAGGCCGAAATGCACGTTCAGACCATGCGCGAAGGCAATCGCGGCACCCTCTTTCAGGTTGTCGTGGACGTATTTCTTGTAGGTCTCGGCCTGCAGCTCGTCAGGCATGGTGAACATGATCAGGTCGCACCAGGCGGCAGCCTCGGCGATGCCCATCACTTTCAGGCCTTCTTTTTCGCATTTCGCCGCCGAGGACGAGCCTTCGCGCAGGGCGACGACGACGTTCTTGGCACCCGAATCGCGCAGGTTCAGCGCATGGGCATGGCCCTGGCTGCCATAGCCGAGGATGGCGACTTTCTTGTCCTTGATCAGGTTGATGTCGCAATCGCGGTCGTAATACACGCGCATGAGGGCGCTCCTTGGTCGGTGTTGGTTGCCCTGCATCATAGGGAATTTCCAAGCAAAGGCGTTGCAATTTCCTCTATAATTTGCGCAATCCTGTCAGGTACCATTCGCACAGATCGCTAATTTGGAGGGAATCATGTCCATCGACGACACCGACCGCCGATTGCTGCGCCAGTTGCAGGCCGACCCGGCCCAACCGATCGCCGAACTCGCCCGCCGCGCGACGATGACCGAGGCGACCGCCTCGCGCCGCCTCGACCGGCTGCGCGCGCGCGGCGTGCTCAAGGGGGTGGAGGCGGTGATCGACTGGCGCAAACTGGGCTGGGAGGTCGAGGTCTCGCTGCGCGTCACGCTGGACAAGACCAACCCGCGCGCCTTTGACGAATTCATCGCCGCCGCGCGGCTGGTGCCCGAAGTGATCGAAATCCAGACCTTCCTCGGCCGCGTCGATGTCCGCCTCAACGTCATCGCCCGCGACATGACCCATTATACCGAGGTCTACCGCACCCGCATCCTTACCCTTCCCCATATCGCCGACCTCGAAGCCCTGATGCATGTCGCCGAAATCAAGCGTGGCGAGGCGCTGCCGCTGTGACCCGCCCCCACCTTTCATCTTGCCCTAAATACGCCCTTTCTTTTCACCGGCACCGCCGATGATCGATCTCGACGACACCGACCGCGCCCTGCTGCGCGCCCTTGCCGCCGATGCCACGCTCAGCGCCGGGGCGCTGGGGCGGCAGCTGGGCCTCAGTCAGCCCGCCACCTGGCGCCGCGTCAAACGCCTGACCGAATCCGGCGCCATCGCCGGGCGGCGGCTGGTGCTGGATCAGGCCGCGCTCGGCTTTGGGGTGACGGTATTTCTGGGCGTCACGCTGGCCGCCAAGGGCCGCGTGTCGCTGGAAGATTTCGAGCGCGCCGTCAGTGCGATCCCTGAGGTGCAGACCGTGCAGCACGTTCTTGGCCTGTACGACTACCGCCTGCGCGTGGTCGCGCGGGATCTGGCCGATTTCGAGCGGGTCTTGCGTCGGCGGATCATGACCTTGCCGGGGATCGGCGCGGTGGATGCCAATGTGCTGCTAAGCGAGGAACGGCGCCCCGGGCCGCTGTAGCTGTCGGGGGGCTGCCGCCCCCCGAACCCCCTGCCCAGAGGAGGGGCACGCCCCCTCCTCTGGACTCCTCCCGTGGATATTTGAGGACAGATGATCGGGCGCGGATTTGATTGACATTGATAATTAACTTCGGCAATCATCTCATCGGAGGATTGCTCATGACCTATCGTTTGCACACCCGACTGGGTTTTCGCGTCTCGCGTCTGGCCCGGCTGATGCAGGCGCGTCACGAGGCGGCTTTGGCCGAGGATGGCCTCACCCGCTTGGGTGCCGCCGTTCTGGGGGGTGTCGGGGATGAAGGCGTGCGTGCGCCCTCGGAACTGGCCGCCTATGTCGGCATCACCCGCCCTGCGATGTCGCGCCTGCTGCGCGGGCTTGAGACGCGCGGCTTTATCTCCCGCGCACCTGGCGACGGTGACGGACGGCAGACCTGCGTGCTGCTGACGCCAAAGGGCGCCGCGGCACTGACCCGCGCCCGCGCCGCCGGTGACGCGCTGCAAGCGCATTTCGCCGCCAAACTGAGCCCCGACGCCCTGACCGCTTTGACCGCAGCACTTGCCCTGCTCGCCGCCGATGAACCCGATCCCACCGATTTTTAAGGAGGCTTGCCGATGCCCGTCTTCGCCCATGCCGACCGGCCCGTCCATCTGGGCCCCTTCCCGCTGGAGCGCCTGCGCCGGGGCACGGCACCCGATCTGAACGCGCTGCCCTGGTCGCGCCCGCTCTCATTCGACCATCCCGACCCGCAGTCGTTGACCCACGCCATGGCGCGCTATCAGGCGATGTTCGACACGGTGCGCCAAGGTCCCATTGTCCACGCTGAGGCCGAGATCCCCGACGCTCCGCAGGAGCGCTCGAACCACCTCAAGGCCGCGGGCTATTACTTCGACGCCGCGCAAATGGGCGTCTGCGCCCTGCTACCCGAGCACCACCTGCCGGTGCCGCATCGCAACCCGATGATCGATGCCCTGCGCGTCGAGCTGGAGCAGGGCCAGCCCAAAACGCATGCCGCCGGGATCGACGCGATCTACGCCGACATCCTTGATGCCGCCCGCAGCCCGCATGGCCCGGTCACCAGCCACCGTTTCGCGCTGTTGATCGCTGTCGGCTACACCCGCGACCCGGCGCAGGGCGAGCCGGGCACCGACTGGCTGCACGGCACGCAAGCGCAGCGCGCGGCGCTTTTGGCCAACAACACCGCCGTGGTGCTGTCGTCCTATCTGCGCATGCTGGGCCATGACGCGCGGGCGCATTCGGCCAGCACCTCCGAGGTCGATCTGGCGCGACTGGCCGTCTCGGCCGGGATGGCGTCGATTGAGGGTGGCGAGGCGGTCAACCCCTATCTGGGCACCCGCTTTGGTCTGGCTGCCGTCACGACGACGCTGGAACTGGCCCCCGATGCGCCGCTCGACGGTGACGGCCGCTCGGCACGCAGCCATGGGCCGGGCTGGTGGACCGGGGCCGCAGCGCCCAAACGCGCCGCCACCGCCGAACCCTTCGCCCACCGCGAATTCCGCAAGGGGCCCTTCCCTTTTGAGCGTCTCAAACGGCGTGAAACCCCCAGCACCCTGATCGACCACGACCGGGTGCCGCGGTTCCCAAAGCGCGCCGATTTCTTCGCCCGCGCGCTCTATGGCGACATGGGGAAATCGGTGCAGGAGGCCACCAAGGGCGGGCGCTATGTCGCCAAGTCCCCCATCGGCGCCTGCGCCCGCCGCGCGCTTGGCGCGTTGCTTTTGTTGCAGTTTGGCGAGGCGCGGGGCCCTGTTCAGGCGACCGACCCCGAACGCAATGCCGAAAATCTGAAAGCCGCCAGCTACTACCTGAGCACCGATGCTGTCGGCCTGTGTGGCGTCCCGGACTGGGCCTATTACTCGCACAATTCCGCCGGTGAGGTGATCACCCCCTACCACGCCAATGCCGTCAACATGCTGCTCGATCAGGGGCACGAGACGATGGAGGGCGCCTCCGGCGATGACTGGATCAGCGTCGCGCAATCCATGCGCGCCTATCTGCGCTTTTCCCTCCTCGGCGGCGTGGTGGCCGAACAAATCCGCCGTCTGGGCTTTTCCGCGCGGGTGCATACGGTCATCGACGGCGATGTGTTGCAGCCGCCCTTGTTGCTGCTCAGCGGGCTGGGCGAGGTCAGCCGGATCGGCGAGGTGATCCTGAACCCCTACCTTGGCCCGCGCCTGAAATCGGGCACGGTGACCACCGACATGCCCATGGTCCACGATCAGCCCATCGACTTTGGCCTTCAGACCTTCTGCGACAATTGCAACAAATGCGCGCGCGAATGCCCGTCCGGAGCGATCACCGCTGGTCCAAAACTGATGTACAACGGGTATGAGATCTGGAAATCCGACGCCGAGAAATGCGCGCGCTACCGGATCACCAACAGCGCGGGAGGCATGTGTGGGCGCTGCATGAAGACCTGCCCGTGGAACCTGCAGGGCCTGTTTGCCGAGGCCCCCTTCCGCTGGCTGGCGATGAAGGCCCCGGGCTCGGCCAAGGCGCTGGCGGCGCTGGATGACAAGCTGGGGCGCGGATCGATCAACCCGGTCAAGGCGTGGTGGTGGGATATCGAACTGGACAAGGCGGGGACCCGTTACATCGCGGCGGGGGCGACCAACCGGCGCGCGCTGAGCCGCGATCTGGTGCTGAACTATGAGGACCAGACGCTGGCCGTCTATCCTGCCGACACCATGCCCCCGCCCTTCCCCATCACCCACCCGCTGAACCGCGAAGAGGGCATCGCGCGCTACCGCAGCCTGCTTACGCCCGAGGAATACCGCAACCGGCTGGCGCGCGGCGAGACCGAGGGGCTGGTGCCCGGCGTGAAAATGCCGGGCGAGCCGCCCGTGTTCCCCGTGACGATCACCAAGCGCGAGGATCTGAGCGACGACACCGTGCGCTTCGAACTGACGCGCAGCGACGGCCAGCCGCTGCCGCCGTTCGAGGCGGGCGCTCATATCGACGTGGTGATCGCGCCCGAATTCCAGCGCGAATACTCGCTGGCCGGTGACCCGGCGGATACGTCGAAATACGTGCTGGGCATCCAGCGAGAGGCGCAGGGCCGGGGCGGCTCGCTGCTCATGCACCGGGTGTTTCGTGAGGGGCGGAAAGTGTTTGTCACGCCGCCGACCAACCTGTTCCCGCTGGATGAGGCAGCACCTTTTACCCTGCTCATCGGCGGCGGCATCGGCATTACGCCGATGCTGACCATGGCGCACCGGCTGCACGCTCTGGGTGGCGATTTCCGCCTGCACTACCTCGCGCGCGGCACCGCGCCGTTCGGGCCCGAGATTGCCGCCGCGCCGTGGGCGGACAAGGCGGAAAGCCATGTGAAAACCGACGGCCCCCGCGTCGATATGGCCACGCTGATCCCGCCCTATGCACCCGGCGCGCGGCTTTACACCTGCGGCGGCGGCGCGTTCATGGACGCCGTGTTCGACACCGCCCGCGCGCAGGGCTGGCCGGATGAAGCCCTGGCACGCGAATATTTCGCCGTCCCCGAAGCACCCGAGTACGTAAACCACCCCTTCACCTTGCGCCTGACGCACTCGGGCCGCGACATCCCGGTGCCCGCCGATCAATCCGCCACCGATGCCTTGGCGCAGGTGGGGATCATCGTGCCCACCAAATGCTCGGATGGGATCTGCGGCGTGTGCTCGGCGACCCATCACGCGCCGGACGGGATCGAGCACCGCGACTATGTGCTGTCAGCCAAGGAACGCGAAAAGCGGGTGATCCTGTGCTGCTCGCGCGCCAGCGCGCCAGACGGGGTGATCGCCGTCGACCTGTGAGCCTGCGCACAGCCCCCATGCGCCCGGGTGCCTTTACCGGCAGCCGGGCGCAGCTTAGGTCTGCTGCAAACAGGAGTTTGCCATGACC
Organism: Pararhodobacter zhoushanensis; assembly: GCF_025949695.1. NCBI lineage: Bacteria > Pseudomonadati > Pseudomonadota > Alphaproteobacteria > Rhodobacterales > Paracoccaceae > Pararhodobacter > Pararhodobacter zhoushanensis. Next base: position 1,481,858 of record NZ_JAPDFL010000001.1, on the reverse strand, counting down.
GATCTTGCACACGACATTTCTCTCGGCCTCGATACGTTTGGCGATGTGAGCCACGACGATCAGGGCCAGCCCAAACCGATGGACCAGGTTCTGCGCGATGTCGTGGATCAGGCGGTCTATGCGGATCAGCTGGGCATCGACTTTATCGGTCTGGGCGAGCATCACCGGTCCGATTTCGCCATTTCCTCGCCCGAGATCGTGCTGGCCACGATTGCCGGGAAAACCAACCGCATCAAGCTGGGCACGGCGGTGACGATCCTGTCGACCGACGATCCGGTGCGGGTGTTCCAGCGCTTCTCGACGCTGAACGCGGTGTCGAACGGGCGCGCCGAGCCGATCCTGGGCCGGGGCAGCTTTACCGAAAGTTATGGTTTGTTCGGCTACGACATGCAGGACTATGACCAACTGTTCGAGGAGAAGCTCGACATCTTCGCCCGCTTGCTGCGCGATGGTAAAGTGACGTGGAGCGGGAAGACCCGCAGCCCGCTGAAGAATGAGACGGTCTATCCGCCTTTGGGCCAGCCGATGACCACCTGGGTGGGCGTCGGTGGCAGCCCGGAATCGGTGGTACGTGTGGCGCGGCACGATCTGCAGCTGATGCTGGCGATCATCGGCGGCGATCCGCTGCGGTTCAAACCCTATGTCGAGCTGTATCACCGCGCGGTGACTCAGCTGGAGACGAAAGCGCGCCCGATCGGCATCCACTCGCCCGGCTTTGTCGCCGCGACGGATGACGAAGCGCGCGAGGCGCTCTGGCCGCACCATCAGGAAATGTTCGGTCGTATCGGTCGCGAGCGTGGCTGGCCGCCGATGACCAAGGCGCGCTACATCGACGAGATCGAGCAAGGTGCGCTCGTCGTCGGCTCGCCCGAAACCGTCGCACGGAAAATTGCGCGCTCGGTCAAAGGGTTGGGTATTCAGCGCTTTGATATGAAATACACCAGCGGCCCGGTGCCGCACGCGCTGAACATGGAGTGCCTGCGGCTCTATGGTGAGCAGGTGATCCCGATGGTCCGCGACCTGCTGGCCACCGACAAGACCTGAGATCGGGGCCTGAGTTCCAGGTCTGGGTTCAGGCCGCGAAATAGCGGTCGGCGGGCAGGTAATACCCCAGCCGCGCCGACTGCGCCCAGACGCGTTCGTCCGAGGTGTCGCCCACCATCACCACCCGGTCAGCCGGCCATTTCTGCGCGCTGATCGCGGCCAGCAGCGCCTTGCGGCTTTCGCCCCAGGGCGCGAAGGGACGCGGGGCGCTGGCGGCATGGTCGATCAGACCTGAGGCCAGATCGAGGACATGCTCAGGGGTCAACGGCGCCCGGGTCAAGGCGACGCGGCCGGTGTCGATGATCGCCGCGAGTTTCTCTTGCCGATCCAATGGCAGCGACGGCTGCGGCGCCAGAAGACGCAACGCATTGGTGGAAAACATAAACGCAATCACGTCATGGCCCGATGCCGCGCGGATCGACGCGTAGGTCTTGTAGTCCAGCCCGATCTCCGCCGCCCGCTTGACACGCAGGCGCACCACCTCAATCGGCAGCACCGGCATCAGCTGCGCGCGCGCCTTGCCCCAGGCGTGGCGGCGCCAGCTCTCGCCCGGTTCCATCGTCGGTCCGTTGTTATGGCCAAGTCCGGGCATGGGAACCTCGCATACTATCCCGTCTATCAGACTGAAATCGTAGAGATCCGGCGCGAAAAGAAAAGCCCCTGCTGAGGCAGCTGACCGCCTCGCCTGCCGCTTTAGGCAATTGTGGCGAAACTGGGATCATTCATGGCCATAAACAGTCTGTTTCAAAATATGCATATTTGATGAATCTTAAAATCGCGCAATCATCGACACCTTAGACGCTTGTTAGTCCTCTATCAGTAGGTGGTAAAAATGGGTTTTCGTTTTGGACTGCTCGGTTCGCTCTCGCTCGGGCGCACCCCCGTTGTGACCAGCCCGGTCACCAATGACCACGGCCTGTTGGGTAATCTTCTCGACAGCGTCGGCGATGGCGCTGACGGTCTGCTCGATTCTCTCGGCGATGGCGTGGCCGACATCACCGATTCACTCGGGTTGACGGTCGGTGACCTCACCGATGAGGCAGGCGATACGGTTGAGGATATCTTTGGCACACTGGGGCTGGGCGATCTGGGCAGCACGCTGGATAACGGGGTGTCCGATATCGGTGGCTCGCTGGACACCACGCTGGTTTATGGCGGCAATGAAATCGACAAGATCTTGCACCAGCTGGGCGACGACATCAACGGCCTGCTCGATGCGCCGCTCGATCCTGAAAATCTGGGCGACAGCCTGGACAATCTGATCGACACGGTGGGCAAGACGGTTGCCGAGACGCTCGACACGACCGGGCTGGGCACCGGTCTGCTGGGCGGCGATGTCGGCGACCTGCTCGACAATCTGCTCGACGATCTGGGGCTCGATGGCAGCGCGCTGGATGACGCGATCACCGAGCTAACCTCGGATCTGGACGAGACGCTGCTGTATGGCGGCAAGGATCTGGAAAGCCTGTTCGACAAGGTCGGCGACACCGTGGAAGACGTTGTCTCGGATCTGGGTCACGATCTGTTCCTGCCGCCCGCCACCGACGAGGGTAACGGCGACGACAGTGAGATTGAGATCACCGTCGACGTCGCGCTTTGCTGACCCCTCGGCGCGGCGCCTTTAAACGAGGCCCGCGCCTTTCCCATCGCTCATCGGTGGCCAGGGCCGCTTTGCATCGGCCCCGACCCAGGCCTGCACCCATTCGGGCAGCGCCGGGCTGACCAGATCGGGATAGCCCATCGCAGCAACAAGCGCGGCAGGCGATACGATTCCGCTATGGGACGTCACGGCGGCGCGGATCAGCACATGGTTCAACGCCTCACCCTGCCGCCACATCGACTGCTCGATGTAGAAAAACCGACCGTCCCAGCCCAGCGATCGCGTCCGCATTTCAAAGCGTTGGAACATCCGCACGCGCCGCCGATACCGCACGGTCGAGCCCGCCACCGTCATGCCCCAGCGTTGCTTCATCAACGCGGCCGTCATGCCGATTCGCGCTGAAAACGGCACCCGCCCCAGGTCATACAGGGTCAGGGTGCGACCGTTGTTCAGCTCTCTCCACGGGTCCAGATCCCACGGCCAGCAGCGATGATGCGAGAGATGCGTGTCGAACGGGGACAGCGATTTCCCCCGGAATTTCAACGTTTCCTTGAGCAGCCGGATGACTGGATACATACCAACCCCTTTTGTTGCGCCCGTCCACTGGACCGGGGCGCGCATGGCGTCAAGCCGCGTCGCGGCGTCAGACAGGGCTTTGCCGTCACCGCCGAAAACGCGCGTTGACGAAACGGTTACGTTTGGGGGCCATAGTTTACCGTGCGTCGGCGTTGCCCCACACAGAACCACGGCGTAAACTGCCACCATGCCCCAGGAGTCCCCAATGACCAGCGCCCTGCGCACCGCGTATTCCAAGGCCGAACAGGTCTCGGACGCTGTCGTGCATGTCATGGGCCTGATGCTGGTCCTGATGGCGGTTCCCGTCCTGATCGTGCTGACCGCGCTTTACCGGGGCGATGTGGCCTCGGTGACCGGGGTGTCGGTGTATGGCGGCGCGCTGTTTGCAATGATCTTGTGCTCGGCGCTGTACAACATCGGGGAAACTTCTGGCGTTGGGACGGCCAAGGAATGGCTGCTGCGGCGACTGGATCATTCCGCGATATACTTAAAAATCGCAGGCACTTACACACCCTTCACGCTGCTCTCTGGTCACGGCGTTGCGCTGACGATTGGCGTGTGGGGTGCGGCTTTCGCCGGGATCACGCTGAAGATCATCTCGCCGGAACGGTTCAAATGGGCCGGGCTGATCCTGTATCTGGGCATGGGATGGGCCGGCGTGGTTGCTGGCGGCACGCTGTTCTCGGCGTTGCCGCTGCCGGTGCTGATCCTGATGGCCGTGGGTGGCGGATTGTACACCCTCGGCGTCGTGTTTTACCTGTGGCGGCGCCTGCCGTTCCACTACACGATCTGGCACGTCTTTGTTCTGGCAGCCAGCTTCGTGTTCTACGCCGCCGTCCTGGTCTTTGTGCTTCTCGGGCCGGAAACCGCCCTGAGCTGAGACTAGCTTTCGCTCAAGATCTCCAGAAACGCCTCACCAAAGCGTTCGACCTTTGCCGCGCCCATGCCTGCGATGCGTTCCATGTCGGCCAGACTGCGCGGGCGGCGCTCGGCGATGGTGCGCAAGGTGGCGTGGGTGCAGCTTAGATACTTGCCCGTGCCGTCTTCGCCCCGCGACAACTGAGCCTGCACTTCGGTCAGCCGGTCAAAGACCCCGCCGGCCTCGGTCCCCGCAAGTTTCCGCCGTGCCGGATGCGCGACCTCGGTCTCTTCACCGGTGATCACCTGCAGGAAGCGGGCGCCATACCGCTCAAGTTTGGTTGCGCCAACACCGGTAATTCCGGCAAAGTCATCCAGCGATTGCGGGCGCTTCTCGGCCATTTCCACCAAGGATCGGTCATTGAAGATCACATAAGGCGGCACGCCGCCCGCCTGCGCCAGAGACCGGCGCAGGGCCTTGAGCGCCGAAAGCAGAGGCGCGTCTTCGTCCGACACCAGTGCGCGCGGCTCTGCCCGCGTACTCGCCTGCTGGATCGTGTCAGCGCGGAAGGTGACCGCGCTTTCGCCGCGCAGGATCGGCCGGGCATCCTGCGTCATGCGCAGCGCGCCGTGCCGCTCGGCATCGGGACGGACCAGATCACGGCCCATCATTTGCCGGAACACCGCATTCCACGCCGCCTTGCTCAACTCGCGCCCGACACCAAAGGTGGGAAGCTGGTCATGACTGCGTTGCGTGATCTTGTCGGTCATCGTCCCGGTCAGGATATCGACCAGATGGCCCACCCCAAAGCTCTCACCTGTGCGCAACATCGCCGACAGCGCCTTGCGCACGGCCTCGGTCGCATCAAAGGTCTTGGCGGGCGTTTCGCACAGATCGCAATTGCCGCAGGGTTCGCTGACTTCACCGAAATACGCCAGCAGCATGCGGCGGCGGCAACCACAGGCTTCGGCCAGACCGAGAAGGGTGTTGAGCCGCGCGTGATCAGCCTCTCGGCGGTCAGGCGGGGCGTTGGAATCGTCGACCTGTGCGCGGCGCAAGCGGATGTCGTCAGGGCCGTACAGCGTCAAGGTATCGGCGGGCAAACCATCGCGACCAGCGCGGCCAATCTCTTGATAATAGGACTCGATTGACTTGGGCAGGTCCGCATGGGCGACCCAGCGCACGTCCGGCTTGTCCACGCCCATGCCGAAGGCGACCGTGGCGCAAACGATCAGACCCTCTTCGGTCTGAAACAGGCCCTCAACCTTGCGGCGCTCCCAATCTTCCATCCCGCCGTGATAGGCGCAGGCGGTGTGACCCGCCTCTTCCAGCGCGCGGGCAAGGGTTTCGGTGCGCGCACGTGTCGCACAATAGACGATGCCGGACTGGCCCTTGCGCGCCGCCGCGAAGCTCATGATCTGCTTGCGCGGGTTGTCCTTGACCGCAAAAGCCAGCCGGATGTTGGGCCGGTCGAAACCGCGCAGAAAGCTTTGTGGCGGCGTTCCGGCAAAGAGGCGGTGGACGATTTCATCCCGCGTGGCAGCATCGGCGGTCGCGGTGAAGGCAGCAAGGGGCACGCCCAACGCCTGCCGCAAGTCGCCGATCCGCAGGTAATCGGGGCGGAAATCATGGCCCCATTGGCTGACGCAATGTGCCTCGTCCACCGCGATCAGGCGGCAATTCGACCGACGCAGCAGGTTGGTGGTTGCCGAGGAGGCGAGTCGTTCCGGCGCGATGTAGAGGATCTTGAGCCGACCGTCTTCCAGCGCGGAAAAGATCGCCTCGTTCTCTTCCGGGGTGTTCCCCGAGGTGATCGCCCCCGCCGCCACGCCCGCTTCCTGCAACGCGCGCACCTGATCGCGCATCAGGGCGATCAGCGGAGAGATGACCACGGTCAACCCGTCGCGGGCCAGCGCAGGCAACTGAAAGCACAGGGATTTTCCGCCGCCAGTCGGCATGATCGCCAGGACGTCGGACCCGGCGATCACCGCGTCGACGATTTCTTCCTGACCGGGCCGGAACGCAGAGAAGCCAAAAACCCGCGCCAACAGGGCGTGGGTCAGTTCGGCGGCAGGGGCAGAGATGTCAGCGCTATCCACGGGGTCAGAGGAAGACCGAGATGTTGTTAGTGATCACAATCCGGATCGCATAGATCGACAAAAGCACGATCAGCGGCGCCAGATCCAGACCGCCCATATTGGGCAGGAAAGACCGGATGCGGCTGTAGACCGGTTCGAGCACGCGGTTCAGACCGTCCCAGATTTGCGCCACCAGCGGCTGGCGGAGGTTCAGAACCTGAAAATTGATCAGCCAGCTCATGATCACATGGGCGATCACGATCCACCAGATCACGTTGAGCACAAGAAACAGGATCTGGATCACTGACAGCATGGCATCCTCATATGCGGCTTTGCCCCTGAGGTAAGGCCTGCGAGGCCGCGCCGCAACCCCGCAGGCGCGATCACCCGGTGCGATCCAGCGACGGGGCGGGCAGGCTGGCGTCTTGCGGGCAATAGCGGGCGACCATCTCCAGCAGAAGCGGTTTCTTCAACGGCTTGGTCATCACGTGATCCAACCCCGCGGCGAGGATGTCCTCTTGGTCGCCCGCCATCGCATGCGCGGTCAGCGCGACGATGGGAACCTGGGCCCCGCCGGGCAACTGGCGGATCGCGCGGGTCGCCGAGCGGCCATCCATGCCCGGCATCGAAATGTCCATGAACACAAGATCCGGTTTGGTCGTGCGGAAAGCCTCAACCGCCTGTTCACCATCTTCGGCGAAGCTGAGATCGACCTCAAGCCCGTCGAGCATCTTGGAGAACACCAGCCGGTTGGTCCGGTTGTCTTCGGCCGCGAGCACGCGCATCCGCCGGCCCCCGCCCAGCCGCGGCAAGGGACCGGGTGTCGGCGCGGCGTCGGCAGAGGGGATCGCAGGCAGCCCACCCGGGGCGGACGACAGTTGCAGCTGACGCAACAGGTCCTGACGCAGGATCGGCTTTTGCAGCACGGCGCGCAGCTCGCCTATGGCGGGATGATCGCGCACGCTGGCGGGGTTGGAACTGAGCAGCACAACCGGCGTGTCAAAGCCCGCGTCGCGCAGTTTCGCCGTCAGATCCAACCCGTCGATACCGGGCATCAGGTGATCTGTGATCAACAGCTCGATCGCCCCGCCCTGCCCGTGCTCGAATTTCTCCAGCACCTCAGCGCCCGACGCACAGAGTGTCACCTCAACACCCTGCGCGGTCAGCTGGCGTTCCAGAATGGTGCGGTTGATCAGATGGCTTTCGGCAATCATCACCCGTGCCAGCCGGATGGGTTCGGCGGTCAACGGTTCGGCATCCTCGGACAGCGGCAGGGTCAGCGAGAAGCCAAAACAGGCGCCCTTGCCCAGCTCGCTTTCGACCCAGATCTCACCGCCCATCAGATCGATCAGGCGACGGGTGATCGCCAATCCCAGCCCCGTCCCTTCAAACTTGCGGTTCGCCTGTTCATCCACCTGCGCGAATTCACCAAAGATCCGTTCGACATGTTCCGGCGCGATGCCGATGCCGGTATCTTCGACGGTGACGGTGATGCGTTGGGCGAAATCGCCCGCCTCGATCCCGACGACGCGGATCAGGACATGACCGGTCTGGGTGAATTTGACGGCATTCCCGATCAGGTTGGTCATCACCTGTCGCATGCGGCCCGGATCGGCCAGAAACCGGGTGGGCAGGAACAGGTCATAGTCCATCAGCAGGTCGATCGACCGCTTGCGGGCCCCGGCCTGCAACAAGATCAGCACCTCATGGATACAGCGTTCCAGATCAAAGGGTTCGGGGTGCAGCGTGAGCTTTTCCGCTTCGATCTTGGAGAAGTCGAGCACGTCATTGATGATGTTGAGCAACGCCTCACCCGAGGAGCGGATCGTCTCGGCATAGAGGCGCTGTTCGTCGGACAGCGCGGTGTCGCACATCAGTTCGGCCATGCCGACGACGCCGTTCATCGGCGTGCGGATCTCATGGCTCATGTTGGCAAGGAAGGCGGATTTGGCGCGGTTCGCCGCCTCGGCCCGTTCGCGCGCCTCCTCCAGTTCGGCGGCGTAGCGTTGGGTTTCCGTGATGTCGCGTACCAGACTGACAATATCGCCGCCCCGTGCGCGCCGGTCGTGGATACGCGCGGTGTCACCGCGGGTGAAGACCAGCGTGATCGGCTCGATATGCTCATGCTCCCACCGCGAGAGCATGGTTTGCGTCCATGCTTCGGGCGTGATCCCGTCAAAGGCGACCCTTTCCTCATGCGCAAGTATCTCAACCAGACGGCGGTAGCTGATGCCGACCTGAACCTCGGGAATACCTGAGAAAACATCGAGATAGGCGTGGTTGGCGATCACCAGCTCCTGCGCGCGGTTGAAGACTGCGAAACCGTCCCGGATGGTGTTGATCGAGTCCCACAGCCGCCGTTCGGCCATCGTGGCAGTCCGTTGCGCAGTCTCGGTTTCCGCGCGCGCCTTGCTTTGCACCTCAACCACGCGCTGCGCATCTTCAAGCGCCGAAGCACGCCCGTTCTGGCGCAGCCCGTGCAGATCGATGCGCATCTGGTCCAGTTGCGCGAGCGCTGCGTCCAGTTCACGATTGCGCTGATCCAGCCGCCGCTCAGCCGTCAGGCGTGCCCGGCGTTCCAGCGTCAGCTTGTCGAACAATGTCATCCGCGACGGCCCCGGCAAAAAGAAAACGGACCGGCGCAGGGCCGGTCCGCTCAGAATTGCCGCGAACGGTAAAGACACTCTTAAACGCGGACGGTTTTCAAAGCTCAGAGGCGCTCAATTGCCAGTGCGATCCCCTGACCGCCGCCGATGCACATGGTGATCAGGCCATAGCGCCCACCAATGCGCTGCAGTTCATAAAGCGCCTTGACCGTGACAATCGCGCCGGTTGCGCCGACCGGGTGACCCAATGCAATCGCGCCGCCGTTCGGGTTCACCTTGGCCGCGTCCAGACCCAGCCCCTTGTTCACCGCCAAAGCCTGCGACGCAAAGGCCTCGTTCGATTCGATGACATCGAAATCGCTGATCGACAGGCCGGTACGCGCGCACAGCTTCTGCACCGCCGGGATCGGGCCGATGCCCATCACCTCGGGCCGCACACCTGCAACCGCATAGCCGACAACCCGCGCCAGCGGTTTCAGCCCCGCCTTGGCCGCCGCGTCGCCGCGCGCCAGAACCAGCGCCGCCGCACCGTCGTTGATGCCCGAGGCATTGCCCGCCGTCACCGAGCCATCCTTGCGGAAGGCCGGACGCAGGGCTGCCAGTTTCTCAAGACTGGTGGCCTTGGGATGCTCATCCGTGTCGAAAACGACGTCACCCTTGCGACCCTTCGAGACGATCGGGACGATCTGGCTGGCAAAGCGCCTCTCGGCAATCGCCCGCGCGGCGCGGATCTGGCTTTCCATCGCGAAAGCGTCCTGCGCTTCGCGGGTGATGTCATGCTCGCCCGCGACATTCTCGGCCGTGACGCCCATGTGACCGGTGCCGAACGGGCAGGTCAGCGCGCCCAGCATCATGTCCATCGCAGCGGTGTCGCCCATTTTCTGGCCAAAGCGCGCGGCGGGGATGATGTAGGGCGCGCGGCTCATCGATTCAGCGCCACCAGCCAGACCGAAGTCGGCATCACCCAGCATAAGCGACTGGAAGATCGACACAATCGCCTGCGCGCCCGAGCCGCACAGCCGGTTCACGTTCATCGCCGGGGTGGTGTCGGGGATACCCGCGCCCATTGCCGCCACGCGTGACAGATAGGCATCGCGCGGGATGGTGTTGATCACATGGCCAAAGACCACGGCGCCGATCTGCCCGGGCTCGACGCCAGCGCGCTCCAGCGCGGCTTTGCTGACCGTGGTGGCCAGATCCGCCGGGGCACTATCGGCAAGGCTGCCGCCGAAGCTGCCGATGGGGCTGCGTGCGCCGCCCAGAATGACGATCTCGTCCATGTCCATCCCTTTTCGTCTGATGTCAGCGCGGTTCTACACCCCGTGCCCGCGCGCTCAAAGCGCGCATCGCATCCGTCACGCAGCGTCAGACTGCCTTAACGGCAATAGGTGCCGCCGCCCCGGTGCTGGGCCAGATCGAAATGGAAGTGGTCCTGATGGAAACGATCCGAATCCGGGCTGAGCGTCGTGCGGAAGATACCGCAGGCGGCCTCGTACATGCGCCGCAACGACCGGCTGTGACTGCCGCGCCGGTAGTTGCGCAGCACGCTGACCGTGTCGCCATTGACCAGCCGGTAGCCTGCGACGTCGATGGCGCGGCCCCGGCCATGTTCGGAAATCCGTGCGCCGGGCTGGCTGTTGCGGGTCCGGCAGGAATAGGCCCCGATCACCCGGATCTGCGCCACGCCGCCACCGGTACGCCCAACGGCGGGCACCATTTCGGTGCGCACCCAGCGGTCAAAGGCGCGCGCGGTGTCGCAGTCGATGGTCGCGGCCATCGACAGCGGGATGCCCTGAACGCTGGTCACACTGACCGGCTGATCAATGCCGCAACCGCGTGTGGATGACGTGATACGCGGCAATTCGCGGCCCTCCAGCCCCCGCACACCGCAAATCCCGCGCTGTTGCGGGCCACCACTACGGGTCGGCGCGGTCACCGCAGCGGGGGCGGCGACCTGCCGGTCGCGGGCGCGGTCGCGGGCGATGGCAGCATACCGCTGCATGACGCTGTCGGTCCGGTGGCGGGGAAACAGGCTGGTGGCAACGGCCAGCGGATTGACCGTCACGGGTGGACTCGCAGCCAGCGCCTCAGCGGCAGCGCGTTCAGTGGCAAGGCGAAGCGCTTCGGCTTGTTCGGCGGCCTGCCGGGCTGCGGTGGCTTCGGCGACCGCAGCATCGGCGATCGACACGACCGCGCCCGAGGGCGGGCGCATGCGTGGGCGCGGTGAGGTCTCGGGTGCATCGCTCCACGCCGCCCCCGGAAGGGCCAGCACCAGCACCACAAGAACCCACCGCAACACCACCATCCGTTCAGTCCTTCCTGACGCGGCCGAAATCCGGCGCGTCAGTGTCCTGTCCCGCCTCGATGATCCCGCGCCGGATCGCGCGGGTGCGGGTGAAATACTCGTGCAAAAGCGGCCCGTCGCCCATGCGGATGGCGCGCTGCAGCACGAAGAGTTCCTCGGTAAAGCGACCCAGAATATCGAGCGTCGCCTCCTTGTTGGTCAGGAACACATCGCGCCACATCGTCGGATCACTGGCGGCGATCCGGGTAAAGTCCCGAAAGCCCGAGGCCGAGTATTTGATCACCTCGGTCTGCGACACGCGGCGCAAATGGTCCGCCACGCCGACCATCGTATAGGCGATCAGGTGGGGGGTATGCGACACCACGGCCAAGACGAGATCATGGTGCGGCGCGTCCATCGTATCGACATTCGCCCCCATCCCGGTGCAGAGCGCGCTCAGCCGCGCGACGGCGTCGGCGTCAGATCCCTCAACCGGGGTCAGCAACCACCAGCGGTTCTCGAACAGCGTGGCAAAGCCGGAATAGGGGCCGGAATGCTCGGTCCCGGCCAGCGGGTGACCGGGGATGAAATGCACGCCCTCGGGCAGATGCGGGCCAACCGCGTCGATCACCGCCTGCTTGACCGAGCCCACATCCGTCACCGTCACCCCTGCCTTGAGGAACGGCGCGATCTCTTCGGCCACCGCGCCCATCGCGCCGACCGGCACGGCCAGCACAACCAGATCCGCCCCCGCGACGGCTTCGGCCGCGCTGTCATGCACGCTGTCGACAAAGCCGATCTGCGCCGCTGCCGCCCGCGTCTCGGCGCTGCGCGCGTAGCCGGCGATATGCCCGGCCAGCCCACGCCGCTTCATCGCATGCGCCATGGACCCCGCGATCAGGCCCAGCCCGATCAGCGCCACGCGTTCATAGACCTGCGCCATTACCGCACCCCCTTGAACGTGGCCAGCACGCCAATGATCCGGCGGCAAGCGTCCTCATCCCCGATCGTGATGCGCAGGCAGTTAGGCAGCTTGTAGCCCGCCACCTTGCGCACCAGAATCCCCTCGGCCTTGAGAGCCAGATCGGCGGCGTCGGCCTCCTCTGCGCTGGCAAAGCGGGCAAGGATGAAATTGGCGAAACTCTCGTCGCAGCCGATGCCCATCTGCACCAGCGCCTGCCGCAGATGGTCGCGCCATTTGGCATTCTCGGTCGCGCAGAAGCGGGTGAAGGATACGTCGCGCACTGCCGCCTCGGCGGCCTCCATCTGCGCGACGCTCAGGTTGAACGGCTGGCGCACGCGGTTGAGCACGTCGATGATCGACCGCTGGGCATAGCCCCAGCCGATCCGCAACCCGCCAAGGCCGTGGATCTTCGAGAAGGTCCGCGTCATGACGACATTGGGGTAGGTATCGACGAGCGACGCGCCGCCATCGAAGCCTTCGGCAAACTCGGCATAGGCGCCATCGAGGACCAGAATGACGTCACCCGGCAGCCCGGCGACCAACCGGTGCAGATCCGCCTCGGCCACCATCGTGCCTGTGGGGTTGGCCGGGTTGGCGATGAACACGATCCGCGTGCGCTCGGTGACTGCCGACAGAATGGCATCGACATCGATGCGGCGCTCAACTTCCTTGACCTCGACCGGAACCGCCCCGGCAGCATGCGCAAGGATCGGATACATCGAGAAACCGTGCTCGGTGGTGATCACCTCATCGCCCGGCCCGGCGTAGCTTTGGGTGATGAACTGCAACACCTCGTCCGAGCCGACGCCGCAAATGATGCGGTCCGGGTCGAGCCCGTGGATCTCGCCGATCGCGGCGCGCAGACCGGCGTGATCGGTGTTGGGATACCGATGCAAATTCCCGGCGGCGGCGGCAAAGGCCGCCTGTGCCTTGGGCGAGGCCCCGTAGGGGTTTTCGTTCGACGACAGCTTGAGCACATCGGTGCGCCCGGCAAGCTTGCTCTCGCCGCTGACATAGAGGGCGATCTCCATGATCCCGGGTTGCGGGCGGATGGGGTCGGTTATCGGTCTGTCCTCGGGCATCGGTCTATCCTCGGGCGCCGCTCTGGCGCGTTTACCCTGTCTTCGCCAAGGCGGCTACCCGCCTGGGCCTTGCCTGCATGGGCTGCGGCTTCATCTTGCCGAAAATACGCTCCTTTGGCCTGTCCACCGTCACCGCGCATGAGAAAAGGGCCGCCCCGGTTCCCCGGCGCGGCCCTTCCTGTCGTAGCAAGACCTAAGCCGAAACCGGATCAGTTCTTGGCGTAATATTCGACGACGAGGTTCGGTTCCATCTGAACCGCGTAGGGCACATCCGCCAGCGAGGGGGTGCGCGTGTAGGTCGCGGTCATTTTGGAATGGTCGACTTCCATGTAGTCGGGCACGTCACGCTCGGTCAGGCTGACCGATTCCAGAACGATGGCCAGCTGTTTGGAGCGGTCACGAACGGCGATCACGTCGCCTTCCTTGACGCGGTACGACGCGATGTTCACGCGCTTGCCGTTCACGGTGATATGGCCGTGGTTCACGAACTGGCGGGCGGCGAAAATCGTCGGCACGAACTTGGCGCGGTAGATCACCGCGTCCAGACGGCGCTCGAGCAGGCCGATCAGGTTCTCGCCGGTGTCACCTTTGACGCGGGCAGCATCGCCGTAGATGCGCTTGAATTGTTTTTCGGTCAGATCGCCGTAGTAGCCTTTCAGCTTCTGCTTGGCGCGCAGCTGGGTGCCGAAGTCCGACAGCTTCTGCTTGCGGCGCTGACCGTGCTGGCCGGGGCCGTATTCACGCTTGTTGACCGGCGACTTGGCGCGGCCCCAGATGTTCTCGCCCATGCGACGGTCGAGTTTGTACTTGGCAGTCGTGCGTTTGGTCACGGCTGATCTCCTTCTTTGTGTATCGAAGGGCGTTGTCCTTTCCCCGTTTGAGCGGGGCGACAGGGTTCCTCTTGCGAGGTCCACCAACACCAATGAAAAGCCAGACACCCTGTTGCGGAACAGGGCACCCGGACGGCGCGCTTATACAGCCCGTCCCGGCACTGTCAATGACTGGTATGTGACAAACCCTGCCGCTTGCGCCCGCAGGCCGCACCCCCCACATAGAGCCACCAACAACCCAAGGCCCCCATGTCCACGCCCACCGACCGCCGCTTTCGCCGCCAGATCGCCCAGATCGAGCGTCGCTATCCCCGCATCGGCGGCGCCTTGCAGCGGCTGACCGCGCCGGGCCGGCTGTGGATGCGCCTGCCCGCCGCCATTTTGCTGATCCTCGGCGGGTTTCTGGGCTTCCTGCCTGTTTTGGGCGTCTGGATGCTGCCCGTCGGCCTGCTGCTGCTGGCCGTGGACCTGCCGCTGTTGCGCCCTGCCGTGGGCGGGCTGATGGTGCGGTTGCGTTCGCGGTTCCGGCGCTGGCTGCGTTAGACGAAAGCCGGTTGCAGGATCGCCGCCTCTCCCCGGCTCAGACAGCGCCGCGCCGGATCGCCATAGCGTGCGGGGTCGGCGATCAGACCCGGTGCCGCTTTCTCCAGCGATTTGGCATGCCATTGCAGCACGCGGGCGTCGGCGAGGCCGGGATGGAAGCTCTCACAGGCCAGCCCGTTCGCGGTGAGGATCTCGTGCTGCGCCAGCATCAGATGCACATAGCGCACCGCCCCCAGCGTAAAGTCGCGCCGGATGCGCCGCCCGTCCTCCAGATCCTCGGCCGCGACCAGCACTTCCCCGGTGCCGCTGAAGCCGGACGCGCCAAGAAGCAACCGGTGCCCCGGCGAGATCAGCAGATCCGCATCGGGCCGCGCGCCCGGCAAGGCACCCGCCCTGATGCGCAGCGGGCGCAGGTGGGGATAGAGGTACAGCTCGGCCCCCGACAACCTCGTCTCGCCGCGCCAGACCACCGGCTGCGAGCCACTGTCGCGGGTTGTGACGGCGGTGCCCGGCTCCAGCGTTTCCACGGCGCGGGGGCCGTCGGGTGTGGCGATCATTGTGCCGGGCAGAAAGCAGATCACCCCGGTGCGCCGCGCCGCCTGCGCAGGGGCGATGTTCAGGCCCGCGATCCAGAGTTCCGCATCCGGCCGGGGCAACAGCGGGTGAAACACCGCCAGCAGGCGCCCCGCCTGCCGCACGATCCGCGCCGGATAGAGCCGCTTGCCATCGGTCAGCACCAGCGAATCGCCGGGCATCGCGTCGTCAGCCCCCGGTTCGCGCTGCAGCTCGGGCATCGTGGCAAGCGAAAGCCGCCGCAGCCGTCTGCGCGCGCGTTGACGCGGATTGTTGCGGTCCTGCGGGCTGTCGAGCCAGAGCGCCGCCACCCCGGCATCCAGCCGCCGCGCCGAACCGCGCCAGCGCCACGACATGCCGACGCTCACCAGTTCAGGGGCCAGCCCCCATTCTTCACCGGGCGCAGTCTGCGCCCAATCGACGGCGTACACGCCGCTGAACCCGGAAACACTGCTCATTATTTTGCCTGTTTGTTTCCGAAAAAATAGCCAGCGGACGCAATCGAGGCCAGACGGAACTGCCCACAGGCCCCGTCACCGCCGCGAAAAACCCGGATCTGTTGCCCTGGGGACTCAACCTGCGCGCTTCACCAGCCGCTCCACAGCCGCCGCCCCGCCGTTTCGCGCGCCGTCACCTCGTGCCCGTCTGCGGCGACAGCGATGGCCCCCGTCGCGCGCAGCGCCCGCGGATCGAGCAGCCTGCACCCTTGCGGTGGCGCGTCGACCCGTTGGTCGATCACCACAACCACTCCGTCCCGGCACTGCTCTGGCAGCGCCGCCAGCCCGCGCTGCCCGGTCAGATGCACCCAGTCGCGCCCGGCAAAATGGAACCGCGCCCCACCCTCGACCGGCGTGAAACCCACCCGCGCCGCAGCCTGATCCTGCCATGCGTCATCGCCGTCCGCCTCAAGCCAGTTGCGCGCCACAAACCCCGCCCCGCGCGCCCGGCTGAGCGCCCTGCCCTGCGGCCCCATCAGCCCGACCAGCGCGCCCTCGCCGTCGATCAACAAGGCCGGACGCTCGGCCAGACCCCAGCCGCCCAGCGCCATGGCCACAACCAAAACCCCGGCCAGACGCGCCCGCCCCGGCCACAGCACCAGCCACAGCGCCCCCAGCGACAGCACCGGCACCACCCAGCCCGGCGGCGTGACAACCATCGTCACCGCCCCGTCCCAATTGCCGATCCGGTTCGCCACGCCCAGAATCCAGCGCGTGCCCAGCCCCATCAGCCACAGCCCGATACCCTCCAGCCCGACCGGCCACAGCACCGCCGCCAGAACCGCTGCAGGCATCACCAGCAGCCCCATCAGCGGCACGCTGAGCAGGTTGGCGATCAGCCCGTATTCCACCACCCGGTGAAACTGCGCCGCCGCATAAGGCGCAGTGGCCACGCCCGCGACCAGCGAGCACAGCGCCGCACTGCCCACCGGTGCCAGCGCCCGCCGCCAGCCCGACGGTCGCACCCGGACCTCTCCCCTTCGCCGGTCGCGCAGCCAGCGGAACACCGCGACCAGCGCCACCGTCGCGGCGAAGGACATGTGAAAGCCGACGGACAACAGCGCCTCGGGCCGCCACGCCAGCAAGATCAGCGCGGCCAGCGCGACCGAGCGCATCGACAGCGCCCGCCGCTCGGCCAGCACCGCGCCCAGCATCGCCGCCGCCATGACAAAGGCGCGCTGCGTTGCCACATTGCCGCCCGACAGCGCCAGATAGGCGGCCGCCGCCAGCAAGGCCCCCAGCGCAGCCAGTTTGCGGATCGGCAGGCGCAGCGCCAGCAGTGGGAACAGCGCAAGGATGGCCCGCAAGGCACCGTAGACCACGCCGGTCAACAGCCCCATGTGCAACCCGGAAATCGCCAGCAGATGCGCAAGATTGGAGCGGCGCAGATCCTCGACGGTCTCCAGCCCGACGCCCGAGCGATCCCCCGTCAGGATCGCCGCAACAAAGCCGCCTGTTTCGCCCGGCAGACGGGCGCGGATGCCGTCGGCCAGCCGGTGCCGCAGCCGGGTCAGCGCCAATGCCACGCCCGGCGCGGGGTCTTCCAGCGCCAGCACAGGCGAGCGCGCATATCCCACCGCCCCCAACCGGTCGAACCACGCGAGGCGGCGGAAATCGAAGCCCCCCGGCTCGACCGGACCGCCGGGCGGGCCCAGATGCCCCGTCAGCATCACCCGCGTGCCCGCCACCGGGTCCAGGTCCAGCGTGCCATGCACCGACACCCGCACCCGCGCAGGCACCCGCGCCGGATCCACGCCCGGCAAGACCACCCGGTCCAGCGTCAACCGCACAGCATCCGAGGCGGAGCGATCCACCGTCACGATCCGCCCCTCGACCGCGCCATAGCGGTGCCAGCCGAGCACAGGTGCCGCGACCGATTGCGCGCGCCAGGCGGCCAGCAGCGTCCCGGCACAGACAAGCGCCAGCGCCAGAGCAACCGGGCGCGCGCCCTCTGGTCCGCGCAGAGCAGCGACAGCCAGCGCCACCATGCCAGCGGCCAACACGCCCAGTTCCCGCAGCATCAGCTCACGCGGAAGCAGAAAATACGCCCCCACCCCCAGCCCCAGCACCACGGGCGCAAAGGGGAACAGGGCACCGCGCGCAGCGGCGAGGCTGGCCAGCACAACAGTGACCACGCGGAACGCCGGGTTGACCGGCGCGGCGATCGGCCCATCTTCACCGTCACACGCAGAGCCGCCCGCCAGGTCTGGCTCGAAGGGATCGACGGGGCTCGACACTTGTTCTTGCCCCCGTCATTGCCTAGAGCTTGCGCCCAGCTTACGTCTCCCGTGGTTTCCGAAAGGTTAACGACTGATGAATTCCCCCGTGGTCACCCGCTTCGCCCCTTCGCCCACGGGCTTTTTGCACATCGGCGGCGCCCGCACTGCCCTGTTCAACTGGCTCTACGCGCGCGGTCGCGGCGGCAAGTTCCTGCTGCGCATCGAAGATACCGACCGCGCCCGCTCGACGCCCGAGGCGACGGCGGCGATCCTTTCCGGCCTGACATGGCTGGGACTGGACTGGGACGGCGAGGCGATCAGCCAGTTCGAACGCGCCGACCGCCACGCCGAGGTCGCGCATCAGATGCTGGCGCAGGGCCACGCCTACAAGTGCTTTGCCACGCAAGACGAGATCGAAGCCTTCCGCGAAGCCGCCCGGGCCGAAGGCCGCTCGACCCTGTACCAATCCCCCTGGCGCGACGCCGATCCCGCGACGCATCCCGACGCACCCTATGTCGTGCGGGTCAAAGCCGCGCGTGACGGCGAGACGGTGATCGAGGATTCCGTGCAGGGCCGCGTTGTGTTCCGCAATGACCAGCTCGATGACATGGTTTGTTTACGCTCTGATGGTACGCCGACCTATATGCTCGCGGTCGTGGTCGATGATCATGACATGGGGGTCACGCATATCATCCGGGGGGACGACCATCTGAACAACGCGGCACGCCAGGCGCAGGTCTATCAGGCCATGGGTTGGCCGGTGCCGCAGTTCGCCCATATCCCGCTGATACATGGTGAGGATGGCAAGAAACTGTCCAAACGCCACGGCGCGCTGGGGATCGAGGATTATCAGCGCATGGGCTACCCCTCGGCTGCGATCCGCAACTACCTGGCCCGCCTTGGGTGGAGCCACGGGGACGACGAATTCTTCAGCGATGCGCAGGCGACGGAATGGTTCGATCTGGGCGGAATCGGGCGGGCTCCGGCGCGTCTGGACCTCAAGAAACTCGACCATCTCACGGCGCAGCATTTTTCCGTGCTGGACGATGCCGCAGTGCTGCAAGAGCTGCGGTCCTACCTCACCGCGACCGATGCCGCACCGCTGAGCGGGACGCAGGAAGAGGCGCTTTTGCGCGCCATGCCGCAGCTCAAGGACAAAGCAAAAAGCTTTGGCCAAATCCTTGAAAGGGCACATTTTGTTCTGACCCAGCGGCCCATCCAACCAGATGAAAAGGCGGGAAAATCTCTTGATCCGGTATCCCGTAGTATACTGAATGAATTGACGCCGCATCTGCGAAATGCTAGCTGGGAACGCGAGAGACTCGAAACCATTGTGGGCGACCTCGCGGCGGAACATGGCCTCGGCTTAGGCAAGATAGCGCAACCCCTGCGGGCCGCTCTTGCCGGGCGGACCGTGTCGCCAAGTGTGTTCGACATGATGGTGGTTCTGGGACGTGAAGAAACCCTCGCGCGGCTGCAAGATGCCGCGACGGGCGGCTGAGAAAGACCCGCGGCGCCGGCGCTCCGGGCTGCAAAACACTGGACATAAAGCGAGGGACATGATGGCAGAATCCAAGGGAAGTGCACAACTCACGATTGGCAATACGTCACTGGACCTGCCGATCTATTCGCCTACCGTCGGCCCCGACGTGCTCGACATCCGCAAGCTCTACGCACAAGGCGACGTCTTTACCTACGACCCGGGCTTTACCTCGACCGCGGCCTGCTCGTCGACCATCACCTATATCGACGGCGACAAGGGTGAGCTGCTCTATCGCGGCTATCCCATCGAACAGCTGGCGGCCCAGTCGCATCACCTCGAAGTCTGCTACCTGCTGCTTTACGGTGAACTGCCCAGCGCCCAGCAGATGATCGATTTCGAGACCCGTGTGACCCGTCACACGATGGTCCACGAGCAGATGCACAACTTCTTCCGCGGCTTCCGCCGCGATGCGCACCCGATGGCCACCATGGTCGGCGTGGTCGGCGCGATGTCGGCCTTCTACCACGACTCGACCGATATCGAAGATCCGTGGCAGCGCGAGGTCGCCGCGATCCGCCTGATCGCCAAGATCCCGACGATCGCCGCCATGGCGTATAAGTATTCGATCGGCCAGCCCTTCGTGTACCCGAAGAACTCGCTCGATTACGCTGGCAACTTCCTGCACATGTGCTTTGCTGTCCCGGCCGAAGATTACGTGGTCGATCCGATCCTGGCCAAGGCCATGGACCGCATCATGATGCTGCACGCCGACCATGAGCAGAACGCCTCGACCTCGACGGTGCGTCTGGCCGGGTCGTCGGGTGCCAACCCCTTCGCCTGTATCGCTGCGGGTATCGCCTGCCTGTGGGGCCCTGCCCACGGCGGCGCCAACCAGGCGTGCCTGGAAATGCTGCGCGAAATCGGCACCGTGGACCGCATCCCCGAGTATATTGCCAAGGCCAAGGACAAGAACGATCCGTTCCGCCTGATGGGCTTTGGTCACCGGGTCTACAAGAACTTCGACCCGCGCGCGAAGGTCATGAAGGAATCGGCGGATGAGGTGCTCGACCTTCTGGGCATCCACGACAACGAGACCCTGAAGGTCGCCAAAGAGCTGGAGCGCATCGCGCTCGAGGACGAATACTTCGTGTCCAAAAAGCTCTACCCGAACGTCGATTTCTACTCGGGCATCATCCTGGAAGCGATGGGCTTTCCCACCGCGATGTTCACCCCGATTTTCGCCCTGTCGCGGACCGTGGGCTGGGTTGCGCAGTGGAAAGAAATGGTCGGCGACAGCGATCAGAAAATCGGTCGCCCGCGTCAGCTCTACACCGGCGCGCCGCGCCGCGATTACAGCGACGTCGAAAACCGCTGAGCCCGGCTTTTCGGAAACTCAAACGCCGCCCCTTACCGGGCGGCGTTTTGCTATTGGGGACCACGTCAGGGGGCCTTGCCCCCTCTTGGCCTGTCGGCCAATTCACCCCCCAGGATATTTAAGGACAGATGATAAGACTTCGTTAACCACGCCTCATCATCTGTCTGCAAATATCCACGGGGGGATTTTCAAGGGGGCGTGTGCGCGCCCCTTGAACGGGGCGCGGGGCTGGCCCCGCGCGGCGCGAGCCCCCTCGATGGGGGCGAGCGCCGCTCCTCGCCGCTAAGCGTCAAACGGCTCGATCAACTCCGCCCCTTCCGAGCGGTTCGAGTTGACCGCCGGGCCAACGCGCCGAAAACCGAGCACGCCTTGCGCCGGCGCTTGCATCAGCCGTGCCGCGCCATGGCCCTCTTCCCCCAGCCATTTCCCCCAATTGCCGGGGTCAAGGACCACCGGCACACGGCCGTGCAGTGCCGCCATCTCGTCCTGCGCCGCGGCGGTGACGATGGCGCAGCTGGCGATCCGGGTACCCTCGGTCCCTTGCCAGCTTTGCCAGACCCCGGCAAAAACCATCGGCGCACCGTCAGACCGGGTGATGTACCACGGCAACCGCGTCTGGCCGTCCTTCGTCCACTCAAAAAACCCCGACGCCGGGATCAGGCAGCGCCGCTGACGGGCAGCCTCGCGGAAGGCGGGTTTCTCGGCGATGGTTTCCGAGCGGGCGTTGAACAGGAGCGGGCCGTCGGTCGGCGTCTTGTACCAGCGCGGGATAAAGCCCCAGCGCATCGGCCCATAGCGCCGCCGCCCTTCGGCGCTGATCACCACCGCGACCGGTTGCGTCGGGCAGATGTTGTAGCGCGGCACCGGCGGCAGGTCGTTGGCCGGCGCGGCATCGAAGAGCCGCGCCATGGCATCGTCTGGCAAGGTGATCGCAAAGCGGCCGCACATGGCCCAAAGGAGCCATGTGCGGCGCGGCGCGTCAAGCGCTCAGCCCTGCGTGGCGCAGGCGGCGATGGCCGTGGCCAGCCCGCGCATCAAGTCGCCGTAGAGCGCGGCGCCCGGCTCAAGCATCACGCCCGCCGGGTCCAGCGGAGCCCCCAGCCGGACGCTGCCGCCCTCGACCACAACCTGCGCGAAGTCGAGCGGGTGGTTGGCCTCGGGGAACAAGCACACAGCCCCTGCCCCGTCCAGCGCCGCGCGGAGCGTGGTGAGGCGGGCAGCGCCGGGGGCGGCGGCGTCGCCTTCCGAAATCGTGCCAAGGATGTTCAGGCCAAAGGAGCTGGCAAAATAACCATAGGCATCGTGGAACATCACCAGCCCTGCATCGCCGACCGGCGCGAGGATTGCAGCGACCTCGTCGCGGGTTTGCAACACGCCCGCCACTGCGGTTTCGGCGTTGGCGGCGTATTGGGCGGCGTGCTCGGGGTCAAGCGTGCTCAACGCGGTGGCGATGGCGTTCAGCCAGAGCGCCGCATTCTCGGGTGCGAGCCACAGATGCGGGTCTTGCCCGGAATGATCGTGGCCGTCTTCGTCGTGGTGATCGTGATCGTGATCGTGGTCATGATCATCATCGTCTTCACCCTCGCCCAAGAGAGACGACGCCTGAAATCCCTGCACTGTCAGCCCCTCGACCGCCGCAAGTTCCAGCACCGACCCGGTGGCCAGCGTCTCGACCGGCCCTTCCAGCCAGGGGCTCAGCCCCTCGCCCACCCAGACGACCAGCCCCGCACCCGACAAGGCGCGGGCCTGACTGGGGCGCAGTTGCGCATGGTGGGGGTCGGCGCCCTGGCCCAGCAGCACCTCGGGCGTGCCCAGATCGCCCATCACCTGCGCCACCAGCGACTGGGTCACCGGAAGATCCGTGGTCACGCGCGGCACATCGGCAAAGGCGGGCAGCGCAAGAAGGGACGCGCCCAGAGCGCAGGGGAGAAAACGGGAGGTCATGGGGCTTGGAACCGCTGTTAGAGATGTTATACTGTTACTTGTTATAGTATCACATATCCGACCGCAAGGCCCCGCATGACCACCCCCGCTTTCGAGCCGCACGATCATCATGACTGCGTCAGCACCGCGCTGCGCAGCGCCGAAACGCTGGCCCATGCGCGCGGCCTGCGCCTGACCCCGGTGCGCCGCCGCACGCTGGAGATCCTGCTGGAGCGCCACGGCGCGATGGGGGCGTATGATGTGCTGCAGCGCCTGTCCGAAGACGGGTTCGGCCACCAGCCGCCGGTCGCGTACCGGGCGCTGGAGTTTCTGGTGGATAACGGGTTGGCGCATCGCATCCAGCGGCTCAACGCCTTCGCTGCCTGTACGCATCCGGGGCAAGAGCATCAGGCCGCGTTCCTGATCTGCCGTGGGTGCGATGCCGTGGCCGAAGTGCCCGCCGCCCCGCTGCGCCAAGTTCTGGCGCAAAGCGCGGGCGCCGTCGGCTTCACCGTCGAGCGCGCCAATATCGAGGCGTTGGGCCTGTGCACCGCCTGCCAGACGAGCGCCGAGGCATGAGCGCCCTGTTGCAGGCGCGCGGCCTGAGCGTGGCTTACGGCGCAGCCCCCCGGTGTTGTCGCATGTCGATTTCACCCTCAGCCCCGGTGAGATCGTCACCATCGTCGGCCCCAACGGCTCGGGCAAATCCACGCTGCTGCGCGCTCTGCTGGGCATGATCCCCGGCGTTCAGGGCTCCGTCAGCCGCGCCGCCGGGCTGCGCGTGGGCTATGTGCCGCAAAAGCTGCATCTGGACCCGAACATGCCCCTGCCCGTGTCGCGGTTCCTGCGGCTGGAGCGCAAACTCAGCCGCGACGCGATCGCCACGCTGCTCATGCGCACCGGCGCGCAGGGGTTGGAAGCACGCGAGCTGTCCACCCTCTCGGGCGGGCAGTTCCAGCGGGTGCTGCTGGCGCGGGCGCTGGCGGGCGATCCGCAACTGCTGGTGCTCGATGAGCCAACGCAGGGGCTGGACCAACCCGGCACGGCGGCGTTCTACCGTCTGATCGAGGAGGTCCGGCGTGAGATCGGCTGCGCCGTGCTGTCGGTCAGTCACGACCTGCATGTGGTGATGAGCGCCTCGGACCGGGTGGTGTGCCTGAACGGGCATGTGTGCTGCGAGGGCACGCCGTCGGTCGTGTCGAATGCGCCGGAATACCGCGCGCTGTTCGGGCTGGGCACCGGCGGCGCGCTGGCGCTCTACCAGCACCACCATGACCACGGGACGGATCACCCCGACCACCCCCACGACCACGAGACCTGCACCCATGATCATTGACGATTTCGTCCTGCGCGCGCTGGCGGCGGGATTGCTGGTGGCGCTGGCGACCGGGCCCTTGGGCTGTTTCGTGGTCTGGCGGCGGATGGCCTATTTCGGGGACGCGACGGCGCATGCGTCCATTCTGGGCGTAGCGCTGGCGCTGGGGTTCGGTGTCTCGCTGTTCGCCGGGACGCTGGCCACCGCGCTGGCGATGGCGCTCT
The DNA here is from genome assembly GCF_025949695.1 of Pararhodobacter zhoushanensis. NCBI lineage: Bacteria > Pseudomonadati > Pseudomonadota > Alphaproteobacteria > Rhodobacterales > Paracoccaceae > Pararhodobacter > Pararhodobacter zhoushanensis. Next base: position 1,457,783 of record NZ_JAPDFL010000001.1, on the reverse strand, counting down.
TGGTGTCGGCGCTGGCCGGGCGCGGCTGGGCGCTGGATACGACGCTGGGGGTGATGGCGCATGCCGCATTGGCGCTGGGGCTGGTGGCGGTGTCCTTCCTGCACGGGGTGCGGGTGGACCTCAACGCCTTCTTGTTCGGCGACATCCTGACCGTGCGCGGCACGGATCTGTGGGTGATGGCGGCTGGTGCGCTGGCGGTTGTCGGCCTGATGGTCTGGCGGTGGGAGGCTTTGCTGACCGCCACGATCAGCGAGGATCTGGCACGTTCACTGGGCCTGAACCCTGACCGCGAGCGGTTGATCCTGACGCTGGCGCTGGCACTGGTGGTGGCCGTGGCGCTCAAGGTCGTGGGCGCGCTGCTGATCGGTGCGCTGCTGGTCATCCCCCGCCGCCGCGCGCAATTTCGCCCGCACGCCCGAGCAGATGGCGCTGGTGTCTGTCGCCTTGGCGGCGATGAGTGTGGTGCTGGGGCTCGGCGCTTCGCTGACACTGGACACGCCCGCCGGGCCGAGCATTGTCGTCGCAGCCTCGGCGCTGTTCGCCATCGCCGTGACCACCGGCGCGCTGAAAAAAGGGGGCCGCTGAGGCCCCTTCTGACCTTTCAGGCCGCACATTCGATCAATAGCGTCCCGGCGGCGGTGTTCGAGATCGGGATGTGGTAATTGCGCGTGATCTCGGTCACGTCGTCGCCCAAAGCCCCGCGCATCATCATCCACATCAGGAATTCGGTGCCCTGCGCGCCCGCGTTCTTGACCAGTTCCTGACGGGTGATCTTGGTCAGTTCCTCAGGATTATGGACGATATTGTCCAGACAATAGCGGTCGAACTCCTTGTTGATGAAGCCCGCGCGTTGCCCGTCAAGCTGGTGGCTCAAGCCCCCGGTGCCCAGCACCACGATCTTGGCATCCTCGGGGAAGCTGAGCAGCGCCTTGCGCAGCGCTTTGCCGAAGTTCAGCGCCCGGTTCAGCGTCGGGATCGGGTGCTGCACGGTATTGGCGCTGATCGGCACGGCGCGCGGCATGTCGGGATTGTTCGGCGCGCCCGGCCAGAACAGCTGCATCGGCACCACAAAGCCGTGGTCCACTGCCAGCTCCTGACACGAGGTGATGTCGAATTCATCCGCCACCAGCGACTCGATGATGTGCCAGCTCAGTTCCGGCGCGCCGGGGAATGGCGGCAGCGACGGCAGGCCCCAGCCCTCATCCTCGTTGCGGTACTCATGCGCCGCACCGATGGCGAAGGTCGGCATGCGGTCCAGAAAGAAGCCCAGCCCGTGGTCGTTATAGATGTTGATCACATAGTCGGGCTTGTTGTCCTGAACCCATTTATGGACCTTGGGATAGCCGTCGAAGAACGGTTTCCAATAGGGATCGTCCTGCAGGCCCTTGTTGATCGCGTTGCCCACGGCGGGGATGTGCGAGGTGGTGATACCGCCCAGAATGCGTGCCATGATCGCGTCTCCTTAGGCCTGACTGGCCAGATATTGCTGGAATTCTTCGGTGGTCTTGCCGGTCTGCAACCCGCCGACATCCTGCACCGACAACTTGAAGATCCCGGCGAATTTGGCGAGGTAATAGATGTTCCCGCCCGCGTCGATCAGGCCGAGAACGTCGCGCTTGCGGATCGCCTCTTTCTGTTCGTCGTTCAGGCCGAACTTGGCCATATAGCCCTCTTCATCCGCCAGAAACGCCTCGCGGTTGATCTGCTGGTTGAACGAGTAGCACATCTTGTTCAGCGCATAGCCCTTCATGGCCATCTTGCCGTCGAACAAGGTCGTGCCAGGAATATCAATGTGATAGTCGTAGCCGGGCTGGTCCATCGCGTGTCCTCCATCGCTTGCAGGGCCAGTGTCCCACGCGGGCGCGCCCGGAAATTTGACCTGAATCAAATGGGCGGCGCGGTCGGCGCGAAACCAATAGCGCAGACACAGAAGTTATAGACGCAGCGGCGTGCGCAATGCGAAACGGGCGCGCCTTTCGGCACGCCCGTCGGGTTGGTTCGGTAAGTGTCGCTCAGTCGGCCCAGTACAGGCGCATCGGGTTGTCGATCAGCAGCTTCTGACGCTGCGCCTCGCTGCGGGCGATCCGGGGGATGTAATCCACCAGCGCGCCATCATCGGGCATGTGCGACTTCATGTTCGGGTGCGGCCAGTCGGTGCCCCAGAGCACGCGGTCCTCGAACCGGTCCACGATCGCCTGATAATAGGGGACAACATCGTCATAGGGCGCACCGGTTTTGGTCAGCCGCTCGGGACAGGTTACCTTGGTCCAGACGTTCTCGTTCTGCGCCATCAGATTGATGAAACGCTGGAAATCCGGGTGATCGACACCCTTGGACACATCGGGGCGGCCCATGTGGTCGACGACGATGATACCGGGCAGCGAGGTGAGGAAGGGCTCCAGCCCCTCAAGATCCTGCGCCTCGAAATAAACGACCGTGGACCAGCCGAATTCCTGGATCTTGTCGGCGATGCCCAGGAACACCTCGGGCGGGGTCGCGTCGACCAGACGTTTCACAAAGTTGAAGCGCACGCCGCGCACGCCGCTCTCGTGCATCGCTTTCAGCTCGTCGCGGGTGATGTCCTTGCCCACCGAGGCCACGCCGCGCGCCCGGTCACCGGCCGCAACGCAGGCGTCGACCATGGCGCGGTTGTCCTTGCCGTGGCAGGTGGCCTGCACGATCACATTGCGCTCGAACCCCAGAAAATCACGCAGCGCGAACAGCTTGTCCTTGCCCGCATCGCCGGGGGTGTACTTGCGCTCGGGTGCGTAGGGGAACTCGGCCGAGGGGCCGAAGACGTGGCAATGCGCATCGACCGCGCCCTTGGGCAGCACGAAATCGGGCGTTTTGGGATTGGGGTGATAGACCAGCCAGTCGGCATCCATCGGCTGCGGTTGCGTCGTCATGTTGTTCCTCCTGCGACAGGCCTTGTGCAGTGGGCCCTGCCGTTTGCGCGCACCATGCCGCAATGAACACAGTTTGCCTATTTCAAACCAAGGCCGTAAAATAAGTTTTCGCTATTCAGGTGTCAAATGGCTGACAGCTTGCCGAACCTGCGCCACATGCGCGTGTTTCTGGAGACGGCGCGCACCGGGTCGGTCTCGGCGGCGGCGGAGCGATGCTTGCTGTCGCAACCCGCCGCAACGCAGGCCATCGCCCGGCTTGAGCGTGAGGTGGGCGCGCCCCTGCTGGTCCGGCGCACACGGCGCTTTGGCACCACGGCCTGCGGCGCGCTGTTCGTCCGGCGGGTCGAGGCGGCGCTGGATCACCTCAACACCGGCGCGCGGATGGCCCTGCGCGGCGCGCGCGATACGGGCGGCAAGCGCGCGTCGTTTGATCATCTGATCACGGCCGCGCAGCTGCGCGCGCTGATCGCCGTGGCTGGAACCGGCAGTTTCACCGTTGCCGCACAGTCGTTGGGCCTGTCGCAACCCACCGTCCACCGCGCCGCGCGCAGTCTTGAGGATGTGGCGGGCGTGCCTTTCTTCCTGACCACGGCCTCGGGTGTCGAACTGACCACCGCCGCGCAGGCCTTTGTGCTGGGTGCCAAGCTGGCGCAAGCCGAGATCCGGCAGGGGTTCGAGGAAATCGGCCGCGAGATGGGCGATGATCGCGGCACGTTCCTGCTCGGCTCGATGCCGCTGGCGCGCACGGTGATCGTGCCGCGCGCCACCCATGCGCTGATCAGCGCGACGCAGGGCGTGCAGGTGCAGGTCGTCGACGGGCGCTATGACGCGCTGCTGCGCTCGCTGCGTGAAGGCGATCTGGATTGCCTGATTGGCGCCCTGCGCACGCCGCTGCCCGCCGAGGATGTGACGCAAGAGCCGCTGTTTGACGACGCGCTGGCCATCGTTGCCCACCCCAGCCATCCGCTGGCGGGCCGGGCCGAAGTCAGCCTTGAGGATACCCTCGCCTACCCTTGGGTCGCCCCACCCAAGAACACGCCCGCGGGCACCTATCTGTTTGAAACCCTGCGCATTGATCAGCAGCCACGCACCCCGGTGCGGGTGGTGTCGTCGTCCCTGGTGTTCCTGCGCGGGATTCTGGCGGAAGGCGACTATATCTCGATTGTCTCACGCCATCAGATCAGCGACGAGGAACGCGCCGGTCACATCGTGCCGCTCAACGTACCGTTGACAAATGACCTGCGCACCATAGGTCTGACGTATCGTACCAGTTGGCGTCCGACCGACACTCAGGCCCGGTTTCTGGCGCTTCTGCGCCAGTGCAGCCCGGCGGGGTCTGGCGAAAACCTGCCGCCCGAATAGCTTTTTTCAATGCAAGGCGGCGCGATTCAATTGTGTCGCAGGGCGGCTTCAATGTATACATCTCGTGATCGCCTGCCCGCCCGCGCCCCTGCGCGAAGGTTCGGAGCATCACGATAATCGGGAGAGCCACCAATGAAAAAGGACTATGAGGATATCCCCGGAACGTTCGTCTTTGACGCCGACCGTTCGCGCGAAGGATATCATCTGAACCAGTTCTGCATCACGCTGCGTCTGCAAAAGAACCGCGACGCGTTCAACGCGAATGAAGAAGCCTATCTCGACGGCTTCCCCATGACGCCCGAACAGCGCGAAGCCGTGCTCAAGCGCGAGTGGAACCGCCTGCTCGAGCTGGGCGGCAACGTCTATTACACGTCCAAGCTGGCGGCGAATGACGGGATCAACTTTCAGAACCTCGCGGGTCTGATGACCGGGATGGGTGTCGAATCCTATCGCGAGATGATGCTGAACGGGGGCCGCAGCATCGACGGCAACCGCTATAAATCCGAGTGGGGAGAAGAATAATGGCTCGTATTACTGCAGGCGTCGGGGTTTCGCACGTCCCCGCGATCGGGGTTGCCATGGACACCGGGATCACCGAGCAGCCGTACTGGCAGCCGGTGTTCAAAGGCTTTGAATTCTCGCGCAAATGGATGGCCGAGAAGAAGCCTGACGTGGTGTTTCTGGTCTATAACGACCATTGCACGGCGTTTGATGCCTCGTGCATCCCGACCTTCGCGCTGGGGGCTGCGGCCACCTTCACCCCCGCTGATGAAGGCTATGGCCCGCGTCCGGTGCCGGTGGTGAAGAACCACCAGAAAATGGCCAGCCATATCGCCCAGTCGCTGATCCTGGACGAATTCGACCTGACCATCATGAACGAGATGGAAGTCGACCACGGCCTGACCGTTCCGCTCAGCGTCATGTACGGCGACAAGAAGCCCGAGGATGACTGGGGCGTTCTGGTGATCCCGCTGGCCGTGAACGTGGTGCAATATCCCGCGCCGACCGGCAACCGCTGCTACAATCTGGGCAAGGCAATCCGCCGCGCTGTGGAAAGCTTCCCCGAAGATCTGAACGTCGTGATCTTTGGCACGGGCGGCATGTCGCACCAGCTGCAATACAAGCGCGCCGGTCTGATCAACCCCGAGTTCGACACCATGTTCCTGGACAAGCTGACCTCGGATCCGGTCGGTCTGTCGAAGATGCCGCACGTTGACTATCTGCGTGAGGCGGGTTCGGAAGGTGTGGAAATGGTCATGTGGCACGTGATGCGCGGCGCGCTGGACGACGACGTCGTCGAAGTGCATCGTCACTACCACGTCCCGGCCTCGAACACGGCTGTGGGCCACATCATCCTTGAGAACAAGAACGCCTGAAGGGGGAACCGATGCGAATTTGTGTCGCCGGCGCTTATGGCGCCTTCGGGATCAAGCACCTTGATGCGCTGAGTGCCATCGAGGGTGTGACCGTGACCTCGGTCATGGGCCCGACCCGTGAAAAGATCGACACGCTGGCCGCGGATCGCGGCATCGGCCACGCCGCAACCGACCTGGCCGAGTGCCTGGCGCGCGACGATGTCGATGCGGTGATCCTGGCCACGCCGACCCAGCTGCATGCCGAGCAGGCGATTGCCTGCATGAAGGCGGGCAAGCCGGTGTTGATCGAGATCCCGATGGCCGACAGCGTCGCGGAAAGCGAAGAGATCTGCCGCGTGCAGAAGGAAACGGGCGTTTTGGCGATGGCCGGTCAGGTCCGCCGCTACAACCCGTCGCACCAGTGGATCAAGAACAAGATCGCAGCGGGGGAACTGAAGGTCCAGCAGATGGACGTTCAGACCTATTTCTTCCGCCGCTCGAACATGAACGCCAAGGGTGAGCCGCGCAGCTGGACCGACCATCTGCTCTGGCACCACGCCTGCCACACCGTCGATCTGTTCCAGTACCAGACCGGCGAAGTGGTCAGCGAGTGCTACGGGCTGGAAGGTCCGCATCACCCCGAGCTGGGCATTGCGATGGACATGTCCATCGGCATGAAAGTGCCCTCGGGCGCGATCTGCACGCTGTCGCTGTCGTTCAACAACGATGGCCCGTTCGGCACGTTCTTCCGCTACATCTGCGACAATGGCACGTATCTGGCGCGCTATGACGATCTGTTTGACGGCAAGGAACAGCCGATCGACCTGACCGGCGTCGCGGTGTCGAACAACGGGATCGAGCTGATCGACCGCGAATTCATCGCCGCCATCGAAGAGGGCCGCGAGCCGAATGGCTCGGTTCATCAGGTGCTGGATGCGATGCGCACGCTCGACCGTATCGAGAAGTGCTTCACCTGAGACGCTTAACGCGTTAAAGAAAGGCGCCGCCCCCGGGACGGCGCCTTTTTCCATGCCCGCGGATGCGCCCCCTGTGCCTGACACCCCGATCTACCGCTCTCCCCTTTCCTTGCTGCCGCTGATCGCGATCCCGGCGTTTCTGGCCATCGCCAATCAAACGATGGTCTCGGTCGCATTGCCCAATATCGGGGCCGATCTGGGCGAAGTGCGGCGGCTGCCGTGGCTGGTGATGGGCTATATGATCGCGCTGACCATCGCCGGGCCGGTTTACGGCGTGCTGGGCGACAGTTACGGGCGCGCGCGGATGCTGCTGATCGCGCTGTGCGTCTATATCGCCGGAACCGCCTTGGCGGCGATGGCGTGGAATTTCCCGGTACTGGCCTCGGCGCGGTTGTTGCAAGGGTTGGGCGGCGGCGGGCTGATGTCGCTCAGTCAGGCACTGATCGGTGATGTCGTGGCCCCGCGCGACCGGGGACGCGCGCAGGGCAATATCGCGGCGATCAGCGTGGTTGCCTCGACCGCGGGTCCGCTGGTGGCGGGCGTTCTGGTGGTGACCTTTGGCTGGCGCAGCCTGTTTCTGGTCACCATCCCGCTGGCACTGCTGGCGATCACGGTGCTGCTGCGCACCAAGATCCCCCGGCGCGCTGCCGCCGCCGGGCGCTTTGATCTGCAAGGCTTCCTGTCGCTGGTCCTGCTGGTCACGGGCCTGACCGGTGCCATCGAGATGGTCTCGGTGCCCGGCCTGCGGCTTTGGGCCGGGCTGGCGGCGGTTGCGGCCGCGGCGGGTATCGTCGGCCTGCTCAGCTCGCAACGCCGCGCGGCCAACGCGCTGTTCCCGGCGGTGATCTTCAAGACCCCGGCGCTGAACCGCGCCAGTCTGGCGATCTTTTGCCATGGCGCGGCGCTGGTCTCGCTGGTCACCACGATCCCGCTGTTTCACGCGATCCTGCGCACCGATGGCGCGCTTGTCACCGCCACGACGATGCTGGCACTGACCGTCGCCTTTGGCGTCGCCGGTATCATCGCCGGGAATCTTGTCACCATAACGGGCCGCACTGTGCTGTTTCCAAGCCTCAGCCTGCCGGTATCGGTCGCCGCTCTCGGGTTTCTGGCGTTCTACGGGGCCGACCTGAGCCGCCCGGCGCTGATGGCCAACTACCTGCTGATCGGCCTGACCTTTGGC